>NZ_CP118574.1:5402500-5736875 GCF_028898845.1 Streptomyces sp. WZ-12 | reverse complement strand
ACCGCGGCGCCGGCACCGTCGAGTTCATCGTCCCCGGCAAGGACCCGGCCGGCTACTGCTTCATGGAGATGAACACCCGCCTCCAGGTGGAACACCCGGTCACCGAACTGGCCGTCTCCCTCGGCCCGGACGCCGGCCCGCTCGACCTCGTCGCGTGGCAGGTGCGGATCGCCGCCGGCGCCCGCCTGCCCCACACCCAGGAGGAGGTCACCTTCACCGGGCACGCGATCGAGGCCCGGATCTGCGCCGAGGACCCCTCCCGCGACTTCCTGCCGACCGGCGGCACCGTGCTGACCCTGCGTGAGCCGGCCGGCGACGGCGTGCGCACCGACTCCGGCCTCACCGAGGGCGTCGAGGTCGGCAGCCGCTACGACCCGATGCTCGCCAAGGTCATCGCGCACGGCCCCGACCGGGCCGGCGCCCTGCGCACGCTGCGGGCCGCGCTGGCCGCCACCGTCACCCTCGGCGTGCCCACCAACGCCGGCTTCCTGCGCCGGCTGCTGGCCCACCCGGACGTGGTCTCCGGCGAGTTGGACACCGGCCTGGTGGAGCGGGTGGCGGCCGACCTGGTGGCCGCCGGGGTGCCGGACGAGGTGTACGCGGCGGCCGCCGCGGTCCGGCAGGCCGCCCTGGAGCCGGCCGCCGACGAGGCCGGCTGGCGCGACCCGTTCGCCGCCCCCACCGGCTTCCGGCTCGGCGGCGAGCCCGCCCCGGTCCGCCACTGGCTGCGCGTCCCCGGGCACGACCCGGTGGCCTACGACGTCCGTCCCGGCACCGCCCCGGAGCGTTACGAGGTCACCGCGGACGAGGTGACCGTCACCGTCGACGGCGTCCGGCACGCCTTTCACCGCGGCGGCGACTGGCTGGGCCGGGACGGCGACGCCTGGCACGTCACCGACCACGACCCGGTGGCCGAGGCGCTGCGCGCGGCGGCCCGCGGGCACGGCGTGGACACCCTCGCCGCCCCGATGCCGGGCACCGTCACCGTCGTCAAGGTCGCGGTCGGCGACGAAGTGAGCGCCGGCCAGGGCCTGTTGGTGGTGGAGGCGATGAAGATGGAGCACGTGATCTCCGCCCCGCACGCCGGGACGGTCACCGAGTTGGACGTCACCCCCGGCAGCACGGTGGCCATGGACCAGGTCCTGGCCGTCGTCGCCCCGCACGAGGACGCCGCACCCCAGGACGACACCGCCCCGCGCGCCGACGAGGAGACCACGGCATGACCGAGCCGATCGCGACCCCGGCCGCCGGGCTGCCGATGGAGGTGGCCGCCGAGGGCCTGCCCACCCGCGTGCGGATCCACGAGGTCGGCCCGCGCGACGGCCTCCAGAACGAACAGACCGTCGTCCCCACCGAGACCAAGGCCGAGTTCATCCGCCGCCTGGCCGCCGCCGGGCTGCCGGTGATCGAGGCCACCAGCTTCGTGCACCCCAAGTGGGTGCCCCAACTCGCCGACGCCGAGCGGCTGTTCCCGATGCTGGACGGGCTGGACCCGCGGCAGCTCCCGGTGCTGGTGCCCAACGAGCGGGGCCTTTCCCGGGCCCTGGCGCTGGGCGCCCGCCGGATCGCGGTGTTCGGCAGCGCCACCGAGTCGTTCGCCAGGGCCAACCTCAACCGCACCGTCGACGAGGCGCTGGCCATGTTCGAACCGGTGGTCCGCCGCGCCCGGGACGAGAAGGTCCACGTCCGCGGCTACCTCTCGATGTGCTTCGGCGACCCCTGGGAGGGCCCGGTCCCGATCGCCCAGGTCGTGCGGGTCTGCCGGGCCCTGTTCGACCTGGGCTGCGACGAGTTGAGCCTGGGCGACACCATCGGCGTGGCCACCCCCGGCCACGTCCAGCACCTGCTCGCGGCGCTCAACGAGGCGGGCGTGCCGACCTCCGCGCTCGGCGTCCACTTCCACGACACCTACGGGCAGGCGCTCGCCAACACCTTCGCCGCGCTCCAGCACGGCGTCACCACCATCGACGCCTCGGCGGGCGGCCTGGGCGGCTGCCCGTACGCCAAGAGCGCCACCGGCAACCTCGCCACCGAAGACCTCGTGTGGATGCTGCACGGCCTCGGCATCGAGACCGGCGTCGACCTGGAGCGACTCACCGCGACCAGCGCCTGGCTGGCCGGGGTCCTGGGCCGCCCCAGCCCCTCGCGCACCGTCCGTGCCCTCTCCCACAAGGAGTGAGTGACCATGTCCCTGGACCACCGTCTACCCGACGAGCTGGAGGAACTCCGGCGCACCGTGGAGGCGTTCGCGCACGACGTCGTCGCCCCGGAGATCGGCGCGTACTACGAGCAGCACGCCTTCCCCTACGACATCGTCCGCCAGATGGGGCAGATGGGTCTGTTCGGCCTGCCGTTCCCCGAGGAGTACGGCGGGATGGGCGGCGACTACCTGGCGCTGGGCATCGCCCTGGAGGAGCTGGCCCGGGTCGACTCCTCGGTGGCCATCACCCTGGAGGCCGGCGTCTCGCTGGGCGCCATGCCGATCTACCGCTTCGGCACCGAGGAGCAGAAGCGGGAGTGGCTGCCGAAGCTGTGCAGCGGCGAGGTGCTGGGCGCGTTCGGCCTCACCGAACCGGACGGCGGCTCGGACGCCGGCGCCACCCGCACCACGGCCGTCCGTGACGGCGAGGACTGGGTCATCAACGGCAGCAAGTGCTTCATCACCAACTCCGGTACGGACATCACCGGTCTGGTGACCGTCACCGCGGTCACCGGCCGCAAAGCCGACGGCTCCCCGCTCATCTCCGCGATCATCGTGCCGTCCGGCACCCCCGGCTTCACCGTCGCCGCCCCGTACTCCAAGGTCGGCTGGAACGCCTCCGACACCCGCGAGCTCTCCTTCTCCGACGTCCGCGTCCCGGTCGGCAACCTCCTCGGCGAGGAGGGCCGCGGCTACGCCCAGTTCCTGCGCACCCTCGACGAGGGCCGGATCGCCATCGCCGCCCTGGCGACGGGCCTGGCCCAGGGCTGCGTCGACGAATCGGTCAAGTACGCCAAGGAGCGGCACGCCTTCGGCCGCCCGATCGGCGCCAACCAGGCCATCCAGTTCAAGCTGGCCGACATGGAGATGCGCGCCCACACCTCCCGACTGGCCTGGCGCGACGCCGCCTCCCGCCTCGTCCACGGCGAACCGTTCAAGAAGGAGGCGGCGCTCGCCAAGCTCTACTCCTCCGAAATCGCGGTGGACAACGCCCGCGAGGCCACCCAGATCCACGGCGGCTACGGCTTCATGAACGAGTACCCGGTCGCCCGCATGTGGCGCGACGCCAAGATCCTGGAAATCGGCGAGGGCACCAGCGAGGTCCAACGCATGCTGATCGCGAGGGAGTTGGGGTTCTAGGGGCGACCCTTAGGGGGCGGGCGCCTTGCCGCGCCCCCTGGGTCGGCCGTGACGCCCGCGGGGGCCACCCCACCTCACCGCCCCACCCAAGGCACCTCCGGCGCCCGGTAGTAGTCGATGCCCTGGGCGTCCCAGCGTGGTCCCTGGGCGGCCAGGCGCGCCTTGTACGCGTCCCAGTCGTGCGTCCGCGCCGGCGACCAGCCCAGCTCCGCGATTCCGGCCAGCCGCGGGAAGGCCAGGTATTCGAGGTTGGCCGAACTCTCCAGCGTCTCGGCCCACATCGGCGCCTCGACGCCCAGCACCGCGCCGGCCGGCACCCCCGCCAGATAGTCGCCCGGGTCCCAGTCGTAGGAGCGCCGGACGCTCACATAGCCGGCCCACGTAAGGCCCAGCGGGGTGTCCTTGTCGTACTTCATGTCGAGGTAGGCGCGGTCGGCGGGCGACAGGACGAGCCGGGTGCCGCGCCGGGCCGCGTCGACGACCCGCTGCCGCTCCGCCGCGCCCGTCTTGTCCCGCCCCCAGTACTGGGCGATGGCGCCCTTGACGGGGTGCGCCCCGGTCAGCTCGTGCCAACCCACCACGGTCTTCCCGTACTTGGCGACCAGCGGCTGCACCGTGTCCATGAAGGTGACGTAGTCCGGGTGACTGGTGGAATGCGACTCGTCGCCGCCGATGTGCAGATAGCGGCCGGGGGTGAGCGCCGCGAGCTCGCGGAGGACGTCGTCGACGAACTCGTAGGTGATCTTCTTGGAGACGCACAGCGAGCTGAAGCCGACCTTGGTGCCGGTGTAGAGCGGCGGCGCCTTCCCGTCGCAGTTGAGGTCGGCGTACGAGGCGAGCGCGGCGTTGGTGTGGCCGGGCATGTCGATCTCGGGGATCACGGTCAGATAGCGGCTGGCCGCGTAGCGGACGATCTCGCGGTAGTCGGCCTTGCTGTAGTGGCCGCCACGGCCGCCGCCGACCTCGGTGGAGCCGCCGTAACGCGCCAGCCGCGGCCAGGAGTTGATCGCGATCCGCCAGCCCTGGTCGTCGGAGAGGTGCAGATGCAGCGCGTTGACCTTGTACTGGGCGAGCTGGTCGATGTACCGCTTGACCTGCTCGACGGTGAAGAAGTGCCGGGAGACGTCCAGCATCGCGCCGCGGTAGGCGTAGCGCGGGGTGTCGAGAATGGTGCCGCCGGCTACCCGCCAGGGGCCCGGTTGCCGGCTGCGCTTCTCGACGGCGGCCGGCAGCAGTTGCCTCAGGGTCTGCACGCCGTGGAAGAGGCCGGCGGGGCGGGCGGCGCTGATGGTGACCGCGCGGCCGCCGGAGGTGAGCCGGTAGCCCTCCTCGCCCAGCCCGCGGGCGTCCCGGCCGCCGAGCCGGAAGACGATGCCGTCCGCGCCGCCGCGGGTGGTGACCGGCAGCGGGAAGCCGGTGGCCGACCGCAGCAGCCCGGCCAGATAGCCGGCGATCCGCCGTGCCTCGCCGGAGCCCGCGGGCACCCGGATCCGGGTCCCGCTGCCGAGCGTGAACGCGCCGCCGCCCGGGCGGACCGCGGCGGGCGCCGGGACGACCCGGTCCAGCGGGGTGGCGGCGGCCGGTGCGCCCGGCGCGGGGGCGGCGGACGCGCCCGCCGCGGTCCCCGCCGCCGCGACCAGCAACAGCGGAATCAGCAGTCTTGGTCGTCTCATGGACGTCCCTTCGGCGAGCTACGTCGGCGGCACGTTCTGTGGCGGCACGTTTCTGCATGGCGTGGAGCGACCGGATGGCTACCATGCGTACCGCGCACCCGGGGGTCGGTCAAGGTGCAGACCAATTTCCGCATGCGTTCCGCGCTCCCTGCCCGATATCGGGCAGATTTCTTGCGATTCTCTCCGACGCCCCGCAATATCGACGGGTGCTCGAACGCCGCCCGTCCCACGAGGACCTCATCGACCACCTGGTCCGCAGCACGCCGCTCCAGCGCGGCGAGGCGGCCCGGGTGGTGCTGGACGTGCTGGCGTACTTCGACGAGACGACGGAGGGCTTCGTCCGCCGCAGACACCGCGAACTGCAGTCCCAGGGGCTGCGGAACGAGGCGATCTTCGAGCGGATCTCCCACGAGCTGCCGCACCGCGCCGTGTCCCCACCGCCGCTCTCGCTCCGCCAGTTGCGCCGCCTCGTCTACGGCTGACGGCCGCAGCGGAACCGGACCACAGCCCCGGACGGATCGAAGACGACCGGGCACCCACCGAACGCCAATGAGAAGGGTCACCGTATGTGCGGGATCGTCGGATACATCGGCAAGCGCGATGTCGCGCCGCTGCTCCTTGAGGGCCTGGCGCGCCTGGAGTACCGCGGTTACGACTCGGCCGGCATCGCCCTCCACGCGAGCGGCACCGGCAAGGCCGGCGGCCTGAAGACCGCCAAGGCCAAGGGCCGGGTCCGCGAGCTGGAGTCCCGGCTGCCGAAGCGCTTCGCCGGCACCACCGGCATCGCGCACACCCGTTGGGCCACCCACGGCGCCCCCACCGACGAGAACGCCCACCCGCACCTCGACACCGAGGGCAAGGTCGCCGTCGTCCACAACGGCATCATCGACAACGCCGCCGATCTGCGCGCCCGTCTGACCGCCGACGGCGTGGCCTTCGCCTCCGAGACCGACACCGAGGTGCTCGCCCACCTCATCGGCCGCTCCGCCGCCCCCAGCCTGGAGGAGAAGGTCCGCGAGGCGCTCCGCCACATCGAGGGCACCTACGGAATCGCCGTCCTGCACGCCGACTTCACCGACCGCATCGTGGTCGCCCGCAACGGCTCCCCGGTCGTCCTGGGCATCGGCGAGCACGAGATGTTCGTCTCGTCCGACGTCGCCGCGCTGGTCTCGCACACCCGCCAGGTCGTCACCCTCGACGACGGCGAGATGGCCACCCTCAAGGCCGACGACTACCGGACCTACACCACCGAGGGCTCGCGGACGACGGCGACGCCGGAGACCGTCGAGTACGCGGCCGAGTCCTACGACTTGGGCGGCCACGACACCTACATGCACAAGGAGATCTCCGAGCAGGCGGAGGCGGTGGACCGGGCGCTGCGCGGCCGGATCGACGACCGCTTCTCCACCGTCCACCTCGGCGGCCTCAACCTCGACGCCCGCGAGGCGCGTGCGGTGCGCCGGGTGAAGATCCTGGGCTGCGGCACCTCGTACCACGCGGGCCAGATCGGCGCCCAGATGATCGAGGAGCTGGCCCGCATCCCCTCGGACGCCGAGCCGGCCTCCGAGTTCCGCTACCGCAACCCGGTCGTGGACCCCGACACCCTCTACGTCGCGGTCTCCCAGTCCGGTGAGACCTACGACGTGCTGGCCGCCGTCCAGGAGCTCAAGCGCAAGGGCGCCCGGGTGCTGGGCCTGGTCAACGTGGTGGGCTCGGCGATCGCCCGGGAGACCGACGGCGGCATCTACGTGCACGCCGGCCCGGAGGTCTGCGTGGTCTCCACCAAGTGCTTCACCAACATGGTGGTCTCCTTCGCGCTGCTCGCCCTGCACCTGGGCCGGATCCGGGACCTGTCGGTCGCGGACGGCAAGCGGATCATCGAGGGCCTGCGGAAGCTGCCCGGCCAGATCGACGAGATCCTCAAGGGCGAGGACGAGATCAAGCGACTGTCGGCGCTGTACGCGGACGCCAAGTCGATGATGTTCATCGGCCGGGTGCGCGGCTACCCGGTGGCCCGCGAGGCGTCCCTGAAGCTCAAGGAGGTCTCGTACATCCACGCCGAGGCGTACCCGGCCTCGGAGCTCAAGCACGGCCCGCTGGCCCTCATCGAGCCGGCGATGCCGACGGTGGCGATCGTGCCGGACGACGACCTGCTGGAGAAGAACCGCGCCGCGCTGGAGGAGATCAAGGCCCGCAGCGGCCGGATCCTCGCCGTCGCGCACGACGAGCAGGAGAAGGCCGACCACACCATCGTGGTGCCGAAGAACGAGCCCGAGCTGGACCCGATCCTGATGGGCATCCCGCTCCAACTCCTCGCCTACCACACCGCGTTGGCCCTCGGGCGCGACATCGACAAGCCCCGCAACCTCGCCAAGTCCGTGACGGTGGAGTAGGACCCACACGGCCGGTGGATCAGATCTTCACCGATCCCACCGAAGCGACGATCGGGCAGCTCCCGCGGCGAGCGACCCGTTCCGCGAAAGCAGCGGCGGTTCAGCCGCGAAGACCGCTGGCTCCGCGTGCGTGCCACCATACGCACGCGGAGCCGGCGCCTCCCCTTGCCGGCGTCGCCCATTACGCCGGCGGGATGCCGCCACCCCGGGATCCGTCACTTCCCGGTCGGCAGCACGCGGTTGCGACGGTTTTCTACCCGTCACAAGCGCACAACCAACCTCCGGACGACAACCGGACGCCCGCTACCCACAATCCTCATGACGTCCCCTCAACTGTGGACGCGCGAAGGAGAATCGATCAACCGGTCGGGCGCACAAGGGAGTTGACCCGCGCGCCGGCGCGCGCCGCCGACGGGTGCACGGGGGCGCATCGGGGCGCACGCGGCAACGACCCTCGCGGGCCTCAGGGGATGACCATGACCGGCCGCTGCGCGCGGCGGGCGAGCCGGCCGGCGACCGAGCCGAAGATCCGGCCGACGATGCCGTGGGTCGAGCCCACCACGATCGCGTCGGCCTCGTACTCCCGGCCGACCTCCTCCAGCTCGTGGCAGATGTCGCCGCCGCGCTCGACGAGGATCCAGGGGACCTCGGCGAGGTGGTCGGCGCAGGCGAGCTCCAGCCCCAGCACCTCGGTGCGGTGGTCGGGGACGTCGACGAAGACCGGGGGCTCGCAGCCCGCCCAGACCGTCGTCGGCAGCCGGTTGGCGACGTGGACGATGATCAGGCCGGAGCCGTGGCGGCGGGCCATACCGATTGCATACGCCAACGCGCGTTCGCTCGACATGGAGCCGTCGAAGCCGACCACGACGCCGTGCTGGAAGGCGGGATCGCAGGCGTGGCGCTTCTGTTCCGCTGCTTCGAGGTCCGCCGTCGGATCGGCGACCTGCTTGCGGTCCGCGGGTTCGGGGGATTCGTGACCGGCCATGGGTGTCTCGGCGAGAACGTCCTCTTGCGGAGGGGCGAACGGGGAACGGCGATTGACTTGATCCGGCAGTTGACCTGGGCGACTCGACCGAGGAGCCGGCGCCTTAGTTCAAAGAGGAACGATACGACTCGGAATCGTCTTCCCAAGCCGATACCCCAAGAGTACGGCGCTACTCCTCCACTGCCCAGAACGCACACGGTCCGGTGAGGGCCTCCAGGAGCACCCGGGGCCGCAAGCGTTCCCCGGAGCATGCCGGAGCGTGGCGCGGTTGGCAATGCCCCGCCATGCCCCCGTACGTACCCCGGCGACACCTTGTGAACGTCGCCGGCGGTGCGGTAGTGGCCGGACGGCGTCGAGCGCCATGTCCCCGGCGCCGCCCAAGAGATCACTCAACTCGGTGAGCTCCGGCGCGACCACGCGACGGCATCGGGTCGACCCCGACGCCCCTCACCTTGATCACCCGCACCACCCCCGAACAAAGAAGGGCGCCCCCGCCCCCGACTCCCCGCGGGCGGACGGATGGTGTGCCGGTGGCACGTACCACGAGCGCAGAACACCACCCGAACAAAAGCGGACGTAATGGGACGGAAGCACGAGGGGGCGGACGGTACAACGAAAGGCGTACGCCGGTCGATTGAGGCGTTCGCAAGTCTGCGCAGGACCGTTTTCGGCCAACTTCGAGCCCTGGCTGAACCCTTGCCCCTGACCCCCCTCAACCCAGGTGTGAGCTGGGCGGAAAGGACCGGTGGGCATGGTTGTGCCCTACTGCGAACGGGCAGAGCCGAGACGCGCACTTTTCATGCAGGGCCGACGAGTGGAACGCTTCGTGATCGAATGCTTCGCGCCAAGTTGCCATATCGACATACCAGTGGGTGGTGAACTTGGCGCTCCATCCTCACGGGGCACAGTAGATTCGATCTTGGTTGGGACGGCGGGGGAACTGTGCAGGACCGAGAGGGCGAGACGACCGAGGGGGGCTTAAGTGCCATGAGCCAGGACTCCGCTGCTGTACCAGACGCCGCACGCAAGCTCGCCGCCCGACGACGCCGCGAAATAGTCGCGGTGCTCCTCTTTAGTGGCGGCCCCATTTTCGAGAGCTCTATTCCGCTCTCGGTCTTCGGCATCGACCGACAGGATGCCGGTGTTCCGAGGTACCGACTACTTGTGTGCGCTGGCGAAGATGCGCCTTTGCGCACCACCGGGGGGCTCGAACTATCCGCCCCCTACGGGCTGGAGGCGATCTCCCGCGCCGGGACGGTCGTCGTGCCGGCCTGGCGCTCCATCACCCAGGCCCCGCCGCCCGCGGCGCTCGACGCACTGCGCCGCGCGCACGAGGAGGGGGCCAGGATCGTCGGGCTGTGCACGGGGGCGTTCGTCCTCGCCGCGGCCGGACTGCTCGACGGCCGCCCGGCCACCACGCACTGGATGTACGCGCCGACGCTCGCCAAGCGTTATCCGTCCGTCCACGTGGACCCGCGCGAGCTGTTCGTCGACGACGGCGACGTGCTCACCTCCGCGGGCACCGCCGCCGGCATCGACCTCTGCCTGCACATCGTGCGCACCGACCACGGCGCCGACGCGGCCAACGCGCTCGCCCGCCGCCTGGTCGTCCCGCCCCGGCGGACCGCGTCCGACCTCGGGCACCAGCGCTACCTGGACAGGTCATTACCAGAGGAGATCGGCGCCGACCCGCTCGCCGAGGTCGTCGCCTGGGCGCTGGAGCACCTCCACGAGCAGTTCGACGTGGAGACGCTGGCCGCCCGCGCGTACATGAGCCGGCGCACCTTCGACCGGCGGTTCCGCTCCCTCACGGGCAGCGCACCGCTCCAGTGGCTGATCACCCAACGGGTCCTCCAGGCCCAGCGGCTGCTGGAGACCTCCGACTACTCGGTGGACGAGGTCGCCGGCCGCTGCGGGTTCCGCTCGCCGGTCGCGCTGCGCGGCCACTTCCGACGGCAGCTCGGCGCCTCGCCCGCGGCCTACCGGGCGGCCTACCGCGC
Organism: Streptomyces sp. WZ-12; assembly: GCF_028898845.1. Lineage (NCBI taxonomy): Bacteria > Bacillati > Actinomycetota > Actinomycetes > Kitasatosporales > Streptomycetaceae > Streptomyces > Streptomyces sp. WZ-12. Next base: position 5,726,484 of record NZ_CP118574.1, on the reverse strand, counting down.
CCGTCGGCCGCAGAACGGCGCGCCGGAGCCCACACTGCGACCGGAGCGGGCCGACCGTCCGCCGGAGCGCGAGCGGGCGGCGCTGGCGGCCGAGCGGTTCTCCGCGGCCGCGCTGGGCGGGCACGGGTTGGCCGCCGAGGCGGTCGACGCGGGCAGGCCGCAGCCGGAGGGGTATGCCGCACGTCTTCCGGAGACCCCGGTCGGCCGCGGGGCCGCTCGCCCCGTGCTCCCCGGCCAGCGGGAGCGCCCCGTAGGGTGAGACGTATGAACGATCGCATGGTGTGGATCGACTGCGAGATGACCGGACTCTCGCTGGCGAGTGACGCGCTTATCGAGGTGGCCGCCCTGGTCACCGACTCGGAACTGAACGTGCTGGGTGACGGAGTGGATGTGGTGGTCCGTCCCCCGGCCGAGGCGCTGACCACCATGCCGGAGGTGGTGCGGCAGATGCACACCGCCTCCGGGCTGCTGGCCGAGCTGGACGCCGGGACGACGCTGGAAGCGGCCGAGGCACAGGTGCTGGAGTACATCAAGCAGCACGTGCCGGAGCCGGGGAAGGCGCCGTTGTGCGGTAACTCCGTCGGGACCGACCGCGGCTTCCTGCTGCGCGACATGCCCACCCTGGAGAGCTATCTGCACTACCGGATCGTCGATGTGTCGTCCGTGAAGGAACTGGCCCGGCGCTGGTTCCCGCGGGCGTACTTCAACAGTCCGGACAAGAACGGCAACCACCGGGCGCTGGCCGACATCCGTGAATCCATCGCGGAGTTGCGCTACTACCGGGAGGCCGTGTTCGTGCCCCAGCCGGGGCCGGACTCGGAGACCGCGAAGGCCATTGCGGCCAAGCACAAGCTGCCCGCCGAACCGGAGTCGGCGAAGCAGTGACGCAGCTCGCTCCCGGGGACACGAAACCTGGGAGCGAGCACCCCTCCGGAGCCTGTACACTTTTTCTCAGCCGGTGGGGAAAAGGAACCACACAGCACCGGTCTTGGTGGGTATAGCTCAGCTGGTAGAGCACCTGGTTGTGGTCCAGGATGTCGCGGGTTCGAGTCCCGTTACTCACCCCAGCATCGAGGCCCCCGATCTTCGGATCGGGGGCCTCGGGTGTTTTCCGGGTCAAGTGCCGCCGCACACAAGGGCGGCGGGCCACCGGACGGATGCTCAGTAGCCGACGGTGAAACGCTCGCCGATGTGGCGCGGCTGCTCGATCTCGTCCAGGAGGGCGACGGCGTAGTCCTCGGCGGAGATCCGGCTGCTGCCGTCCTCGGCGACGATCAGGTCGTCGATGGCGGTCCGGTAGGTGCCGGTGCGCTCGCCGGGCTCGATGGTGGCGGCCGGGCTGAGGTTGGTCCAACGGACGTCGGAGACGGTGCGGTAGAAGTCCAGCGCGTCGCCGTGCGCGTGCATGATCTGGAGCAGGAAGACCGGGAGGCGGTCGGCCTCCCAGACCTGGGTGCCGTCCGGCTTGCGGAGCGAGCCGGCACCGCCGACCGAGAGCAGCCGCGGCGCGTCGTTGCCCAGCGTCCGCACGCCGGCGACCAGCGCCTCCGCGGCGGGCCGGATGGTGGCGATGTGGCCCGGGCCGTCGCCGCCGCCGACCGCGCTGACCACCACGTCCTGGCCCTTGACGACCTCGGCGACGGACTCCGGGTCGAGGACGTCGCCGGTGACCACGGTGAGGTGGGGGTCGCTCTTGGTGAGCTTGGCGGGGTCGCGGACGACCGCGGTGACCTGGTGGCCGCGGCGCAGGGCCTCGTCGAGGATGCGGCTGCCGATGGTGCCGTTGGCCCCGAAGAGAGCGATCTTGGACATGGTGGGTTCTCCCAGTGGTTCCTTGAGGGGGCGAGGTATGCCCTACGGACCGCGGTGTTCCGGTCGCCGAGGTGTGGCTGCCGTTTTCCGCCATCAGCGGTGCTGACGTCTCCTACGCTAGGGGTACGAACGGGAGATTCCGGGGTAGCGAGGCGACGGGTCATGGTGAATAAGCGACAGGATCCCCGAGAGGATGCAGGGGCGATCCGCGAGGTGCCGTTCTCCGCGCCGGTCGGGCGGCCCGCCGGGGTGGAGGTGCTGACCCTCGCCGAGCTGCGCGAGCGCGCGGAAGCCTGCCAACTGTCGACGCCGCACCGGCCCGGTTTCCACCACCTGCTGGCCCTGGACCGCGGGCGGCTGATCCACTCCGTCGACTTCCGGGAGCACCTCCTCACCCCCGGGGACCTGCTGTGGTCACGGCCCGGACAGGTGCAGCACTTCGGCGATCTGGCGGGCGCGGAGGGGCGGTTGGTGCTCTTCGAGTCCGATTTCCTGGACCCGGCGACCGCCACCGCGGCCCGGATCGAGGACTGGTACGGGCCCGCCGTACGACGCCCCGAGGGTGCCGCCGCCCGCGCGCTGGACGAGGCCCTGGGGCATCTGCACCGCGAGTTCGGGACGTTGGGCGGGCTGCCGCTGGAGGTGCATCTGGACGTGCTGCGGCACCTGTTGGCCGTCCTGGTGCTGCGGGCCGCGCACCAGGGCGGGCCGGCGGACGGGCCGGACGGTGGGACGTGCGAGGCGGGCGAGACGTATCTGCGGTTCCGGGACGCGGTGGAGCGCGGGTTCACCCGCAGCCGCCGGGTCGCCGACTACGCCCGGTCGTTGGGGTACGCGCCCCGCACGCTCTCCCGGGCCACCGAGACGGCGGCCGGCGTCGGGGCGAAGGAGTTCATCGACCGGCGGGTGGTGCTGGAGGCCAAGCGGCTGTTGGCGCACGGCGACCAGCCGGCCTCGCGGATCGCGGACCGGCTGGGTTTCGCGGACGCCACCAACTTCAGCAAGTTCTTCCAACGGCAGGCCGGGATCACGCCGATCGCGTTCCGGGCCGCGGTGCGCGCCGGCGGCTGACCGGCGGCCGTCCGCCGTACCGAGAAGGGGGCGGGGCGCGGCGGGTGGGGGTGGGGGCCGCCGCGCCCCGCCGTAGGAGCGGTCCGGGACGTGGGGGCCCGGACCGGTGGGGGGTCAGCCGGTGTAGGCGGCGAACGCCTTGCTGAAGGCCAGCGGGGCCTGGGCGAGGGAGCTGCAGGTCGGCTGGGCGGAGCGGGACGGTCCACCGGGGCAGGGCTTGTCGCGGGTGGCGGACCACATCGACAGTCGGGACAGGTGCTTGCTCTGGGCGAACTTCACCAGGGCGGCCGCGTCGTCGAGCGTGAAGACCTCGCCCTGGACGTCGTTGACGCCGATCATCGGGGTGAGGGCGACGGCCTTCCAGGCGTCCGCGTCGCTCAGGCCGAGGGTCTTCTTCACCTGCCCCTGGGTGGCGGTGGCGGCCCGGGTGGCGTAGGTGCCCATGTTGCCGCCGTAGGAGGAGCCGTAGTCCATCGCCATGATGTTGACGGCGGAGATCTTGACGCCGTTCTTCTTGGCGTCGGCGAGGAGGCCCACGCCGTCCGGGGTGAGGCCCTCGGGCATCACCGGGAGGGTGAACGAGACGTCCAGGCCCGGGTGTTGCTTCTGGAGCTGGGCGATGGCGCGGGCCCGACGGGTGTTGGCGGCCGCGTTCGGCAGCGCGCCGCCCTCGATGTCGAAGTCGACCTTGGTGAGCTTGAACTGGTCGATGGCCTTGCCGTAGGCGGCGGCCAGTTGGGACGCGGAGGAGCAGGCGGCGGCCAGTTCGGTGCCGTTGGCGCCGCCGAAGGAGACCCGGACGTCGCCGCCGGCCTTGCGCAGCGCCGGTATCTGCTGGGCCACCGCGTCACCGCCGAGGTCGCCCGAGCCGCCCCACTTGGGGACGCAGCCGCCGGCGGAGGTGAGGAAGGCCAGGGTGAACTCCTTCACCCCGGCCTTCTGCGCGGTGCCGGTCAGGTCGTAGGCGGGGTAGAGGGAGGTGTCCACGTACGGGGAGAAGCCGGCGCGGGCGGCGGCGCCGGGCTGCGGGGCCTTGGTGGCCAGCGCGGAGCCGGCGACGGCGATCCCGCCGCCGACCGCCAGCGCGCCGGCCATCGCGGTCCCGATCAGCTTGGTGGTGCGGCTCGTACGGCGCCGGTGTGCCGAGGAACTCATGGCGTGCCTGCCTGTCGTCGCATGGGGTGGGGGCACACCTCCAGGGCCTGTCCGACGGCCCAGGGCCCAGGGGTGCGCCCCGCACGCTAGCGGCAGCGAAACGGACAAATGCCGGTTTCGGTACGGCGGTTGGGGGACTTATGGCCGCGTTAAGGAAGCCGAAGGGGGCGGTTAAGGCCGGCGGTCCCCGGCGTCCGGCGCGGTGCGCGCACCCCGTCGGCGGCGGGCGCCGAGCCGGCGGCGCAGCCGGTGCCCGCGCCGGGTGCCGCCGGCGGCGCGCCGGCCGTCCAGCGCCAGCCAGACCCGGACCTCGGTGCCGCCGAGCACCGAGCGGCCGATCCGCACGTCGCCCCCGGTGGACTCCGCGAGCCGGCGGACGATGTCCAGGCCCAGCCCGGTGGAGCCCGCGCCGCCGCCCCCGTGGCCGCGGCGCAGCGCGGCGGCCGGGTCGGCGATGCCCGGCCCGGCGTCGGAGACCAGCACGATCACCGCGTCGTCGGCGTTGTGGACGTCGACGGCGAACGCGGTGCCCTCGGGGGTGTGCCGGAAGACGTTGCCGAGCATGGCGTCCAGGGCCGCGGCCAGGTCGGGGCGGGCGGCCGGGACCCGCACCGGGCGGTCCGCGCCGGCGACCCGGACCGTGCGGCCCTCGTCCTCGGCCAACGCCGACCAGAAGTCCATCCGTTCGCGGATCACCTCGGCGGCGTCGCAGCCGGCCGCCGCGGCGGCCTGGGCGCTCTGCTCCCGTTGGGCGCGGGCGGTGCGGATGATCTGGTCGACCTCGCGCTCCAACTGCTCGACGGCGGCCCGGGTCTGCTCGGCGGCCGGGCCGTCGCCGAGCGAGGCGGCGTTGAGCCGCAGCACGGTCAGCGGGGTGCGCAGCCGGTGCGAGAGGTCGGCGGCCAACTCCCGCTCGTTGGCTAGTAGTTGGACGACCTGGTCGGCCATGGAGTTGAACGCGCTGGCCGCCGAGCGCAATTCCTTCGGGCCGTCCTCCCGGACGCGGACGCCCAGGTCACCCCGGCCCAGATCGTGGGCGGCGACGGCCAGTCGCCCGGCGGGACGCACCATCCGGGTGCCGAGCCGGTCGGCGACCGCGACCGAGCCGATCACCAGCGCCAGGCCGACGCCGGCCAGGATCGCCCAGGAGGTGGCCACCCCGTTGGTGAGCGCGGCATCGGGGACGTACACCTCGATGACGGCGATGCCGGAGGCGACCGCGGTGGGTTGGAGCAGCGCGGTGCCGCCGGGCACCTGGGCGATGGAGGCCCGGCCGAGCCGGACCGCGGCGGCGATGTCGGCGGGGGCGGCCCGGCGGGCGCCGATCTCGGCCGGCCCGCCGCCCTGGGCGCCCGCCGGGACGTGGATGCCGATCCGCTCGCCGGGGCCGGTCTCGGCGCTGGCCAGGGCCCGTTCGAGCTGGGTGCGGTCGGTGGTGATGGCGAGCACCGGCCCGAGGGCGGCGGCCTGCCGCTCGGCGCCCCCGTAGGCACGGTCGGACGCCATCTCCTTGACCACCAGCCCCAACGGGACGGCGAACGCGACCACGACCATCGTGGTGACCGCCAGGGCCACCTTCACCAGCGCCCACCTCACGGCGCGGCACCCCTCACCGCGGGGGGCTCCAGCTTCACGCCGACGCCGCGCAGGGTGTGCAGGTACCGCGGCCGGGCGGCGGTCTCCCCCAACTTCCGGCGCAGCCAGGAAAGATGGACGTCGATGGTCTGGTCGTCCCCGTAGGACTGCCGCCACACCTCGGCCAGCAGCTCCTTGCGGGGGACGACGACGCCGGGGCGCTCGGCGAGGAAGGCCAGCAGGTCGAACTCGCGGCGGGTCAGGTCGAGCGCGGCGCCGTCCAACTCGGCCTGGCGGCGCAGCGGATCGATGGCCAGCCCGCCGACCCGGATCACTCGTGAGGGCGGTTCCGCCCCGGGGGCGGCACCCCGGGACCTGCGCAACACGGCGGCCATCCGGGCCGAGAGGTGCTCGACCGAGAACGGCTTGGTGAGGTAGTCGTCGGCGCCGTCGTTCAACAGCCGGACGATCTCGGCCTCGTCGTCCCGCGCGGTGGCGATGATCACCGGGACGTCGGTGATGCCGCGCAGCATCTTCAGCGCCTCGCCGCCGTCCAGATCGGGCAGTCCGAGGTCGAGGACGACCAGGTCGAAGCCGACGTGCGCGACCTCGCGCAGCGCCTCCAGGGCGGTCGCGACGCTGCGCACCGCGTGCCCGGCCTCGGTCAGGTGCCGGATCAACGCGGAGCGTACGAACGGGTCGTCCTCGACGACGAGCACTCGTGCCATGGGCCGCACCGTACGCCATACGAGCGGGTTTCCCGCCCCGAGGTTGACGGCCGGACGCCGCCGCCCCCGGTACCGGGCGGGCTGCGAGCGGCCCTATGGGTGGGGCAAGATGACGCAGATGCAACGAGGTCTGGTTCACGCGGCGGCCTGGACGCTGGCGACCGGCGCCGCGGTCACCCTGTCGTGGTTCGGCGTGCACACCGTGCTGTCCGGCACGGCCTACGACGCACCGCGCGCGCTGCCCCTGTCCGACCAGGTGGACTCCTCGGCCCTGCCGCAGGTCTCCTCCACGCACCGCCCCAAACCGTCCGCCCCGCCGTCCGCGAGCCCCACCCCGTCCTCCGACGACCGCCCGGCGCGGACCACCGCCCCGGCCCGCACCGCCACCAGCCCCTCCGCCACGCCCACGAACACCCCGGGCACCAACCCGCCCCCGGCCGCCGGCGGCCGGGTCCACAACTACGCCACCCCCGGCGGCCGGGTGGTCCTCTCCCTGGGCACCGACTCCGCCGAGTTGGTCTCGGCGACCCCCAACCCGGGCTGGGAGATGCAGGTCTGGAGGCAGGACCAGTGGCTCCGCGTCGACTTCACCGGCAACGGCGCCCACACCTCGGTGATCTGCACCTGGAACGGCCACCCACCGGTAGTGGAAACCCTCAACCGCACCACCTGACAAGGCAATTGACGGCCCGCCAGGCCACTCTCACATGAAGGCGCCGGCGGGCGGAGCCGGGGAGAGCACCGCGGTGGCGTCGGTGACCGGGGCCGCGCCGCCGGTGAAGTCCAGCAGCGCCCGGCCGTGTTCGACCCGGCCGGCGTGCGGATCACCGGCCGCCCGCCGGGTCAACTCCGCGACCGGCAGCGGCAGGTCCCCGGCGAGCAGCACGGCGTTGCCGAACCGCCTGCCGCGCAGCACGGCCGGCTCGGCGGTCAGCGCCAGCTCGGGGAAGACGGTGTGCACGGTGGCGATCTGCCCGCGCAGGAACGTCAGCGGCGGCCCGTCGGCGAGGTTGGCCGCGTAGAGCCCGCCGGGCCGGAGCGCCCGCCGCACCTCCGCCACGAATTCGCCGCTGGTCAGATGCGCGGGCGTACGGGCCCCGGCGAAGACGTCCGCGATGACCAGGTCCGCCCAGCCGTCCGGGATCTTGGCCAGTCCGGCGCGGGCGTCCGCACCGCGCACCCGTATCCGCCAGCCGCTCTCCAACGGGAGCCGCTCGCGGACCAGTTGGACCAACGGGGTGTCGATCTCCACGACCTGTTGGGTGGAGCGCGGCCGGGTCGCGGCGGTGTACCGCGCCAACGTCAGTGCGCCGCCGCCGAGATGGACGACGCGCAGCGGTGCGCCGGGCGGGGCGGCCAGATCGGCGATGTGGCCGAGCCGCCGCTGGTAGGAGAATTCCAGGTGCGCCGGGTCGTCGAGGTCCACATGGGACTGCGGGGCGCCGTCGATCAACAGCGTCCATCCGCGCGGCCGGTCCCGGTCGGGCCGCAGTTCCGCGATGCCGCCACCGACCGTGCCGGTGACGGACTCCGGGCCGCCGCGCCCGCGCCTAGTTCTTCCCATGTCACCAGTATGGCGTGCCGCCACAGTGGCGAATTCGCTGGTCAGGTGCTGTGCGGAGGCCGGGTGGTGGACCGCCCGGCGGCCTTGGCCGTGGGCGGTCCACCCCTGTCATGCCAGGAGCCCAAGCCGGTCCGATGTCCCTTCGGACCGGCACCGGATCACTTGTTGAGGCAGTGGTTACCGAAGGCCGGGTTGAGCAGCCCGATCACGTCGATGCTGTTGCCGCACACGTTGATCGGGAGGTCGATCGGGATCTGGATGACGTTGCCGCTGAGGACGCCCGGCGAGTGCGCGGCGAAGCCCTTCGCGTGCGCGCCCCGGCCATGGCGGCCACCCTCGTCGTAACGCCCGAAGTCACGGCCGTGGTGGTGCCGGCCTTGACGCCCGTGGTGACCACCGTTGTCGCCGGCGGTTGCGACACCCGCGCCCCCCAGCACCAGGGCTGACGAGACCGCGGCCATCGCGGCGGTCTTGATGAACCGCTTCATCCCATTCTCCTTTCAGTTCGCGAATGGGGCATCGGACACAACGAACAATATGGGTCACGGATACGGCCGTTACCACTTGAGGTGATTCATTAGGCTGTCTGGCTGGTATTCCACGGATCGGAAACCCGGACCACAGCGCGGCGTGCCTGCCGCGATTTCCAGCATGATTTCTGTCAGAGTGCTCTCCTGTTTGACTGATTGAAGTCGGAGAGAAGAGATGCGGAAGTCGATGGACCGCACCGGGCGCGGCGCCGTATGCGCGGTCGCCGCCCCGGCTTTGTCGGCCGCGCTGACTTCGGCAGTGGCCGCCCCGCCCCCGCGGGAATCCTCCCCAATTCCCTTCGCCGAGCGCTTCCACGCGGCCGGGCACGGCGGCATCGCCCGGGCCGCCAACTCCTGGGTGACCTGGCGGCGGGACTGCGCAACGGCCGCGCGCGCCGGCGACTACCAGGCGTCCGCGGGGAGTTGGGCGCTGGTTGCCGTCTGCGGGAACCGCAGGGTGCCGTTGCGGCGGCCGGCGGTGCGGGACGGAGGTGAGGCGCGGGACGGGCGCCGTCGGACATTCGCGGTGCGGCTCGCCGGATTGCGCCTTCGCGCGCACACCCGGGGGCCGGCCGGCGTCGTGACGTATCACGGAACGTCCGGAAACGGGAGCGAAAACTCCGCCCGGGCCGGCCGGATTACTCCAGTCGTGCTCCGGCATTCCGCCGAACTGGCGAATGCGGCGACGAACCCAACTTATTCGGATTTCAACCGGAAGCGGCCCGGTGCGCCCGCTTGCCGAAACGCTCCCGGCTTCGATTCCGAGGTCCTCGACCCGACGCCGGCGCTCCGGTACGGGGGCGACCGGTCGACATTCCGCTTCACCACCCGAAAGGCGGGCTATTCGCTCGGCGCGCTCTTCGTCCAGGCCGGCCTGCGGCACTGAGCGAGAAGACGCCGGCAATTCCCGCGAAAGTTCTGACGGCTCGGTAATCAGGGGAGCAGTGCGCGTGTTGCCACCAGACCTGCCGCCCCAGGAGCGGCTCACGGTCCTGCATGTGTCCCGGTCGGTCGACGGCGGGCTCGCCCATGTCGTCGCCGGTCTGGTGCGGTCGCAGGTGGCGGCCGGGCTGCGGGTGGTGGTGGCCGCGCCGCCCGGCGGCACCCTGCACGCGGCGGCCGCCACCGCGGGCGCCGAGGTGGTGCTGTGGCCGGCCGGCGCCTTCGCGGCGGCGCTGTCCGGGGCCCGACGGCTGGCCCGGCTGGTCCGGCGCACCGGCCCGCACCTCGTCCACGTCCACGGCGCACGGGCCGGGGCCGCCGCCCGGTTGGCGGTGCGCGGGCGGATCCCGACGGTGTACCAGCCGCACTGCTGGCCGTTCGAGGCGGCCGGCGCGCTGACCGTGCGGGCCGGGGAGGCCCGGGAGCGGCGGGTGGTGCGCTGCACCCACCGGGTGCTGTGCGCGAGCGAGGCCCAACGGGCGCGCGGGACGGCCGCCCGGTTGGCGGGCCGGTGGGTGGTGATCACCAACGGCGTGGACCTGCGGCGGTTCTCCCCGGGGGACGACGACGCCCGGCAGGAACTGCGCGATGCCCTGCCCGCGCTGTGCGACGCCGTGCCGGCCGGGGCGCCGCTGGTGGTGTGCGTGGCGCGGCTGTGCTCGCAGAAGGGCCAGTCGACGCTGTTGCGGGCCTGGCCCAAGGTGACCGCGGCGGTGCCGGGCGCCCGTCTGGTGCTGGTCGGCGACGGGCCGGACCGGGTGGCGCTGAGGCGGACCGCGCCGCCCGGGGTGGTCTTCGCGGGCGCCGCCGAAACCACCGTCGGCTGGTACCGGGCCGCGGACCTGGTGGTGTTGCCGTCCCGTTGGGAGGGGATGGCGCTGGCCCCGTTGGAGGCGATGGCGTGCGGCCGGCCCGTGGTGCTGAGCGACGTCGGCGGGGCCCGGGAGTGCCTGCCGCCGGACGCCGCCGACGCCTGCCTGGTGCCGCCCGGCGACCCGGCCGCGCTCGCCGGGGCCCTGACCACGCTGCTGACCGATGCCGAACGGCGGGGCGCGCTCGGCGAGCGGCTGCGGGACCACGTACGGATGGCCCACGACGCGCAGCGGACGGCGGGCGCGGTGCTGAACGTCTACCGGGAGCTGCTCGCCGTGCCGCCCGTCCTGACCGCGGCGCGGGCCGGGCGATGACGGCCGGGCGCGCGCACACTCCCCCCGGCCCGCGCCGGGCGGAGCCCCAGGCCGCCGGCCGGGGCGCTGCCGCGGCCCGCCGCCCCGGTCCGTACGGGCCGGGGCGCGGCGCCCGCCCCGGTGTCCGCGGCGGGGGGGGCGGGCCGTGCCGCGGCGCGCCGTCCCCGTCCTGCTGGCCGCGGCCGATGCGCTGGCCGCCGCCGGCGCGGTCCTCCTCGTGGGCGCGGATCCGGCGCTGCTCGCCGGGCTGGTGCCGGTCCTGCTGCTGCTCACCGCGCGGGCCGGGCTCCACCGCCCCGGCCCGGCCCCGGCCGCCTTGGAGGAGGTGGCGCCGCTGCTCTGGCGGGCCGCGGCCGGCTGGTGCGCGGTGGCCGCGGCGCTGGCCGCGCTGCAACCGGGACGGGCGTTGGGCCCGGTGGCGCTGCCCGCCGGGGTGGTCCTCCAGGCGGTGTTGGCGGCCGCCGGGCGGGCCGTGGTGTACCGGGCGCGGCGCGCCGCCGCCCGGCGCCGGCCGCGGTCGGCGCTGCTGGTCGGCCCGGAGCCGACCGCCCGGCAACTCGCCGCGGCCCTGAGGGCACACCCGGAATACGGACTGCGCCCGGTGGGCGTGGTGCCCACCGGGCCGGCCGTGCCCGACGGGACCGGGGCGGGCGCCACGGTGCCCCTGCTCCGCTCGTCCGAGGCGCTGACCCGCGCGGTCATCCGGCACACCGTCCGCGACGCGGTGTTCCTCCTGCCGCCGGAGAGCGACCCGTACGCCGCGGCGCTGCTGCACCGGTTCCTGCGGCAGGGCGCGGCCGTCTGGCTGGCCGGGGCCGCCGCGGGCCACGACGGGCAGCCGCCGGCGCCCGGCACCGGGCACCTGTGGGGGTTCGCCTGCCGGCCGCTGCGCACCGGCCGGCGCCGGCCCGGCGGCCCGGCCAAACGGGCCCTGGACCTCGTCCTGGCTTCCGTGGCGCTGCTGTTGACGGCCCCTCTGCTGGCCACCTGCGCGCTGGCGGTCCGGCTGGTGGACGGGCCCGGGGTGCTGTGCCGGCAGGACCGGGCCGGCCGGGACGGGCGCCGCTTCGCCCTGCTGCGGCTGCGCACCGCGCGCCCCGGGGCCCGGCCCGGCCGCCTCGGCAAGTGGTTGCGCGCCACCTCGTTGGACGGGCTGCCACAACTCTTCAACGTGCTGCGCGGCGAGCTGAGCCTGGTCGGGCCGCGCCCCGAACGCCCCTCGCGCGCCGCCGAGTTGGCCCGCCGCCACCCCGACCGGGTCGCCGCGATGCCGCCGGGCCTCACCGGCCTGGCGCAGGTGCACGGGTTGCGCGAGGGCGCCAGCGCCGAGGACCGGGCGCGGTTCGACGCCCGCTACGCCGACGGCTGGTCGCCGGGCGCGGACCTGCGCATCCTGCTGCGGGCGACGGCCCGCCGGCTGCTCCGCAGGGAGGGCCGATGACCGCGGGCGCGCCGACCCGGCCCGCGCTGGCCGGCCGCCCCCGACCGCCGCACCGCCGTCCACTGCCCCCCGACGCGGCCGATCCGGCCGCCGACCAGGCCACCCCGGCCGCTACCCCTGGAGGGATCCGGTGAAAGTCCTGCACGTCATCACCGGCCTCGAAGTGGGCGGCGCGGCGCAGCAGTTGCGGCTGCTGCTGCGCCGGCTGCCCGCCCACTGCGAGGTCGTCACCCTGACCAACCCCGGCCCGCTCGCCGAGGCCATCGAGGCGGACGGCACCCCCGTCACCCACCTCGGCATGACCGGCCACCGCGACCTGTCCGCACTCCCCCGTCTGGTCGACCTGATCCGCGCCAGCGGACCCGACCTCGTCCACACCCACCTCTACCGAGCCTGCGTCTACGGCCGGATCGCCGCCCGGCTGGCCGGCGTCCGCGCCGTGGTCGCCACCGAACACTCGTTGGGCGACGCGGTCATCGAGGGCCGGCGGCTGACCCGCGGCGTCCGCACCCTGTACCGGGCCACCGAGCGCCTGGGCTCGGCCACCGTCGCGGTCTCCGACACCGTCGCCGCCCGACTGCGCCGCTGGGGCGTCCCCGCGTCGCGGATCCACGTGGTGCCCAACGGCATCGAGGCGCACCGCTTCGCCCACGACCCCGCCGCCCGGGACGCGGTCCGGGCCCGACTCGGCCTGCCGCCCGACGCGTTCGTGGTCGGCGGCGCCGGCCGCCTGGTCCCCGGCAAGCGGTTCGACGTGCTGGTCCGGGCGATCACCCAGCTCCCCGGCGTGCACCTGATGTTGGCCGGCGACGGGCCGGAGCGGGCGATGTTGGGGCGGATGGCCGGGCAGTTCGGGTCCGGCGACCGGATCCACCTGCTCGGCGCCCGCGGCGGCGCGGACGGGCCGGCGGCCGGCGACGGGGCGGACATCCCCGGCCTGCTGTCGGCCATCGACGTCTTCGTCTCGCCGTCCCCGGACGAGGCGTTCGGATTGGCGACCCTGGAGGCCCTGGCGTCCGGGCTGCCCGTCCTCTACGGCAGTTGCCCGGCCGTCGACGACCTGCCCGCCGACCAGGCCCCCGGCGCCCGCCGCGTCACCCCCGGCGTGCACGAACTGGCCATCGCGCTGAGGGAGTTGCGGCGCGACGGCGCGGACCGGCTGCCGGTGCCGCCGGTGGTACGGCGGTACGACATCGACCGCAGCGCCCAGGAGCTGATGGCCGTCTACGACCGGGCGCTCGCCGCGACCCGTCGGCCCTGCCCGGCGGCCGAGCCGCCCGCCCCGCCCGCCGGGCCCCCGGCCCAGGGCCTGCCCCCGGGCGTCTCGTTGCCCGACCCGTCCCCGGCGCCGGAGCCCGGCGGGCACTCGCTCTCGAAGCGCTGACGGCGGAGCGGTCGGAGCGGAAAACGGTGGAGGGGCGGCCCGGGCCGCCCCTCCACCGTTTTCCGCGTCGCCTCACCGACAGCGGTCGACTCACTGACAGCGGTCGACCGCCTCGATCGTGCGGGCCGCCTCGCCCAACGCCGCCCGCAGCACCACCGGGTCGGTGGCGTCGGCGTACGCCCCCTCCGGCGGCACCAGCCAGCCGGTGCCCTTCACCGGCGGCTCCGCCGCGGCCCCGTCGTCCGGCCCGCCGAAGCGGACCCCGCGCCCCGACGTCTGCGTACAGGCGCTGCCCGGCACGTCCCACCCGTCGGCCGTCCCCGGCGGGACCAGGAAGCCGAGGGTGTCGCAGGCGCCGTCGTGCAGGACCGGGCCGACGCCGTCCCGCAGCCGCAGGATGTCCACCGCCTCCAGCCCCTGCCGGGCCGGCACCGTGACCAGGTCACAGGGCTGGGCGGCGCTCCCCACGGTCGCGCCGCACCCCTCGCGGTCCGCGACCCGGCCGGCGGACCCGCTGCCGCCCCTGCTGACGCCGGTCTCCCACACGGAGAACCCCTCCTCCTGCACGCGCCACACCCTTTACACCGTCTCCAACGGGAAAACGCGTCAACGGCTACGGCGGCGGAACGCTGCAAAGGATGGCGCTTCATGGCAGATCACGGGTGAGATATTCCGGTTTGTTGCCAAACCCAGGGTGGCGGACCCGTCACAGCGGGTACGGTCGTCCCCGCCGCACCGCCAGAACGCGGCGAGGCCACGATGGCACGGAACAGGGCACGGGGAGGTCGCCCATGGCGTCGCAAGCTCCACGTTCAGCGTCGTCCCACACCGCCCCCGCCCGCCCGAACACCGCCTTCCGGCAGTTGCGCGGCCGACTGTCGCCCGGCGAGTTCGCGGCGACGGTCCGCCGGTCCGCCCGCGAGATCGGCGAACGGGTCTCGTGCGACGCCCGCTACGTGGGCCGCGTCGAGTCCGGGGAGATCCGGTGCCCGAACTACGCCTACGAGCGGGTGTTCCGGCACATGTTCCCGGGGCTGACGCTCCCCGACATGGGGTTCGCGCCGCGGGAGACGGTCCGCGGACGGGGGGCGCGGACGGGGGCCGCCACGCCCCTGGCAACCGACCACCGCGATACCCGTATCCAGAACTCCGAGGAGAGCGACGTGCTACGTCGCGCGTTCATCACCGGCGGCCCGGCGGCCGCCCTGGGCCTGGCCGGCCTCTATCCGGCCGGCCCCGACGACCCGGCCGGCGCCGTGCCCGGACCCCGCACCGCCCCCGGCACCCGGGCCGGCGCCGCCGAGGCCACCGCCGTCGAGGAGGCCGTCCGCAAGATCCGGCTGCTCGACGACCGGCACGGCGCCGACGGCCTCTACCAGCGCGCCACCCAACCCCTGCGCGCCGCCTACGAGCTGCTCGACGCCGGCATCCAACGCCGGTCCGTCTACGACCGGTTGCACGCCGGCGCCGGCGAACTCGCCCTCTCCGTAGGCTGGTTGGCGCATGATTCCGGCCGCCTCGACGACGCCCGCTCGCACTACGCGGAGGCGCTGTCCACCGCCCGGGTCTGCGGCGACGCCGCCCTGGAGGCGCACGCGTTCTGCAACACCGCCTTCCTGGCCCGCGACGCCGGCCGGCCGCGCGAGGCGGTGCGGGCCGCGCAGGCCGCCCAACAGGCCGCCAAGCGGCTCGGATCGCCCCGTCTGCGGTCGCTGCTGGCGCTGCGCGAGGCCGGCGGCTGGGCGGGGCTCGGCGACCGCACCGGCTGCGAGCGGACCCTGGTCCGGGCCGAGCGGCTGTTCGCGGCCGGGCCCGGCGAGCGCGACCCGGAGTGGATGAGCTTCTACGGGGAGGCCGAACTGGCGGGCCTCACGGCGCAGTGCTGGTCGGCATTGGGTGAGAAGGGGCGCGCAGCGGAGCACGCGCGCCGGGCGGTGGCGCTCCAAGACCCCCATTTCACCCGGAACATCGCCCTGTTCACCGCCGAACTGGCCGGCAACCTCGCGGCCGGCGGCCTCGCCGAGGAGTCCGCCACGGCCGCCCTACGGGTCCTCACCCTGCTCACCCAGGTCCGCTCGGCCCGCATCCGGGCCATACTGAACGGCACCGCCCGAGCGCTCGGCCCGTACCGCGACCGCGGCCCGGTCGCCGACTTCCTGGAGCGGTACGCGACGACACAGGTGGGGGCGCGCGGCGCTAGGGCCTAGGGCGTTTCTGACGGATCTCCGCGGCGTCGGCTCACTCCAGGTGGCCGGTCTCGTTCCAACTCTCCACGGCCGGCTCGCCGTACGCCCAGCCCAGCACCGACAGGGACGTCGGCGCCAGACGGAGCCGGGCCGCGAACGAGACGTCCAGACCCAGCCAACGCGCCCCCAGGACGCGCAGGATGTGACCGTGCGCGAAGACCAGCACGTCGCGGTCGGCCGAGCGCGCCCAGGACACCACCTCGTCCGCGCGCGCGGCGACCTCGGCGAGCGTCTCGCCCTCGGGCACCCCGTCCCGCCAGATCAGCCAGCCCGGCCGCCCGGCCTTGATCTGCGCCGGCGTCAGCCCCTCGTACGCGCCGTAGTCGACCTCCAGCAGCGCGTCCCACTCCTGGGCCCGCGCGCCGAAACCGGCCAGTTCGCAGGTCTCCTTGGCGCGCACCAGGGGGCTGGTGCGGACCTCAACGTCCGGCAGGCCGTCCCAGGGGGCGCGGTGCAGCCGCTCGCCCAGGAGCTTGGCGCCCTGCCGCCCCTCGTCGAGCAGCGGGATGTCGGTCCGTCCGGTGTGCCGGCCGGAGACGGACCACTCCGTCTGCCCGTGCCTGGCCAGGAGAATGCGCGGTGCCATGGGTCGTACCTCTCGCCGGGTTTCCGGCTTGTCGTCGTGGGTGGCTGGGCGCGGGCGGCGCTGACCGCGGCCCTCCATCATCGCGCACCTGGCCGAAACCCGACCCGCGCTCCCTGGAGAGCGGCCCGGAGGCCGCCGTCCCGGCGGAGCCGGTTCCGGTGTGGCGGGTGCCAGGTGCCACACTTCGGCGGGTGAACGTTTCCCGCGAAAGCCGACCCGCGGCGGCCCCACCGGGGGCCCCGTCCTCAGGCGGCGCGGCGGCAGCCGCTCCAGTGGAGCCGGTGCTCGCACCGGGTGGCCCGGGGGAGCCGAGGCAAGGGCACCCGGCGCCCGTTCCGAGCCTGCGCCAGCGCCTGACCGAACTGCGCGGCCCCGGCGTGCGCCCCCGGTCGCTGGACGCCCGCGCGCTCGCCGCGCTCGCCGCCAACCCCGGCTGCCGGCGCCGGGCCCTGCTGGACGGCGCGGGCGTCGACAAGGCCGGCCTGGCCCGCGCGCTGGGCGCCCCCGCGGCCTACGGCCAGTCCCAGTTCGCGCTGGTCCGCGGCAACTCCTTCGAGGCGCGGGTGAAGGCCGACGGCGGCGCGGAGCTGCTGCGGCTGGTCTGCGAGCGGCTGGCCCCGGGCACCGCCCTCCCGGAGGACGACGCGGTGGCCCGCCCCGACCTGTCCGCGTCCGGGCCCGAGGGCCGCGCGGCGCGCACCGCCCTGGCGCTGCGCGAGGCCGCCACGGCCGGCGGCTGGGCGCTGCTGGACCACCCGCTGCTGGCCATGGAGGTCGCCGGCTCCCCCGCCTACCTGGAGCCGGACGCGGTGGTGGTGCATCCGGACGGCACCTGGACCGTCGTCGAGATCAAGTCATTCCCGATGATCGACGGGGCCGCGGACGCCGCCAAGGTCGGGGCCGCCGCCCGGCAGGCGGCCGTCTACGTCCTCGCCCTGGAGGCGGTCGCGGAACGCGCCGCGGCGCACACCGGCCGCCCCGCCCGCGTCCGCGACCGGGTGCTGCTGGTCTGCCCCAAGGACTTCTCCAACCTCCCCACCGCCGCCCCCGTCGACGTCCGCAAGCAACTGGCCACCACCCGCCGGCAGTTGGCCCGCCTCACCCGCGTCGAGGAGATCGCCGCCGCGCTCCCGGAGGGCACCACCTTCGACCTCGGGCCCACCGACGGAGGCCGGACCGCGACCCGCCCGGCGCCCGAGCTGACCGAGGCGGTGGAGGCGGTCCCCGCCGCCTACGCCCCCGAATGCCTGGCCGCCTGCGAGCTCGCCTTCCACTGCCGCAAGCGCTCCCGTCAGGACGGCTCCGTCGAGTCCCTGGGGCGCGGCGCCCGGGGCGAGTTGGGCGGGCTGCGCACCATCGAGGAGGCACTGGCGGCCGCCGCCGGCGCCCCGGGCCCCGACCCCGACGACCCGGCCGTGCAGGCCCTGCGCACCGCCGCCGCCCTGCGCGCCGAAGCCCTGGCCGCCGCCGGCGCGCACACCGTGCCCCAGGAGGAGACGGACGCATGTCGCTGATCGAGACGCTGGCCCGGATGGAGGCGGTGGCCGCCGGCCGCGCCCAGCCGCTCGCCACGGTCCGCCACCGCCACCTCTCCGCCCGCCCGTTGGTCCTCGTCCCGTTGACCACCGCGGGTGAGGCCGGCGCCCCCCTGGGCGCCCTGGTCGGCACCGACCGGGAGAAGCCCCTGCTGCTGGCCGTCCCCCAACCCCGCGACCGCGACCTGCGGTTCGCCTTCCTCGCCGACCTGGCCGAGGCGGTGCTGCCCTACGTGGACGGCTTCGCCGACGACGTCGAGTTCGAGGAACGCAAGGAGACCGACGCCGAGACCGGCAAGAAGGTCCCCGTACAGGTCGAACTCTGCACGGACGCGCCCCAGTTGATCGTGCCCAGCGGGGCCGGCATCGACTACGTCCGCCTCCTGGGCCGCTCGATGCGGTTCCGCCGGACGACCGAACAGGACCCGGAGACCCCCTATCCCGCCCCGCCCCATGTCCCGTTGCTCGGCCGCTGGTTCACCCACCTCGGGGAGCGGGCCCGGGTACCGGGCTCCTGCCTCCTCCTGGCCATGACCGACCTGTTGACCCGCCACTGGGCGACCGGCCAGAGCGTCCTGGAGGACCAGCACCTGGGCGCGCTGCTCGCCTGGATCGCGCCGCCGCCCGGCGTACCGGCCCAACGGGCGGCCGAGTTCGCCGAGGCGGCCCGCGACGCGGACGGCCAACTGCACTGCCCGCCGGCCGGCCCCGCCACCGACCCGGCGTTCGACAACCGGTTGCTGGCACCCGCCATGGCCCGCTACGACGCCCAGACCCCCGGCGCCGAAGAGGACGTCCGCACCCTCGTCGAGAGCCAGCTCCGCCCCACCTGGGACGCCGTCTGGCAGGGCCTGGGCCTCCTCCGCGCCCTCCCCGAGGGCGCCCGGGCCCCCGACCGCTGGAAGCGCGACCGCTGGTCCTACACCGCCCACCGCGACCGCATCCGCGCCGGCGAGCCGCCGCAGCCCACCCAGGACGACGCGGTCACCGCCGCCCGGAAGCTGGCCTCCCGGGAAGCCGCCCAGGCCCAACTGGACGCCCAGGAAGCCCTGGACGACCCCTTGGTGATGGCCGCCCGCCGACTGGCCGGCGAGGCGCTCCAGGGCACCGTCACCGCCGTCGAGATGGCGTTCTCCGAGGGCAAGCGGCCGATGCCGCGCCCCCTGGTGACGCTGCACACCGGCGACCGCCCCCAACTGGCGGACGGCACCAAGCTGTACCGCCCGCTCCCCGACGGCCGCGCCCAGACCGCCGAGTTCGTCGCCTACGCCGCCGGCGCGGAGGCCGCGCCGGTCATCCGGCTCACCGGCGGCATGGGCCGCGGCCGCACCCCCGAACCGGGCACCGTCCCCGACCCCGGCGACACCCTGTGCTGGACGCTCTTCGAACACGCCCCGCGCGGCGGCCCCGGCCTCCCGGAACCGGAGGACACCCCCTGGACGCACGGCGGCCCCCCGCCCACCCCAGAGGACACGCCCCCCGCCACCGACCCGGTCACCCCAGAGGACTTCCTCTGACCCACCGGGCCCCACCAACCACCCACCAACCGACTCCCGGGAGCGCCCCGGCATGACGCCCCCTCCGCCCCTGCCCGCCCCGCCGCCGACCGACCCCGCCGCGGCGGCGGCCGCGGCGACCGACGCGATCCTCCACGACACCCTGCACAGCACCCGCCGCGGCGTCGTCGTCGACTCCCCGCCGGGCGCCGGGAAGTCCACCCTCGTCGTCCGCGCGGCCCGCGAACTGGCCGCCGCCGGCCGCCGGTTGATGATCGTCGCGCAGACCAACGCCCAGGTCGACGACCTCGTCCTGCGCCTGGCCGCGAAGGACCCCGACCTCCCCGTGGGCCGGCTGCACTCCAGCGAGCCCGGCGCCTACGACCCCGCCCTCGCCGAACTCCCCGCCGTCCGCGCCTCCGCCAAGATCGCCGACCTGGCCGCCCAGGACGTGGTGGTCTCCACCGCCGCCAAGTGGGCCTACACCAAGGTCGAGGAGCCCTGGCGGCACGCCATCGTCGACGAGGCGTACCAGATGCGGTCCGACGCGCTGCTGAGCGTCGCCGGCCTCTTCGAACGGGCCCTGTTCGTCGGCGACCCGGGCCAGCTCGACCCGTTCAGCGTCGTCGGCGCCGACCAGTGGGCCGGCCTCTCCTACGACCCCTCCGCCAGCGCGGTCGCCACGCTCCTGGCCCACAACCCGGACCTGCCGCAGCACCGCCTCCCCGTCTCCTGGCGCCTACCGGCCTCCGCCGCGCCCCTCGTCTCCAGCGCCTTCTACCCCTACACCCCGTTCCGCAGCGGCACCGGGCCCGACGACCGGCACCTGGCCTTCGGCGTCCCCGGCGACGGCTCGCCCGTCGACCGCGTCCTGGACGAGGCCGCCGAGTCCGGCTGGGGCCTCCTGGAACTCCCCGCCCGGCACACCCCGCGCACCGACCCGGAGGCGGTCCGCGCCCTCGCCCTGGTCGTCCGCCGCCTCCTGGACCGCGGCGGCGCCGCCACCAGCGAGCAGTCCGACGCGCCCGCGCCGCTGACCGCCGCCCGGATCGCGGTCGGCACCGCCCACCGCGACCAGGCCGCCGCGGTCCGCGCCGCCCTGACCGACCTCGGCGTGAGCGGCGTCACCGTCGACACCGCCAACCGCCTCCAGGGCCGCGAGTTCGACGTCACCGTCGTCCTCCACCCGCTCTCCGGCCGCCCCGACGCGACCGCCTTCCACCTGGAGACCGGCCGCCTCTGCGTGCTCGCCTCCCGCCACCGCCACGCCTGCATCGTCGTCTGCCGCGCCGGCGTAGCCGACCTCCTCGACGAGCACCCCGCCACGGAACCCGTCCAACTGGGCGTCACCGTCAAGTTCCCCGACGGCTGGGAGGCCAACCACGCCGTCCTGGCCCACCTCGCAGAACACCGAGTCCCCATGCGCCCGTAGCCCCACCGGCCACCAACGCCACACGGCCACCAGCCCCACCGCCGGAAAGCCGACAACGACACCCGCCGACAACCGCGCAGGCCGACAGCCAGCAGACCAAGCGGGCCCGTCGTCGGAGGGTCGGCGACGACGCGCGCCGGAGGGGATGTCCCCGCCCCCACGCGGGAAGCCGGCCCCCTTGCGCGAGGCGCGACAATGGATTGCGGCACACAACCACGGAGGTAGGTACATGTCCGAGCCGCAGCCGGCTCCCGATCCACGCGGTACGGCACCCGCCCCCCGCCGCATGAGGCCCGCGCAGCTCCTGTTCGAGCCGCCCGAGGCGACCACCGACCCCGAGCACTTCTTCGGGCTGGAGTCGCTGGAGGACCCCGGCGCCCTGCTCGGCCGGGCGACCGAGCTGACGCTCGCCTTCCGCGCCGCGGCCGACCGCGCCACGGAGTTCCAGGCGATCGCCGCCGCTCAGCTCACCGACCCCGGCCGCTTCGACCGGCTGCCGCTGGCGGTGGTCGCCGAACGGGCCGACTGGACCGAGGACTACGCGCAGAAGATGGTCGAGTTCGGCCACAGCCTGCTGCGCAGCGGCGGCACCCTCCCGCCCGACCTCGGCTGAGCCGCGACCGCCCCGCCTCATGCCCACGCCCCAAGATCATGAGCCGTTGGCATATGCGGGAAGGGGAAGATACTCCCCGGCCCGGCGAGCTGTCCCGGTTTCCGGCAATCAGGCATGCGGGGTCGCGGGAATCGGTAGACCTGTCCCATGAGCGACTGGCTGCCTGAGACCCCCCGGAACCTCGCCTTCCCCACCACGGCGTACGTGACGCTCGCCGGGGCCGACTGGCTCGCCTCCGCCAGCCCGCACCCCGAGGGCATGCACATGCTGTGGGCGGAGCGGCCGACCGCGCCGAGCGTGCTGCCGTGCGGCGTGGCCTTCGACGTGATCGACGCCCCCGCGCTCTTCGGGCGGCGCATGGTGGACCGCCTGTGGTCGGCCGGCCCCGGGTCGGGCCCGGTGGCCGCGCACCGCGGCCGGATCCTGCTGTTCGCGGCCCCCGGCACCGCCCACCGGCTGCCCGCGCTGCTGGCGTGGGAGGAGTGGGGCAGCGCCGTTCCGCCGCTGCTGTGCCACGGCGGCGGGGACGCGGTGACGGTGCCGCCGCTGCACCCCCGCCCCCGTAAGGCCGCCCGCGGGGACGGCGGGGATTCCGGGGAGCCCGCGGCCTCCGGATCGCGCTGGCTGGTGGCGCCGGACGTCCGCGAGCCCTGGCTGCCGGGGCCCGACGTCCTGCTGTGGGCCTGCGTGCGGGCCGCCCGCAGCGCGCTCGGCGCGGACCGGGAGACCGCCCGCCCGCACCGCGAACCCGCTGCTCAGGGCGCGGATGCCGCGCTCGCGGGAGGCTGAGCGGAAGCGATTTTTGCCCTCCCCGGCCAGGATGCTAATGTTTTCCCCGTCAGCAGGCGCCGCTAGCTCAGTTGGTTAGAGCAGCTGACTCTTAATCAGCGGGTCCGGGGTTCGAGTCCCTGGCGGCGCACAGACGGTCGAAGGCCCCCACTCCGGTGGGGGCCTTCGGCGTATCCGGGTGCAGTCGCGGCCGAGCAAGGGCGCGACCGGGGCGTCAGGGAGTGCTGCGGGTGACCTTGACCGCCCATTCACCGGTGCCGGTCCGGCCCTCGACCTGGATGCGCACGCCGTCCTCGCGGTCGTTCATGCTCTCCCCGACGCCGAGCGGGGCGTCGGCGAGCGGCGGGTTGACCGAGGTGCCCCAGCAGGCGGAGGTGCCGGGGTGGCCGTCGAGCACCTTCACCGGTCCCGAACCGGAGGCCGTGGAGCTGCGGACGCGGTAGACGAGGATGCCCTCGGTGCAGAGGGTGCGGTCGTTGCCCTCGGCGCCGCGGGCCTCCATGGCGAGGGCGCTGTCCGGGCCGGTGCGGACGACGAGGAGGCGGGGGCGGCGGTGTTCGCCGGGGGCCTCGGGGGCGGAGAGGGTGCGCAGGGTGTGCATCCGGGGGCGGTCGGGGTTGACGCAGTCGACCTGGCCGTCGGTGATCCAGCCCAGGCGCCACTTGTGCCAGGCGAACGGCTCGGGGGCCAGGCCGAATTGGCTGCCCATGAGGTCCCAGTCGCCCACGTAGGTGTCCCAGTCGCCGCGGCCGTTCTCCGGCCGGTGGTAGAGGTCGGGGAGGTCGAAGACGTGGCCGGTCTCGTGGGCGAGGACGTTGCGGTCGGGCGGGCTGTGCTCGAAGACGGTGACGAAGCGGCGGAGTTCGACGCCGTCGGCGTGCATCGGCTGGTCGAGGTTGACGACCTTGGTGGCGTCCGAGTCGACGCCGGGGGCGTTGGGGTCGGCGACGAGGTAGATGAGGTCGTAGCGGCTGAAGTCGACGGTGGGGTTGGCGGCGGCGACCGCGTCGCGGAGGTAGGTGGACCGGCGCCCGGAGTCCCAGTCGCGCTGTATGCCGTACCAGGTGGAGGGGCGGGGCATGCGGACCCAGCGGTTCTGGATGTGGGGGCGGAGGTGGAACCTGCCGTAGGAGGCGCGTTCGAAGAACCGGGAGGTGGCCGGGAAGTAGTCACCGGAGAGCTGCTGGGGGCTGGTGGTGGGCTTCGCGTCCGGGAAGGACAGGAAGATCATCACCGCGTGGAGGGTGTGGACCGGGCGGGGGTAGGCGGAGTTCCAACTGTCGACGCCCTCGGAGTGGTGGGCGTCGGTGCGTCCCAACGCGCAGGAGAGGGCCGCTTCGGAGGCGGTGGCGGGGCCGGTCACGATGGAGGTGGCGATCAGCGCGCTCAGGGAAGTGGCCACGGCTGCGACGCGCCGCATGCGTCGGCGGTCCACCCCGTGGGGTGTCTGGGCGCGCGGCACGTGGACCTCCAGGGACGGATTCGGGACACCCATCTACCCTGAGGTGATTTCATGCTCTTCGTCCCGATATGGCAGCCCATATGGGTGGCGAGCGCGCCACCCTTGCTCCGTAACGGAAAGTCACAAGCGACTAAAGGGGCAATCGGGATGAACAGAGCCGGGCAGAATTGGCTGAACTTCCGTCATGCGTGCGGATGGTCACGGCTTCGTCGCTGGATCGGCCCTCGGGCCAGCCTCTATGATCGCCACACTTTCCAGGGCGAGGTCCCCCCTCCGTCACGAGACAAGCGCCATGCGGGAGCGAGCAGTGAGCGGACACTCCGACAGCACGGGCCGCACGCCCGGAGCGACACTGCCCTCGGTGACGGACCGTGAGGGTGCGACCAAAGAATCGGGTGCCCGGCCCGCTCGCCCCGGCGCCGCCGACGCCTCGGCGCGCTGCGACGGCACCGCCGCCTCGCTCGGCGACTACCGCGCCGCCTTCCACGCCGCGAGCCTCCCGATGGCGGTCCTCAACCGCGACGGGCTGGTGCTCGCGGCCAACCCCGCGCTGGGCGACCTGGTCGGCACCGACCCGGACGACCTGGTGGCGGCCACCGCCGCGGACCTCACCGACCTGGGGGCCGATCCGCGGGTGTGGACGGCCTACCGCGAGGTGCTGTGCGGCCGTAGCGACCGGCTGCGCTGCACCCGGCGGCTGAAACGGTCCGACGGGACGTCGGTGTGGGTGGAGGTGACCGTCGAGCCGGTCACCGAGGGGCCGTTGGGCGGCGAGGAGCGGGTGCTGCTGTCGGCCGCGGACATCAGCGACCGGCACGATCTGCTGGCCCGGTTGCGGCACTTGCAGATGCACGACCCGGTGACCCGGCTGCCCAATCGCGCGCTGTTCTTCGAGCGGCTCTCGGCGGCGCTGGAGACGGCGGCCTTCGACCGGGCGGGCACCGGCCGGATCGGACTGTGTTACCTGGACCTGGACGGCTTCAAGGCGGTCAACGACACCCTGGGGCACCGGGTCGGCGACCGGCTGCTGGGCGCGGTGGCGCAGCGGCTGACGCGCTGCGCGGAGCAGGCCACGGAGCGCGGGGCGGGCCGCGGCGGTCACCTGGTGGCCCGGTTGGGCGGCGACGAGTTCGCGTTGCTGGTGGAGGACTCCACCGGCACCGACCAGGTGGCGGAGCTGGCGCAGTCGGTGTTGGACGCGCTCCAGCGGCCGTTCGACCTGGCGGGGCAGCGGCTGTCGGTGTCGGCGAGCATCGGCGTCGTGGAACGGGCGGCCAGCGGCACGACGGCGACGGGGTTGATGCAGGCCGCGGACACCACGCTGTACTGGGCCAAGGAGGACGGCAAGGCCCGTTGGACGCTCTTCGACCCGGAGCGCAACGCCCACCGGATGACCCGGCAGGCGCTGTCCAGCACGCTGCGGCCGGCGGTGGACCGCGGGGAGTTCACGCTGGAGTACCAGCCGCTGGTGGGGCTGGGGGACGGCCGGGCGGAGGGCGTGGAGGCGCTGGTGCGGTGGCGGCACCCGCAGTTCGGGGTGTTGTCGCCGAATCGGTTCATCGCGCTGGCCGAGGAGAACGGCGCGATCGTCGAGCTGGGGCGCTGGGTGCTCTCGCGGGCCTGCTATCAGGCGCGGGCCTGGCAGTTGGCGCATCCCGGGGACCAACCGCTGTTCGTCAGCGTGAACGTGGCGGTGCGTCAGGTGTGGGATTCGGACCTGGTCGCGGACGTGGCCGGAATCCTGGCGGAGACCGGGCTGCCGCCGCGGCTGCTGCAACTGGAGCTGACCGAGTCGGCGGTGATGGGGTCGGCGGGCCGGCCGTTGCAGGCGTTGCAGGCGCTGAGCGACATGGGCGTGCGGATCGCCATCGACGACTTCGGCACCGGCTACTCCAACCTCGCCTACCTCAGCCGACTCCCGGTGTCCGCGCTGAAGTTGGACGGGTCGTTCGTGCACGGATTCCGCTCGCAGGAACACCCCAATCCGGCCGACGAGATGATCGTGGAGGCGCTGGTCGCGCTGGCGCACCGGCTGGGGCTGACGGTGACCGCGGAGTGTGTGGAGAGCGCCGAGCAGGCCGAACGACTGCGCCGGATCGGCTGCGACACCGGGCAGGGCTGGCTGTACTCCCGGCCGGTGGCCCCGGACCGGGTGGAGGCGCTGTTGGACGCGGGGCGCGCGTGCGGTTGAGCCGTCGCGCGCCCCGCGTCGTGCGTCAGCCCTGCGGGAGCCCGTAGGCGTCGGCAATGAGCTCGTAGGAGCGGCGGCGGGCCTCGCCGGTGTGGGCGTTGGCGGTGATCATCAACTCGTCGGCACCGGTGCGCTTGGCGAGGTCGTCGAGGCCCTGGCGGACGGCGTCGGGGGTGCCGTGGAGGACGTTGCCGAGCCAGCCGTCGACGAAGTTCCGCTCCACGTCGCTGAATTGGTGGGCGGCGGCCTCCTCGGGGGTGGGGACGAGGCCGGGGCGGCCGGTGCGCAGCCGGAGCATGGCGAGCGCGCCGGTGCGGACCTGGCGGTCGGCCTCCCGCTCGTCCTCGGCGGCCAGCGCGGAGACGCCGATCAGGGCATAGGGCTCGGCGAGCACCGCGGAGGGGCGGAACGAGGAGCGGTAGAGGTCCAGGGCCGGGAGGGTGTTGGCCGCGGAGAAGTGGTGGGCGAAGGCGAACGGCAGGCCGAGCGTGCCGGCGAGTTGGGCGCTGAAGCCGGAGGAGCCGAGCAGCCACAGGGGCGGGCGGTGCGGGGACTGGACGCCGCCGGGCGCGGTGGCCTGGACGGGGCCGGGGACGGCGTGGATCCGGGCGTAGGGGTGGCCGGCGGGGAAGTCGTCGTCGAGGAAGCGGGTCAACTCCGCGAGCTGCTGCGGGAATTCGTCGGCGCCCTCGTGGAGCCGCTCGGTGCGACGGAGCGCGGCGGCGGTGGCGCCGTCGGTGCCGGGGGCGCGGCCGAGGCCGAGGTCGATGCGGCCGGGGGCCATCGCCTCCAGGGTGCCGAACTGTTCGGCGATGACCAGGGGGGCGTGGTTGGGCAGCATCACGCCGCCGGAGCCGAGCCGGATGCGGTCGGTGTGGGCGGCGAGGTGGGCCAGGAGCACCGCGGGCGAGGAGGAGGCGACGCCGGGCATGGAGTGGTGCTCGGCGACCCAGTAGCGGTGGAAACCGCGGCGCTCGGCGGTGCGGGCCAGTTCGACGGAGGTGCGGACGGCGTCGGTCGCGGTGTTGCCGGCGCCGACCGTCACCAGGTCGAGCACGGAGAGGGGGACGGGTGCGGTGCCCGGGGCGGTGGCCCGGATCCCGTCGTCCCCGGGACGGCCGTTGCTGCCCGGGGTCTGCTGGTCTTCGCCGCTCACGGTGCGGGTCCTCCTCGCGTCGCGCGTTTCGCCGTCGGTGGCTTGCGAGGAGGGTAACCGGAGAAGTTCTCCGGTTATTCCCGGGGCGGGGCGCGGATTCCGGCCATGACGCGGCTCCCGGCCGTGACCGGGAGCCGAGGGGGTGCGGGCGCCAGTGCCCGGGCCGTTAGGCGCCGGCCGGACGGGAGAACAGCGCGCCCAGCTCCGGGCAGGCCAGCGGGCGGTCGAGCAGCCGCAGGCCCTCCCAGACCGTCACCTGATTGGCGGTGAGCACCGGTTTGCCGAGCGCGGCTTCGAGGGCCGGCAGATGGGCGGCGGTGTGCAGGGCGGTGTCGGGCAGCAGGACCGCCTCCGCGTCGGGGTGGTCGCCGGCGCGGGCCAGCGCGAGCACTTCCGCCCGCCCCCAGGTGCCGACCTCGGCGGCCGTGATGATGCCGCTGCCGCGGGTGGCGACGACCTCGATGCCGGCGGCCTTCAGGAACGCGTGGAAGCACTCGGCGACATCGGCCGGGTACGTGGCGGCGATCGCGACCCGACGGACGTCGAGGGCCGCCACGGCGTGCGCGAAGGCGAAGGAGGTACTGGAGGCCGGCAGCCCGGCCCGCGCCGACAGCTCCCGCACCTGCTGCTGGGCGCCCTCCCGGCCGTAGATGAAGCTGGCGCTGGTGCAGGCCCAGACGACGGCCTCGGCACCGCGCTCGCGCAGCGCGTCGACGCCGGCCGCGAGGCGGGCCGCGGAGCCCATCTCCAGTAGGGCGTCAACGCGGTGGGCGTCCTCGCCGATGTCGGTGTGGACGAGCGGCAGGCGGACCGCGCCGCCCAGGAGCGCTTCGAGCCGGGGGTAGTCGTCCTCGGCGGAGTGGCCGGGGTAGAGGAAGCCGACCGATGCCATGCAGTTCTCCCTACGGGTGGGGGCGAGCGGCGTGCGGTGTACGGGGCGCGGCGGACCGGGCGTCAGACCGGGGGCTGGCCCGGGTCCTCGGGGAGGTACGGGGGCGGTTCGGGGCCGTCGCCGGGCTCCGCGTCGGGCGGGGCCGGCGGTCCCGCGAAGGCGGCCTCGGGGGTCGGTCCGGGGCTGCTCCGCGGCGGGGGTTGGGTGCCGGTCATGGCGGCCGGGCCGCTGCGCGCCACCGGATCGAGCAGCGCCTGGTACGGGCCGACGGCCTCGGCGCCGATGGCGCGCAGCGCCGCCCACATCGTCACCTGATTGGCGGACAGCACCGGCATCCGCAGCTCGGCTTCCAACTGGGGGATGACGTCGTAGGTGGGCAGGTTGGTGCAGCTGATGAACAGGGCGTCGGCGGCCCCGATGACGGCGGCCCGGGCCATGTCGACGACGTCGCGGTAGGGGACCTTCCAGATGTGCCGGGTGAGCCCCAGATAGGCGCGGCCGGTGACGGTGACACCCGCCTCGCCGAGGAACTCCTCCAGGGAATCGGTGACCGATTTGGTGTACGGGGTGACGACGGCGATGCGTCGGGCGCCGATCTCGTGGAGCGCTTCGATCGCGGCGCCCGAGGTGGTGAGGGCGGGGACCTCCCCGGCCTGTGTTATGGCCGCGCACATCGCGCGTTCGCCCGCGAGGCCGCCGACGAAGCTGCCGGACGTACAGGCGTAGGCGATGACCTGCGGCGATACGGCACACAGGGCCTGGACGGCGGCGTCCAGGGTCTCGTGCTCGCTCACCAGGCGGGCCAGGTCGAGGCTGACCTCGACCGGCACGAAGGGAGTTCGGGTGAGGTGCAGGGACACATCGTCGGGTACCCAGCGCCACAGTTCGCGGTCGAGGGCGAAGTCGAAGGGGGCGACGACGCCCACGCCGAGCTGCGGCTGCGGGCCACCCAGAAAGGAGACGTCCATAAGGGCCCCTAGAGGCGCGAAGGGGTATGTGGCACGGCCAGTGGCCGGAGAGGTTGTGCAACACACCGGACAAGCCGGGGACGTCGGGACAGAGCCGTTGTTGACACGGTAGATACGACTTCTTAGCGTGGTCAATCCTCGCATCTCAGGCATCTGTCGGCGCCCTGTTCCTTGATACGGGGCACTCGTTTCAGAACGGTTTCTGGCCTATGTCCGAAAGCACCGGCAGCACCGAGCACACCGTCCTCGTTCTGGGCTCCGATCCCCTCCCCCAACTGGATCGGCTCGCCGGTCGGGCCGAGGTCGTCTTCGCCGACGAGAAGACCCTGGCCGGCCTACTTCCCACCGCTGACGTGCTGTTGGCCTGGGACTTCACCTCCGATGCGATCCGGGAAAGCTGGCCGGAACACGGCCCCCGGCCGGGGTGGGTGCACACCGCGAGCGCCGGCGTGGACCGCCTGCTGTGCCCGGCGCTGGTCGCCGACGACACCGTCGTCACCAACGCCCGCGGGGTCTTCGAGCAGCCGATCGCCGAGTACGTCGCGGGGCTGGTGATCGCCATGGCCAAGGACTTCTACGGGAGTTGGGAGCTCCAGCGGCAGCGGCGGTGGCAGCACCGGGAGGCGCTGCGGCTGGCCGGCACCCGCGCGGTGGTGGTGGGTTCCGGGCCGATCGGTCGGGCCATCGGCACCACCTTGCTGGCACTGGGTGTCGCGGTGGATCTGGTCGGCCGCCGGGAGCGGGCCGGCGACCCCGCGTTCGGCCGGGTGCACGGGGCCGGGGCGCTGAACGGGCTGCTGCCGCAAGCGGATTGGGTGGTCTGCGCGGCGCCGCTGACCGAGGAGACCCGGGGGATGTTCGGGGCCGAGGCGTTCGCGCTGATGCCGCGCCGGGCCCGGTTCGTCAACGTCGCGCGGGGGCCGCTGGTCGTCGAGGAGGCGCTGGTCGCGGCGTTGCGCCAGTGGCGGATCGCGGCGGCGGCGCTGGACGTCTTCGAGGCCGAGCCGCTGGGCACGGACAGTCCGCTGTGGGATGTGCCGCACCTGATCGTCTCCCCGCACATGAGCGGCGACACCCTGGGCTGGCGGGACGCGCTCGCCGAGCAGTTCCAGGACAACTTCGACCGGTGGGCGGCCGGGGAGCCGCTGCTGAACGTGGTCGACAAACGCCTCGGGTACGTACCGGTGCAGTGACCGCGCGGGCCGTGGCGGGCCCGACCCGCGCGGTCCGTGCCCCGCCCGCCGTCCCGCCCGGGGCGGCCGACGCTCGGAGGACGCATGACCAACGGACCGACCCGCCTCACCGACCTCACCGCGACCCGGCTGACGGCCGGCTACGCCGCCGGCGAGTTCTCCCCGGTCGAGGTGGCCGAGGCGGTGCTGGAGCGCGCCGAGGCCGCGCAGGCCAGCGTCAACGCCTTCACCCGGATCGACGCCGAGCAGGCGCTGGCGCAGGCGGCGGCCTCGGCGGAGCGCTGGCGGCGCGGGGCGCCGGACGGGCCGGTGGACGGGGTGCCGGTCACCGTCAAGGACCTGCTGCTGACCCGGGGGACGCCGACGCTGCGCGGGTCGCGGACGGTGCGGGCCGACGGCGCGACGTGGGACGAGGACGCGCCGGCGGTGGCCCGGCTGCGGGAGTCCGGGGCGGTGTTCGTCGGCAAGACCACCACGCCGGAGTTCGGTTGGAAGGGCGTCACCGACTCCCCGCGGCACGGGGTGACGGGCAACCCGTACGATCCGGCGCGCACCTCGGGCGGTTCCAGTGGGGGCAGCGCGGCGGCGGTGGCGTCGGGGGCGGGGCCGTTGAGCCTGGGCACGGACGGCGGGGGGTCGGTGCGGATCCCGGCGTCGTTCTGCGGGATCTTCGGGCTGAAGGCGACCTACGGGCGGGTGCCGGCGTATCCGGCGAGCCCGTTCGGGACGCTGGCGCACGTGGGGCCGATGGCGCGGGACGCGGCGGACGCGGCACTGTTGATGGACGTGATCTGCGGCCCCGATTGGCGGGACTGGTCGCAGTTGGCCCCTCTGGACGGGTCGTTCAGGGAGGCGGTGACCGGGGGCGTGGTCGGGCTGCGGGTGGCGTACAGCCCGTCGCTGGGTTGGGACGTGCCGGTGGCGCCGGAGGTGGCGGCGGCGGTGCGGCGGACGGTGGACGCGCTGGCCGGACTCGGCGCGGCCGTCGAGGAGATCGACCCGGGGGTGGCGGACCCGGTGGAGGCGTTCCACACGCTGTGGTTCAGCGGCGCGGCCCGGCTGGTGCAGCCGCTCCCGGAGGCCGAGCGGGAGTTGCTGGACCCGGGGTTGCGGGAGATCTGCGCGCAGGGCGCCCAATACGGCGCGCTGGACTACCTGGCGGCGGTGGACGTGCGGATGGCGCTGGGGCGGGCGATGGGGCGGTTCCACAGCGTCTACGACCTGTTGGTGACGCCGACCGAGCCGATCACCGCGTTCGCCGGCGGCTTGGAAGTGCCGGCTGGTTCCGGCCACGCGCGGTGGACGGGGTGGACGCCGTTCACCTACCCGTTCAACCTCACCCAGCAGCCCGCCGCGACCGTGCCCTGTGGGGTGGACGGCGACGGGCTGCCGATCGGGGTGCAGTTGGTGGGCGCGCGGCACGCGGACGCGCTGGTGCTGCGCGCCGCGCACGCGCTGTACGAGGCGGGGGCCGCGGGGATCCCGGGGCCGCCGGTTCCGTAGGGGCGCTCGCTCGGGACGGTCCGTGGGGGCGTTCCGTGGGGCCGTTCCGTAGGGGGCGGTCGAACGGATGCCGTAGGGGGCGGCTGGGCCCCCTGCTGGGCCTCAACGCGGTGGGGGCGGTGGGTATTTCGGGCGGCCGCCGCCCCCAACGGCCCGCCCCAACGGCCCGCCCAGGTGGGCGCTCCCGGTAGCCGCCCCGGCGGGCGGGCCGGCTAGGGCGCTTCTGACGGATCTCCGTGGAAGAAGGAGCGGCGTCTGGCGCGTGCGATCGCAAGGCGCCGGGATGTCTTCATAGCGGAGCTATGGGGACATGTCGGCAACGCCGCGAGCGGGCGTGCCAGACGCCGCGACGCCGCGGAGATCCGTCAGAAGCGCCCTAGGCGCGGCGGAAGGCGAGGGTCTCCCCCAGGGCGCCGGCCCGCCAGAGGTCCTGGCAGGCGTCGGCCATCCGGTCCAGGCCCTCGACGACCGCGCCCCAGACGATGCCCGGCACCCAGCCCGCATCCCCGTTGATCAGCAGGTTGTTGCGCTCGTAGAAGAGCGCGAGGTCGACGACGGTGGCGCGGCCGCGGTGCTTGGCCGCGCTCTCGTAGCCGTAGGAGGCGGTGCCCAACTGGGTGTCGCTGAAGGTGAAGTAGCACAGGTCGCCGGGGATCGGCGTGATGGTGGGGTTCTCCAACGGCGGTTCCTCGGGGGCGAAGGGCGGGACCAGGGCGTAGATCTCGTTGCGGGCGTACTTGGCGTGGTAGACGTCGCCGCCGAGCGGCAGGGCGTCCCAGATGGCGGCGCAGGTGAGCGGGGCACGATCGTCGAGCAACTTGGCCGTGCAGCTCACGCCGCGCTTGTCCAGGGAGACTTCGATGAAGCGATCGGTCATATCCCGAGCGTAGGGGGCAATACCGGCGTACGGAACATCTCCCGCGGCGATGTGCGGGGCGGGAAATGATCGGCATAGGCGTGAACGGTCCGGGTAGCCGCGCGCCCATGGCTCGCCCACGGAGCAACACCTCGGACAATCAGGGGCCACACCACTGACAACCCGGCTCCCGGAGACCCGAGATATCCAGACATCGGACGAGCGGCATCCGTCGCCGGTCGCTGCTCACGGGGGTGGCGGCGCTCGGCGCAGCGGGGTCCATCGGCGCGGCGAGCGGGTGCAGCCGGGTCCCGACCGCGAAGACCACCGGCGGCGGGCAACTGCTGGAGCGGCTGCGGAAGAAGGGCTCGGTCACCCTCGGCCTGGCCGGCGAGCAGCCCTACGGCTACATCGGCACCGACGGCAAGATGACCGGTTCGGCACCCACCATCGCCCGGGTGATCTTCAAGCGGCTCGGCGTCCCGCGCGTCGAGCCGTTCCCCACCGACTTCGGCTCGCTGATCGTCGGGCTGAACTCCCGGCAGTTCGACGTCGTCGCGGCCGGGATGTACATCACCCCCCAGCGCTGCGCCCAGGTGATCTTCGCCGATCCCGAGTACCAGATGCTGGACGCCTTCCTCGTCCGCAAGGGCAATCCGCTGAAGCTGCGCACCTACGAGGACATCGCGCGCACCCGAGCCCGGATGGCCACCGGCGTCGGCTACGCCGAGATCGACTACGCCAAGGCCGCCGGGATCACCAACATCACCACGCTTCCTGACCAGTTGGCGGGTCTGCTGGCGGTGGAGCAGGGGCGGGTGGACGTCTTCGTCGGCACCGCGGTGACGGTCCGCAACGTCGTGCGGCAGTCGCGGACCACCCGGGCGGAGGCCACGCCCGAGGTCACCCCCCATCTGGACGGGAAGCCGGCGATCGACGTGGGCGCCTTCGCGTTCCGCACCCCGGAGACCCTCCTCCGGGACGCCTTCAACCGGGAGCTGCACAGGATGAAGCGCTCCGGCGAACTCCTGGACCTGATGCGGCCGTTCGGCTTCACCGCCCGGCAGATGACGAAGATCACCGCCAAGGAGAAGTGCCGGCCATGAGCGACATCACCTGGGGTCTGTGGCAACTCCTCCTCAAGGGCGTGTGGGTCACCGCCCAGCTCACCGTCTACAGCACGGCGCTGGCCGCCGTGGCGGCGTTCGGCATCGGCCTGGCGCGCACCCACCGCCGGTGGTTCGTGCGGTTCCTGTCCGGGGCCTACTTCGAGATCTTCCGGGGCACCTCCGCACTGATCCTGATGTTCTGGGTGTTCTTCGTGCTGCCGTTGGGGTTCGGCTGGCAGCTGGTCCCGATGTGGGCCGCGGCGCTGACACTGGGCCTGACGTACGGCGCGTACGGTTCCGAGGTCGTCCGGGGCGCGATCGCCGCGGTGCCGCCGGCCCAACGGGAGGCGGCCGTCGCGCTGAGCTTCTCGCCCGCGCAGACGCTGCGGAAGGTCGTCCTGCCGCAGGCGTGGCCGGGCATGGTCCCGCCCTTCAACAACCTGCTGATCGAACTGCTCAAGGGCACCGCGCTGGTGTCGATCCTGGGCGTCGGCGACATCGCCTTCGGCGCCGCCCTGGTACGCAACGCCACCACCCAGAGCGCCCCCGTCTACACGGTCATCCTGGTGATGTACTTCGCCCTGGCGTTCGCCCTGACCCGCGGGATGCGGGTGGTGGAGCGGCGCGCCAAGGCGGGCGTCGGGCAGGCCCCGACCGGGCGGCCACGGCCGCGGCTGCGCCCGGCGACCGGTCCGGCGGTCACCGGCACCGCCGCTCCCGCGGAGGGTGAGGCCCGATGACGTTCGACTGGTCCGCGGTCGGCCACTTCCTGCCGACGTTCTGGAAGGGCCTCCTGGTCACCCTGGAGGCCCTGGTCCTGGGTTCGTTGATCGCCTTCGCGCTCGGCCTGGTCTGGGCGCTGGCGCAGCGCTCGTCCCTGAAGGCGGTGCGCTGGCCGGTGACCGCGTTCACCGAATTCGTGCGCAACACTCCCCTGTTGGTGCAACTGTTCTTCCTGTTCTACGTGATGCCCGAGTGGGGCGTGACGCTCAGCGCGCTGGCCACCGGGGTGATCGGGCTGGGTCTGCACTACTCGACGTACACCGCCGAGGTCTACCGCTCCGGCATCGACGGCGTCCCGGCCGGCCAGTGGGAGGCGGCCGTCGCGCTGAGCCTGCCGCGCCGCCGCACCTGGACGGCGGTGATCCTGCCGCAGGCGGTCCGCCGCGTCGCGCCGGCCCTGGGCAACTACGTCATCGCGATGTTGAAGGACTCGCCGATGCTCTTCGCCATCGGTGTGCTGGAAATGCTGGGCCAGGCCCGGCAGTTCTCGTCGCAGACCTTCCAGACCGTCGAGCCGTACACGGTCGTCGGCGTCGCCTTCATCGCCCTCGCCTACCCCGCGTCCCTCCTCCTGCGAGCCCTGGAGCGCCGCCTTGCCCGCTGACCAGCACACCCCGAACGCCGCGCCCGCGGCCGAGACCACCGAGCTGATCCGCTTCGACGGGGTCAGCAAGCGGTTCGGCGCGCACACCGTCCTCGACGCCCTCGACATAAGCGTCTACACGGGCAGGCACGTCACGCTGATCGGCCCGTCGGGCTCCGGAAAGACCACGATCCTGCGGCTGTTGATGACGCTGCTCAAGCCGGACGGGGGCACCATCAAGCTCGGTGGCCGGTACCTCACCCACGAGGAGAGGGGCGGCAAACTGGTCCCGGCGAGCGACCGTTACAGCCGCGAGGTGCGCAAGAACATCGGGATGGTCTTCCAGCAGTTCAACCTCTTCCCCAACATGAAGGTGCTGCGGAACATCACCGAGGCCCCGGTGCACGTCCTGGGCCTGGACGCGGACGCGGCCGAGGAGCGCGCCCGCGAACTCCTCGAACTCGTCGGCCTCACCGCCCATCTGGACAAGTACCCCTCGCAACTCTCCGGCGGTCAGCAGCAGCGGGTCGCCATCGCCCGGGCCCTGGCGATGCGCCCGCAGGTCCTGCTGCTGGACGAGGTGACCTCGGCCCTCGACCCGGAACTGGTGGCCGGCGTCCTGGACCTGCTGCGGGACATCGCCCACTCCATGGACATCACCATGCTCTGCGTCACCCACGAGATGAACTTCGCCCGGGACATCTCGGACTGCGTGCTGATGTTCGACGCCGGGCGGGTCATCGAATCCGGCCCGCCGGAGCGGATCTTCACGGCCCCGGAGCACGAGCGGACCCGGGAGTTCCTGAGCGCGGTCCTGTAGGGGCGTGGCGAGCGGCCCGTGGAAGGGGCGCCGCCCTGGGGCGTGCGGGAGCGCGACACGTGGTGCGCGTTCCCGCACGCCCCATCCGCGTCCCGGCCATCGGACACCCGGACGCCGGGCCGGGCACGCCACCGCCTTTGAGACATCCGAGACCTCTGAGGCACGCGGTACGCATGAGGCTTACGCACACCAGGCGGAAGGGCGAGCATCCGTAGCAGAACTGGGGCGCCAGAGCCTCAGGCGAAAACCCGACACTCCGTCAACTCCGCACGTCACCAAGGGCCGTCAACCCCCGCCGTCAGCGCCCCACCCGGACCGCTCCCGACCCCCCGTTGCCGCCGGTCCGCGCGCTATCCGCCGACCCGTTCATGACCTGGGCATATGCCAGCGTGCAGGGCGCCTGCACAGACGCGTGAACTACCCCGCTTTTCAGTCAAGACCCCCTCCATCCGGGCCCGTTGACCGCTATCGTGATACGAGCCCGTTGACCGGAAGCGGCCCGCGTTCTGCGTAGGTCGCGCCCGATCGGCGGTCACGACGCAAGCGGTACCAACCTCCTAGGGGGACACCGTGGCGCTGAAGCCCGAGCCGACCGCGCCGTTCCATTCGGTGCAACACGCCCTTCGCGTTCTCGAAACGATCTCGCGGCACGCCGATGGCGTGACCGATGCGCAGATCGCCCGCGAGACCGGTTTGTCGGCGGCCCACCTCGCCCAGATGCTGTCCATGCTGCGCCGCGAAGGCTACGCGCATCAACTCGCCGACGGTGCATACGTCGTCGGCGAGTCGCTGCTGTTGCTGGGCTCGGGCTCCGACCGCAGCCGCGCCCTGCGCGACAAGCTGCAACGCACACTGGATCAGCTACGCGATTCGGTCGGAGCCGCGGTCTACATCAGCCGGTACATCGACGGCGAGGTGAAGATCCTCCACTACGCCGACGGTCCGCTGGCACCGAAGGTCAACGAGTGGGCCGAGTTCCGTCGCACCGCGCACGCCAGCGCGGTCGGCAAGTGCCTGCTGGCCCAGCTCGACTACGACGGTCGGATGGACCACCTCTCACGCCACAAGACCGCCCGGCTCACCTCCCGGACGATCACCAACGAGAAGGTGCTGTTCCACAAGCTGGACAGCCAGCCACCGACCGTTCCCGTCCTGGATCTCCAGGAGTACGCGGTCGGCACGGTCTGCGCCGCGGTTCCGATCACCGCCGGCAAGACGGTGGGCTGCCTGGCCCTGTCCATGCCGCTGGAGAACGCGCACCGCCTCCGGCAGGCCGCCGACACCCTGAACCGCAAGGCCGCGCCCGTTTTGCTGTCGTTGGCGATCTGAGGCGGGGCGCCCGTTACCGGCGCCGCTGCTGGGGTGCCCGCCGGGATGGCCGGCGGGGTCACTTCGGTTGCCGGGGCGCCCGGAGGCTGAGGCCGAGGGCCCCGTGGGGCGTCGCGGGAGCCGTCGCCGGGGTGGTCATGAGCACCCCTCTCGACCAGGTAGTATTTCTTTCGTCAGCGCGCGCCGCTAGCTCAGTTGGTTAGAGCAGCTGACTCTTAATCAGCGGGTCCGGGGTTCGAGTCCCTGGCGGCGCACGTAGGAAGTGGGCGCCCTCGGTTTACCGGGGGCGCCCACTTCGTTTTCGACCCTTCGCGCTCTTCGCCCTCGCTCTCGCTGGCTGGTTTCCGTTGTGAGGTGAGCGCGGGCGTCCTGTGTGCGGGGTCACCGGTCCAGGAGATGTTCCCGGTTGTGCGCGCGGTACTGCGCCACGAGGGCGGCCCGGTCGTCGTCCGTGAGGAGGCGGTAGCGCCAGAGGGCGGTGCCGGAGGGGCGATCGGCGGGGTGCGCGGTCGCGCGGGGCTCGATCGGGCGCCACCAGACCGGATCCGGGCCCCGGAAGCCGGCGTTCCGGAGGGCGGCCCGGCGCACCTTGTTGGTCGCGGTGACCGGCAGCGCGTCGACGATCCGGAGGAAGCGGGGCGACATCTTCGTCCCGAGGTCCGGCTGGGCGGCGAGGAAGGCCGCGAAGCCCTCCGGATCGAAGGCCGCGCCGCCGGGCAGTGCGAGGGCCGCCATGACCTGGTCGCCGGCGACCGGGTCGGGCACGGCGTAGACGGCGGCGCCGGTGACCGGGGCGTACCGGGCGAGGATGTTCTCGATCATCGCGGCGGCCAGGTTCTCGCTGTCGACCCGCAGCCGGTCGTCCGTCCGCCCGGCGAAGTGGAAGAACCCCGCCGCGTCCCGGAAGAACAGGTCACCGGTCCAGTACCAGCCCGCACCGACGCGGCCCTGGGCCCGGCCCCGGGTGCGCGCGGCGGTGGCCTCCGAGTTGCGCCAGTAGCCCTCGAAGGCGCTGCGGCCCCGGTTGACCAGCTCCCCTATCGCCTCGTCCCCGTTGACGAGGCGACCGGCCCGGTCCCACCGGGCGCGCGGCAGTTCGTCGCCGGTATCCGGGTCGACGACGGCGAGGTCGTCACCGGGGGCGGGGCGGCCCACGGCTCCGGGCGGGGTGTCCGGGGTGCGCTGGAGCGCCGCGCCGCCCTCGGAGGAGCCGTAGCCCTCGACCAACCGGACGCCGAAGCGGTCGGCGAAGCGGGCGATGTCGACGGCGCCGGCCTCCGTGCCGAATCCGGTGCGCAGGGGGTGATCGCGGTCGTCGGGGGCGGGCGGGGTGGCGAGGAGGTACTGGACGGCCCGGCCGACGTAGGTGAAGTAGGTGGCGCCGTAGTGGCGCACGTCGGGGAGGAAGGCGGAGGCCGAGAAGCGGCGGCGCAGGGCGACGGCCGCGCCGCCGGCGAGCGCCGGGGCCCAGCCGGCGATCACCGCGTTGCCGTGGAACATCGGCATGCAGAGGTAGTGGACGTCGTCCTTCCGCACACCGAAGTAGCGGACCAGGGACTGGCCGGCGGCGGCCAGCCGGCCCTGGGTGCAGAGGGCGGCCTTCGGGGCGCCGGTGGAGCCGGAGGTGAAGTAGAGGAGCATGCGGGTGCCGGGGCCCGGGGCGGTCGCCCGCCGCCGTTCGCCGCTACGAAGGGCGGTGCCGAGGGCGTCCGTTGGCCGCGCGCCCTCATAGGGGGCGAGCAGTTCCCGGTAGGCGGGGTCGTCGGTGATCAGTACGCGCTCGGGCGGGACGGGCAGGTCGAGCCCGGCGAGCAGCGGGAGGTGGGCGCGTTCGGTGATCAGCAGCGCGCAGTCGGTATGGGCGATGTCGCGGGCGAGTTCGGGGCCGCGGCGGGTGGGGTTGATGCCGGCGACGGCGGCCCCGGCGAGCGCCGCGGCGTTGAGCCAGAGCGGGAACTCCGGGACGTTGTCGAGCAGCACCCCGATATGCGGCTCCGCGCCCGACGGCAGCGCCTCGCCCAGCAGCGCGGCCCGCGCGGCGGCCGCGCCGGCCACCTGGTGGTGGGTGAGCGCCGCCTCCCGGTACTTGAGCGCGATGCGGTGGTCCCCCCACTGCGCTTGAACGAGCTCGGCGACGGTGCGGGGGCCGGATGCACGACTGGCGGCGGGAGGGTGGGCGTGTGTGTCGGGGGTGAGCGGGCTGTCGCTGCGCGAACTGTCGGCCACCATGGCGGCGGAGCTTAGCTGACGCATCGTCAATTTTGGAGAGCCGGGGTGGGCGGCGACTCACTAAGGACAGGGAAGAGGACAGGGAACTGGAAGAAGGAGGCCGCCACTCCAGAGAACTACTTCCTCGGCCCCATCACCCCCTGGGTCGACCCCCACCTCCCCAGAACACCAACCCGTGGCGCGATGCCCACCAACTCCCGCCGCCCATACCGTTCTTACACAACGAGACGGCGAGCGACAGGCGACAGGCGACAGGCGGAACCGCACAGCAGACACGCACGGTACCGGGGCGGCGAGGGCCTCCCCGGCGAGAGGACAGGGAGACCCGATGAAGACGCAGCAACTACCGCCGGAGCAACGACCGAACGCCGCACACGCCACGTCCGGTCAGGCGAGCAGGACCAAGAACGGGACTGAGGACAGGAACAGAGGCAGAGGCGGTGGTGGCGGTGGCAGGGGCGGGGATAGCGGCAGAGACAGAGGCGGGCGTAGAGGCGGAGCCACCACTGGGGGTAGCGACCCGAGCGAGGTCAGGACAGGTCGACGTCCGAGCAGGCGTAGAACGCGTTGCCCGTGTCGGCGATGTTCCATACGCCCAGGATGATGTGGTGCCCTGACTTGAGGGTGGGGACGGTGCCCTGATGCTGCACCGTCTCCCCCGGCCGCGCACCGCCCATCGGGACCGTCATGAACGGTTCGGGTTCGAGGTCGGCGCGGGTGAGCGGCTTGGTCGGGTCGTAACTGTCCTTGGTGATGAAGTACTCGAAGTCCGCCGTCGCATGACGCGCGGTGATCCGCCAGGTGAAGGTGTAGCCCTGCCCCGGGGAGAGTTTGGTCGTGGGCCACGCGCCACCACGGGGGTCGTCGAGCTGAGCGAAACCGTCGTGCCCGCCGGAGCAGATCTTGCCGTCGGCCGGCCCGGCGGCCGGGAATCCCTTGGGCGCCTCGACGCTCTGGGGCTCGTACTGAATCGCACCGCAATCCTTGACGGTTCCGTTGGCGCAGAGCGCCTGACGACTCGGGGGCGCATCGCTGTAGCCGTGACTGGAGGCGCTACCCGTTGCGAGGAAGGAGGCTCCGACGACACCTAGGCCGATCACGGCGGCGGTGAGCTTTTTCCGCATGCTTCGCTCCTGGAGAACGTGGGGGAAGGGAGTTCTGCAAGCCAAGTGCAACGCGGCGCAGTGCCATGCGCGGCAACTGCGATGCGCGGCACCGAAGTGTGGTCCAGACCAACCGGCAGACTAGTGAGGGGAGTTGACCATGTCCAGACCATGAAGCGTTCATGTCCGAGCGGCATCGAGACGACATCGGCGGCATCGGCCGCATCGCTCGCCCACGATGCCGCTCGCTCACCACCCCGTTCACCGCGGAGCGCGCTCCACGGCCTTCCCCGCACAACGTTCCCCTCGGGGCTCCCCCTGTGGCGGTCACCGTATGGGGCGGCGGCCCGTGTGAGAGTGGCGCGCATGGGTACAACACCGGACGGCCGCCCCATTCCGCCCCCGCAGGCCGGAGAGCGTCAGATGCTGGAGAGCTGGCTGGACTTCCACCGCGCCACGCTGGAACTGAAGTGCGCCGGCCTCGATGACCATCAGTTGAGGACGGCCTCGGTGCCGCCGTCGTCGATGACGCTGTTGGGCCTGGTCCAGCACATGGCAGAGGTCGAACGCAACTGGTTCCAGCGGGTGTTCGCCTGCCAGGATTCGCCGCCACTGTACGAGGAGGGCGCGGGCGACGGCTTCGCGGTCATCCCCGGCCGCGGAGGCGGCGAGGTCATGGGTCGCTGGCGCGCGGAGGTCGCACGGAGCAGGGAACTGATCGCCGGCTCGTCGTTGGAAGACACTGGCAAGCTCTCGGAACAGGAGGCCGCACATGTGGGCGACCAGGGCGTCTCGCTGCGTTGGATCTTGGTTCACATGGTCGAGGAGTACGCACGCCACAACGGTCACGCAGACCTGATCCGGGAACGCATCGACGGCACCACGGGCGCCTGAAACACAGGCCGATGCCTGAGTCACAAGTTGATGCCTGAGACATAGCTCGACGGGGGCGGGAGGGGCGGGGGCAGAGGTCGGCCTCAGGGAAGGGAGAGAAGGGAGCTCCAGAAGCAACCGGCCCAAGCCCGCACGCACGCCACATCCCCTCCCCCGCCCCGCACAAGCCACCAGGCTCAAGCGCCCCGGCGCCGGTAGGGCAGGCCGCCAGGACACCGGCAGAACACCAACAGGGCCTGACGGGGCACCGACAGGACCGCCGGCACGGCGTTAACGGGGGCACCCATCGCGCTGCCAGAGCGTCGAGTTGGTATCGCCGCGTGCAGTGCGGCGCCGTGCGCGAGCAGTCGGGCCCGGGCCGCGGGAGTAACCGGAATCCCTGGAGTCCCCAGGGTCCCTGGAGTTCCCGGAGTACTCGGAGTTCCTGGGATCCCTCAGGTCAGGCCGCTGCCTCTCGGACGGGGCCTGGGGTAGGCGCGGCGGCGGTTTGGACTAGGGCGGTGTAGGTGCGGCGGAGGGCGATGAGGGATTCCTGGGCCTCGCGGTAGACGGCGGCGTCGGGGCCACCGCGGTGGGCGAGGGTGCGGACGGGGGCGCAGTGGCGGTCCATGGCGCTGAGCCAGGCGCGGTGTTGGGCCGGGAGGTGGCGGCGCAGGTGTTGGCGGCGGCCCTCGCCGAGGCGGCGGCCGCCGATGCCCAGTACGGCGTCCGCGGCCTGGAGGACCGGCGGCTCCAGGGCGCCCTGTTCGGCGAGCGCGCCGAGTACCGCGCGCTGCTGGTCGGTGGCCGGGGCGGCGGCCAGTTCCGTTGCCTCGGAGTGGAGTTGGGCGCGCAGGGCGTGCTGGATACGGACCAGGCGGCGCAGCGCCGTCGGGGTCGAGGAGTCGTCGGGGGCGCGGCCGGCCAGGGTGTCGGCGAGGCGGAAGAGCCAGATGCCGTGCGCCTCCAGGCGGGTCGCGGCGAGCATCAGCCGGTCCAGGCGGCTGAGCGGCTGGCCTTCCGGGGCCCAGCGGACGATCGGCACCAACTGTTCGGTGCGGGCCAGTTGGTCGATGGGGATGTGGCGGCGCGGTTTGCGTTCCGGGGCCCAGTTGTGGAGCGCGAGGGTGGGCAGGGCGACGAACTGGTCGTGGTCGATGCGGTGCGCGATGGCGGACCAGAGTTCGAGGAAGGCGTCGTTGGCGACCTCGCGGGCGGCCGGCGCCTGCGGGTCGAGGGCGCCCCAGCCGCAGGCGACCGCGATGACGGCGACGCGCATCGCGGCGGCCTCGGCGTTGCGGGGCGAGAGGCGGGAGACGCGCTGCCGCAGGGCGGCCAACTCGTCGGCGCGGTCGGCGCGTTCGATGACGGCGGCGGCGGTGGCGCGGTCGGGCGCGACGGCCGCTTCGCGGGCCATGGCGTCCAGCCGGGTCCAGGTGCCGATCATGGAGCGGACCGGCGGCCGCTCGGGGAGGAAGCCGTGCGCGCACGGGTCGTGCGGGGCCGGGGCGCCGG
Source organism: Streptomyces sp. WZ-12 (assembly GCF_028898845.1). NCBI lineage: Bacteria > Bacillati > Actinomycetota > Actinomycetes > Kitasatosporales > Streptomycetaceae > Streptomyces > Streptomyces sp. WZ-12. The sequence continues at coordinate 5,683,833 of NZ_CP118574.1, read as the reverse complement.
ACGCGTCGCAGTCGGCGGCCGCGGCGTCAGCCGCGTCCGTGGAGCCGGGGCTCGTGCCGTTCGGGCCGCCCTGGACGGGGATGCGGACGGCGGGGTCGGCGCCGGCCCGGGCGGCCAGGGTGCGTGCGGCCGCGGTCCGCGCGTCGGCGGGCGCGGGGGCGCCTGGGGCGCCCGTTGCGGTGGTGGGCGTCGCGCGTATCGCGGGGCGGGCGTCGGGCGTCGTCGTCATGGGAGTGGGAGTCATCAGCACTTCCCCGCTAGCAGGCGGGCCAGGTGGGCATCCATATCGAGATAGCGGTCTTCGTGGCCGGGCGGGACGATGGCCGCGGTCTGCTCCAGCCAGGCGGTGAGCTCCGTCGCGCGCACCCTCAGCTCGCAGACGCTGTCGTCGGTGGCGAGCTCGATGTGTACGTGTCGGGGTCCGGCGGCGCGGCGGGTGGGCCACACCCGTACGTCACCCTCGCCGACCTCTTCGCACAGTCCGCCGAGCAGCAGGTCGCGGGCGAACAGCCAGGTGGCGACCGCTTCGCCGCGGCTGAGGAAGGCGACCTCGACCTCGTAGGGGCGGTCGCTGCGGTAGCCGAACCGGCCGGCCACCGGAACCGTTTCGTCCGGCCCGAGGAGGAGCTGCATCTCAAGGGTGCGCTTGGCTGTCGACACCACGACGATCAACCTTTCCGAAGAGGGGCGAGTCCCGGGGCCCCGGGTCGGGGCTCGCGTCCTAGCAGACGTCGGCTCGGGGTACGGGGTTGCAGGTGACGGCGGAGTAGTGATGGACGCCATGATCCGCGGGGGAAGGGCGGGCGGAGGTCCGGGCTCCCGGTCGGGCGGGGGGTGGCGCGCGCGGTGCCGGGTGCGGGGTGTCCGGGGACCGTCATGCCAGTTCTCCTCCGGGCCGGCTGCTCGTGGGGGCCGTGCGCCCCGGCGTCGGCCCGCCGCGCCCCGGCGCTGGCGTCAGCCTCTCAACTGGCAGGAGATACCGCATGTTGACGGGGCAACTGTTGCGCTACGGCTACGAACTCGATCTTCACAGACCAATTCGGGCGCGACGGCAGGCAAAGGTCCCGAGGTGGAGGGGCTTTCGCCCCGGGCGGGAGGGGGTGTTGATGAGGTATAGGGCGACGGAGGGGTGGGGTGGAGTGCAGTGGTGGGCGTCGAGTGGTGGGCGGGACGAGAGAGGTGGGCGCGGGGTGGCGGGGATCACATGGGGTGGGTGCGTGGGTGGGGCGTTCTTGGGTACGGACCACCCTCGGAGTTCGTGTAGAGTTTTCTTCGTCAGCGCGCGCCGCTAGCTCAGTTGGTTAGAGCAGCTGACTCTTAATCAGCGGGTCCGGGGTTCGAGTCCCTGGCGGCGCACGTAGGACTGAGGCCCCTCGCATTGCGGGGGGCCTCAGTCGTGTTGTGGTGACGGCGCGGTGTCGCGGGGCGGTGGGGGTCCGGTGGCCGGGGCGTGGCCCACGGTGGCGTCGCCGGTCGTGGGCAGGAGCGCGGGACTGCTGGTCAGCGGGGCGGGTGCGCCGCCGCAGAGCCAGCACGCCAGCAGCAGGGCGGCCCAGGCGATGCCCCAGAGGGGCCGGGTGCCGGGTCCCCGTTGGCGCGGTGCCGCGAGGTCCGCCGAGGTGTCCGCCCGCTCGGTGGGGGCGGTCCGTTGTTCAGTCTTCGTCGGCACCGTCGCTCCCGTGGCGTTCGCGGCGGAGGCGGAGTCTGAGGCGGAGCAGTTGGCCCGCGATGACCAGGATGACGCCGCCCGCCAGGACGAGGGCGACGGCGGAGGTGCTGCTCAGTTCGCGGTGGGCGACGACCCGGTCCGGTACGAGGTGGGTCCGGGCGGGCGGGGTGAGGGCCAGGTGCGTCCCGGTGGGGAGGGTGGGCCGGGTGCCGTGGGCGACCGTGGGCGGCGGGCGGTGTGGGCCGGGGGCGGCCGGAGTGGCGGCGGCGGTCTGGGCGGTGCGGGCGCCGCGTTCGTCGTCGGCGTGCGCGGGAGCCGTCGTCACCGCGCACGCCGCGACCGCGGCACAGAGTGCGAGCTGCGGTGAGCGCATGGTGTACCTCCGGTTACTCCGAAGGTCCGCCGGTCCGCCGGTGGGCGCATCCGGGGCGGTGTGGGGCTGCGCCGATCGGGTGGGCGGGGGCACCGACGGCGGGGGCTTGCCGCTGGCGGCTTGCGTGAAGGGGACGGCGGGGCTCCGTGCGGACCCGCTCGTACGCCCTCGTTTCGTCGCCGTCGAAGGCGGCCGGGCGGGTGCGGCGTCCTGGCGCGGTGTGCGGGGGGCTTCGGAGCGTCGCTCCCATGGCATGTGAGCTGGGGCGCCTCTTACGGTAGGGCCATGACTGAGCGCAAGCCCATCGAATCGTGGCTCACCGATATGGACGGTGTGCTGATGCACGAAGGCGTCCCCGTGCCGGGCGCGGATGCCTTCATCAAGAAGCTCCGGGATTCCGGCCGTCCTTTTCTGGTGCTCACCAACAACTCGATCTACACACCGCGGGACCTGCACGCCCGGCTCAACCGGATCGGGCTGGACGTGCCGGTGGCGAACATCTGGACGTCGGCCATGGCCACGGCGACGTTCCTGGACACCCAGCGGCCCGGTGGCACCGCCTATGTGATCGGGGAAGCGGGCTTGACGACCGCCCTGCACGACGCGGGGTACGTACTGACCGATGTCGATCCGGATTTCGTGGTCCTGGGGGAGACGCGGACGTACTCGTTCGAGGCGTTGACGAAGGCGATCCGGCTCATCAACGGTGGTGCGCGGTTCATCGCGACGAATCCGGACAACACCGGCCCGTCGCCGGAGGGGGCGTTGCCGGCGACCGGTTCGGTGGCCGCGTTGATCACCAAGGCGACGGGGAAGGAGCCGTACTTCGTCGGGAAGCCGAATCCGTTGATGATGCGCCATGCGCTCAATGTCATCGGGGCGCATTCGGAGACCTCCGCGATGATCGGCGACCGGATGGACACCGATGTGTTGGCGGGGTTGGAGGCCGGGATGGCGACGTTCCTGGTGCTGACGGGGCTGACGTCGGCGGAGGAGGTCGACACCTATCCGTTCCGGCCGACGAAGGTGGTGGACTCGATCGCCGATCTGGTGGATCTGGTCTGAGCCGGGGCGGGCGGCCCGGCGGGCCGTTACGGGTCGGGGCCGGAGCGGGTGGTCCCGGCTCCGGCCCCGGTGCGCTGGGGGTCAGCTTCCGGTGGCCGTCCGCCAGGCGTTGACGTAGGTGTCGAGGTTCTTGTCGATGTCGTTCCAGTCGGGCTCGAAGATGTCGACGCCGTTCATGATCTTGGCGAGGGCGGCGGCGTTGGCGTCGGTGAGCTTGACGTCCTTGCGGGCGGCGAAGCCGCCGCCGATGGCGGAGACCTCTTCCTGGACGGGCTTGCTGAGCAGGTAGTCGAGGAACTTGCGGGCGCTGTCGGCGTGCGGGGCGTCCTTGACCAGGCCGGCGGCGTAGGGGAGGGAGAAGGTGGTGGGGCGGGCGCCGGGCTTGGCGGCGGGGAAGAAGATGCCCTGGTTGGGCATGGTCTTGGTGTTGGCGTAGTTCATCTGGACATCGCCGTTGGCGATGAGGAGTTCGCCCTTGTCGGTCTTGGGGGCGAGCTGGCCGGTGGAGGAGGACGGGCCGACGTTGTTGGCCTGGAGCTTCTTGAGGAAGTCCATGGCGGGGCCCTGGCCGCCGAAGTCGTGCAGGGCCTTGATGAGGACGGCGGTGCCGTCGCCGGCGACGCCGGGGGTGGAGTACTGGAGCTTGCCGGCGAAGCGGTGGTCGGTGAGGTCCTGCCAGGTGGCCGGGGGCTTGGCCAGTTCCTTCTTGTTGTAGATGAAGCAGAAGTAGTTGTTGACGACGGAGACCCACTTGCCGCCCGGGTCCTTGTCGGCGGCGGCGACCTGGTCGGAGCCCTGGGGGCGGTAGGTGTCCAACAGGCCCTTGCCGTCGGCCTGTTGGATGAAGGGCGGCAGGGTGATCAGGACGTCGGCCTTGGTGTTGGTGCGTTCGCGGGCCAGGCGCTGGACGGCGGCGCCGGAGCCGGACTCGACGTAGTTGACCTTGATGCCGGTCTGCTTCTGGAAGTCCTTGAAGACCTTGTCGTAGAAGCCGTCGCCCTTCTCGCTCTTGAGGCCGTCGGCGCTGTAGACGGTGATCTCCTTGGCGTTGGGGTCGGCGGCGGAGGCGCCGCAGGCGGTGAGGGAGCCGGCGAGGGTGAGGGCGGCGGCGCCGGCGAGGAGGGGGCGGGACGGGCGGCGGGGCGGGTGACTGGGCATGGCGGGGGCTCCTGGAACAGGTCGCGGGAGGAGGGGAGTTGGGGGGTGGGAGTGGTGCGGGCTAGCGGTGGGTGGCCCTGGTGCGGAGGCGGGAGACGGCGAGGAGGACGAGGAGGGTGGTGGCCATGAGGACCACGGCGAGGGCGGCGCCGGTGAAGAGGGCGCCGCGGTCGGTGGCGGCGAAGATCTGGACGGGCAGCGGCATCCAGTCCGGCGGGTAGAGCATCATCGTGGCGCTCAACTCGCCCATGGAGAGGGCGAAGCACAGGCCGGCGGCGGCGGTCAGGGACGGCAGCAGCAGGGGGAGTTTGACCCGCCACAGGACGTAGGCGCGGCGGGCGCCGAGGCCGGCGGCGGCCTGCTCGTAGGCCGGGTCGAGGCGGGCCAGGGCGGCGGTGACGGACTGGTAGGCGAACGCGGTGACCAGCACGGTGTGGGCGATGATCACGATCTGTGGGGTGCCGTTGAGGAGGAACGGGGGTTGGGAGAAGGCGACGAGGAGGGCGAGGCCGACGACGACGGAGGGGACGGCGACCGGGAGCAGGAAGAGGGCGTCGAGGATCCGGCGGGTGCGGCGGCCGAGCCTTTCGGCGGCGAGGGCGGCCCAGGTGCCGAGGGTGAGGGCGAGGACGCTGGCGGCGAGGGCGGTGAGCACGCTGGTCAGCAGGGCGGTGAGGGCGTCGCCCTGGGCGATGTCCTGATAGTGCGTCAGGGTCAGGCCGGAGGGGAGGGCTCCGCTCCAGCCGCCGGCGACCGAGGCGGTGGCGATGACCAGCAGCGGGAGGGCGAAGACCGGTACGAAGAGGAGGGCGAACGCCGCCCAGATGACCCGTCGGGCGGCTGCGCTATGCACGAGCACGGTCGGCACCTCCTGCGGCGAGGACGGGGGCGGTGGGGGCCGGGGGTGGGGTGTTCGTGGGTCAGAGGATACTGGCCCGCGTGGGGGGCGGGGGGTGGGCGTGCGCCGGAGGGTTCTGGCGGTGCCGGTGGTGCGGGACATCACCGTCCGGTAGAGGGCGTAAAGGGCCACGGAGAGCGCGATGTTGATGACCGCGACGACGCAGGCGCCGGTGTAGTCGCCGTCGAGGATCGCCTTGGTGTAGACGAGCGTCGGCAGGGTGACGACGTTCTTGGCGCCGGTGAACAGGACGATGCCGAACTCGTTGAGGCACAGCACCAGGACGAGGGCGCCGCCGGCGGCCAGTGAGGGCAGCGCCTCGGGCAGGATCACCGTCCGCACGATCCGCCAGGGGCGGGCGCCCAGCGAGCCGGCGGCCTCCACCTGGGCGGTCTCCACCTGGGAGAACGCGGCCAGGAGGGGGCGCATCACGAACGGGGTGAAGTAGGTGACCTCGGCGAGCAGCACGCCCCAGGGGGTGTGCAGGAAGTTCAGTGGCCCGTGGGTGGCGCCGGTGACGTCGGTCCAGAGGCCGTTGGCGATGCCCACGGTGCCGTAGAGGAACAGCAGGGCGAGGGTGATCAGGAAGGAGGGGAAGGCGAGGAAGAGGTCGATGAAGCGGGCCAGTGCCTTGCCGCCGGGGAACGGGACGAAGGCGATGACCAGGGAGAGCGCCAGGCCGAGGAGGAGCGCGCCGAGGGTGGCGCCGACCGCGATCAGCACGGTGTTGGTGAGCGCGTCCTGGAAGGAGGTGGCGGTCAGCACCGTGGCGTACGGGGCGGTGGAGGGGCCGCCGCCGTCCTCGGGGGTGAGGGACTGGCGGACCACCAGGGCCAGCGGGTAGAGGAACACCACGGCGAGGGCGGCGACGGGCGGTAGGGCCCAGAGGGCGGTGGTGCGGCGGGGGCGGGGCCCGGCGCGCGGGGTGGTGCGGTCAGGCATCGGGGGCTCCGGCGTCCGCGGGGCCGGTCGGGGTGGGGAGGCCGGCGGGGAGGAGGACGGCGTCCTCGGGGGCGAAGTGCAGGGCGAGTTCGGTGCCCAGCGGCGGGGGGTCGCGCAGTTCGCGCAGGTCGGCCAGGACGCGATGGCCGTCGACCGTGACGTACAACCGGTGGGTGGCGCCGCGCCATTGGACCTCGGTGACGGTGCCGCGCAGGGTGTTGCCGTGGCCGTCGGGGGCGGCTTGGAGGCCGAGCAGGTGCGGGCGGACGCAGAGGGTGGCGGTGGCGCCGGGCGCCGCGTCGCCGGTGGGGACGGTCAGATGGCGGCCGGCGAACTCCACGCCGCCGGCGCGCACGGTCACCGGCAGCAGGTTGGCGGTGCCGACGAAGGAGGCGGTGAACGTGGTGCGGGGGCTGCGGTAGAGGGCCTGCGGGGTGTCGCACTCGCGCAGCCGGGCGGATTCCAGGACGGCGATCCGGTCGGCGAGGGTGAGCGCCTCCACCTGGTCGTGGGTGACGTAGAGGAGCGAGAGGTCGGGCAACTCGCGGTGCAGGCGGGCGAGTTCGGCGAGCATGCCGGAGCGCAACTGGGCGTCGAGCGCGGAGAGCGGCTCGTCGAGCAGCAGCACACCGGGGCGGATGGCCAGTGCGCGGGCGATGGCGACGCGCTGTTGCTGACCGCCGGAGAGTTCCCGGGGGTGCCGGTGGGCGTGGCCGGCCATGCCGACCATCTCCAGGGCCTCGGCGACCCGGCCGGGGATCTCGGCGCGCGGCGCCTTGTGCGCCTTGAGGCCGAAGGCGACGTTCTCGGCGACCTTCATGTGTGGGAAGAGCGCGTACTGCTGGACGACCATGCCGATGCCGCGCCGGTGGGGCGGCAGGTCGGTGACGTCCCGGCCGCCGATCAGGACGCGGCCGGAGACCGGGCGGACGAAGCCGGCGACGGCCCGTAGGGCGGTGGTCTTGCCGGAGCCGGACGGGCCGAGGAGGGCCATCACCTCGCCCGGTTCGACGGTGAGGTCGAGGCTGTCCAGGACGGTGTGCTCGTGGTGGCGGCCGTAGGCGACGGTGACGCGGTCGAAGCGGATGCCGGAGGCCGGCGCGGGCGCGGTCGGTGCGGGCGGCGGCGTGGACACGGCGGGTGGGGCGGGGGCCGTGGAGGGGGCGGGCATCTCACACCACTCCCAGCAGGGCGGGCAGTTCGGCGATGGAGTCCAGGACGTGGGTGGCGCCGGCGGTGCGGAGCCGGTCGGCGTCGTGGGCCCCGGTGAGCACTCCGGCGACGACCGTGGCGCCGCTGCGGCGGCCGGAGGTCATGTCGTAGGAGGTGTCGCCGGCCACCGCGATCTGCGCGACGTCGTCGGCGGCGCCGGTGCGCAGCAGGGCGGCCAGCACCATGTCGGGGTAGGGACGGCCGCGGCCGCCGGCGTCGGCCGGGCAGAGGGTGAGGGCGACCAGGTCGCGCCAGCCGAGGGCGTCGAGGATGGCGTCCTGGGTGACCCGGGCGAAGCCGGTGGTGAGGACGACGGTGCGGCCGGCTTCCCGGAGGGCTTCGATGGCGTCGCGGGCGCCGGGGACGGGAGCGACCTGCCCGTCGTCGACCAGGGTGCCGTAGGCGGACTCGAAGGCGCGGTTGGCGCGTTGGGCGGCCTCCTCGGTGGCGACCGGATCGCCGCCCGGGTCGGCGAACAGGTGCCGGAAGACGGAGATCTTGGACTCGCCCATGGTGGCGCGGACGTAGGCGAGGTGTGTGGCGTGCTCGGGGCTGCCGGGCTCGACGCCCATGTGGCGGGCGGCGGCGTCGAAGGCCCGCTCCACCAGTCCGCCGTCGGCGACGGTGGTGCCGGCCATGTCGAGGACGACCAGCCGGGTGTCTTCGGGGTGCGTGGGGTGCGTCAACGGGCTCACCATCCCAGGGTGTTGGCGGTGGTTTCGGCGATGGCCGGGGAACAGGTCATACCGCGGCCGCCGGGTCCGGTGACCAACCAGACGCCGTCGGCGACCTGTTGGCGGTGGACGACGCGGCCGGGGTCGGTGCACTGGGCGTAGACGCCGGCCCAGCGGTGGCGGATACGGGGCAGCGGACGGCCCAGGATCGCCTCGACGACGCCGGTGAGGTGCTCGTAGGGCTCCTCGACGGTGTCGAAGGCGAACGGCGCCTCGTACTCGTGGGTGTCGCCGATGGTCAGGCCGCCGTCGGCGCGCTGGACCATCAGCAGCTGCATCTTGTGGGCGGCGGCGGTGGGGGCCTGCGGCTGGCCGGCGTTGAGGGCGTCGAGGGCGTCGCCGCGGTAGGCGGGGTAGTAGCGGAAGCTGTCGGCGTCCGCGAGGGAGGTGGTCAGCGCCTCGCCGAGCGGGTCGGTCTGCATCATCTGCAGCCGCACCCGGCGCACCGGCAGGTCGGGGACGAGCTCGCGGACCAGGCCGCCGAGCCAGGCGCCGGTACACAGCACCACCGCGTCGCCGTGGTGGGTGACGCCGTGGTCGTCGCGGACGGCGCGGTCGCCGACCACCTCGCGGACCTCGCGGCCGCCGAGGTAGGTGTACCGGCCGGAGGTCAACAGGGCGTCCTTCAGGGCGCGTTGGGCGACCCGGGGTTCGACGGCGGCGTCCCGTTCGCACCACAGGGCGCCGGTGAAGTCGCCGCGCAGTGCGGGGTTGAGGGCGCGGGCCTGTTCGGCGTCGAGGTAGCGGTAGCCGCGGGCGGCGGCGTCCGGGCGGCGGGTGGCGGCCTCGGCGACGGCCCGTTCGGCGTCGTTGCGGACGACGGTGAGCGAGCCGAGGGCACGGAAGCCGATGCCCGGGACGCGGGCGCCGATGGCTTCCCAGAGTTCGCGGGCGCGCAGCGCGGTGTCCAACTCCTCGCCGCCGGCCCGGCCGCTGACCCAGATCTGCCCGAAGTTGCGGACCGAGGCGCCGCGGGCCTCGGCCTCCCGCTCGATGTGGAGGACCTCGTGGCCCCGTTCGACTGCGTGCCAGGCGTGCATGGTTCCCAGCACGCCGGCTCCGACGACTATGACTCGCATGCCCCAGACGGTCGCGGCGGCGGGTGGCCCGCGGGGGAAGGTTCGGCGTCGCCTCGGTTAACAACCCTTCAAAGTTGGCCTAGACCCGTTATCATTCTGTGATTCTTGACGATGTCGGCACGTGCGGATGGCGGTCGGCGCCTCTGGGCGGCGATCGGCAAGTCCGGGCGCCGGCCGCCCTGTTCGGGTGGCGCCCGGCGCTTCCGAGTAGCCACCCACGCCTCCGGGTAGCGGTCGGCAAGGGGCCCACCCACCCCCTACGGGTCCCGACCCCCACTCCCCTACGGGCCGTCGCCCCGCCCCGCGCCCCCGTTCCCCAGGTGGGTGGTGAAGGAGAAGCGGTCGCCCCGGTAGAGCGAGCGCACCCGCTCCAGCGGGCGCCCCTGGGTGTCCCGGGACCAGCGGTGGATCAGCAGCATCGGCAGCGCGCCGGGCGTGCCGATCAGCAGCGCCTCCCGCGGGGTGGCCAGGACCGTCTCCAGGCGCTCGTCCGCGTCGCCGAAGCCGATGTCGAGCCGCTCGTGGAGGTAGGCGTAGAAGGACGAGTCCGGCTCGAAGTCGGCCGCCAGGTCCGGTGCCCGGTCGACCGCGACATAGGTGCTCTCCAGGCCGACCCGTTCGTCGTCGGCGAGCAGCACCCGCTCCAGGTGCCACACCGCGTCGCCGGCGGCGAGCCCGAGGTCGCGGGCGAGCGCCGGCGGGCTGGGGAAGCGGTCGAGCGAGACCAGGTGCCGGCCGGGCCTGCGGCCCTGGCGGCGGACGCCCTCGGTGTAGCTGGCGAGCGAGAGCGGCTGCTCCATCTTGGGCCCGGCGACGACCGTGCCGCGCCCCAACCTGCGCAGCCGCCCCTCCAGCACCAGTTCCCGCAGCGCCTGGCGCAGCGTCTCCCGGGACACCTCGAACCGCAGGGCCAACTCCCGCTCGGCGGGCAGCGGCTCGCCCTCGCCCAACTCGGCCAGCAGGGCGGCGATTTCGACCTTGGCCGCGTAGTACTTGGGGATGCGTCCGTGCTCGGGGACGCCGGACCGGATGGGTGCGCCAGGATCCTGGCCGTACGGGAACTCCACCCGGCGATCTTCGCACCAGCGGCGCCCGGGGAGCGTCGGCCCCGACGCGCCCCGGTCCGCGCGGTCGCCCGCTAACGGAACAATCCGCCCCACACCAGCTCCGCCGCGCCGTCCGCGACGACCCGGGACCCGCCGCCGGCCAGCGCCACCGGGACCGCGGACGCGCCCCCTCGGCCGCCGCCGGACGCCGCCCCCGGCCGGCCGCGCAGGGCCGCGTGCTCGGCGAGGACCGCGGCCACACCGTCCCGGAAGCACTCCGGGTGCGCGAGGACGGTACGGCCGCCGAGCAGCACCCGGTCGACGTCCAGCAGCTCGACGAGGTTGGCCGCGGCCACCCCCAACACCCGGGCCGCGGCCGCCGGTTCACCGTTTGCCACCGCCTCCAGGCACAGCGCCTCGACGCAACCGCGCCGCCCGCAGGTGCACCGCACGCCGTCCAACTGCACCACCTGGTGGCCGAACTCGCCGGCGCCGGTGTGCGGCCCGCGGTAGAGGCCACCGTCCAGGACCAGTCCGGCGCCGAGCCCGGTCCCCAGATGCAGATAGGCGAAGGAGGCGCCGCCCTCCCCCGGCGCGCGACCGAGGCCGAGGGCCGCCGCGTTGGTGTCCTTGTCGACGACGACGGGCAGGCCGAGGCGGTGCGCCAACGCGTCCCGCAGCGGGAAGCCGTCCCACTGCGGGGCGCCGGTGACCTGCCGCAGCACCCCCGTCGCATGGTCCAGCGGCCCCGGGCAGGCCACCCCCGCGCCGAGCACCGGCGGGCCGTCGGCGGCCACCGGCAGCGCCGCGACCCCGCGTACGACGGCGTCCAGCACCGCCCCGGCGCCCGCGCCGAAGTCCAGCGGCGCGCGGTGGACGGCGACCGGCCGGCCGGCGAGGTCGGCCAGCACACAGGTCAGCTCGTCGCGGTCCAGGTGGACGCCGACGGCGTGCCGGGCGTCGGGGACCAGCCGCAGGACGGTGCGCGGCTTGCCTCCGGTGGAGGCCCGGTGGCCCGCCCCGGCGACCAGGCCGACGGCCCGCAGCCGCGCGGTGATCTTGCTGACCGCCTGCGGGGTGAGCCCGGTCCGCTCGGCCAGCTCCAGCCGGCTCACCCCCTCCTCCCCCGCCGCCCGCAGCAGCCCCAGCACCAGGGCGGCGTTGTGCCCGCGCAGGGCGAGGAGATTGGCGCCGGGCGCGGACGAGGCCGGGGCGGCCTCGGGTGCCACGGCACCGGCCGGCCGGTCGTCGATCTGCGGACGCTCGGGCCCGCCCTCAGGGGCGTTGCTGCTGCTCACACCCCCCATTCTCCGCATCGCTTGCACTTTCGCAACGCCGTTGCGAAAGTGGGTCGCATGAGCGCCCCCGAAGCCCGCACCGCCACCGCGTCCCGCACCGCCCCCGTCCGCGTCGGCCTGATCGGCTACGGCCTGGCCGGCTCCGTCTTCCACGCCCCGCTGATCGCCGCCACCGACGGCCTGCTGCTCGACACCGTCTCGACCCGCAGCCCCGAACGGCAGGCGCAGGCCCGCGCCGAACACCCGCAGGTCCGCACCGTCGCCACCGCCGAGGAGGTGCTGACCCGGGCCGCCGACGGCGCGCTCGACCTGATCGTGCTGGCCTCGCCGAACAAGACGCATGTCCCGCTCGCCACCGCCGCGTTGGAGGCCGGCACGCCGGTCGTCGTCGACAAACCGCTGGCCGCCACCGCCGCCGAGGCCGAGCGCCTCGCCGCGCTCGCCGACCGCCGCGGACTGCTGCTCTCGGTCTTCCAGAACCGCCGCTGGGACAACGACTTCCGCACCGTGCGCCAACTCCTCGCGGACGGCACGCTCGGCGACGTACAGCGCTTCGAGTCCCGCTTCGAACGCTGGCGGCCCCAACCCAAGGGCGGCTGGCGCGAGTCCGGCGACCCGACGGAGCTCGGCGGACTCCTCTACGACCTCGGCAGCCACCTCGTCGACCAGGCCCTGACCCTCTTCGGCCCGGCGCTCTCCGTCTACGCCGAGACCGACATCCGCCGCCCGGGCGCGGAGGCCGACGACGACACCTTCCTCGCCCTCACCCACGCCGGCGGCGTCCGCTCCCACCTGTGGGTGAGCGCCACCACCGCCCAACTCGGCCCGCGCTTCCGGGTCCTGGGCAGCCGGGCCGGCTACGTGAAGTACGGCCTGGACCCCCAGGAGGCCGCCCTGCGCGCCGGCCTCCGCCCCGGCACCGAGGGCGACGCGTGGGGCGTCGAACCGGAGTCCTCCTGGGGACACCTGGGCGCGGGCGAATCCCCCCTGACCGGGGGTGGCGCACCCGTGCCCACGCTTCCGGGCGACTACCCCGCGTACTACGCCGGGGTCGCGCGGGCGTTGCGCAGCGGCGGCGAACCGCCGGTATCCGCGCGGGAGGTGGCGGCGTCGCTCCGCGTCTTGGAGGCGGCGAGGCGCTCCGCGGAGGTGGGAACAAGCGTGGCGCTCCGCTGAAGGTGCCGCACGTTGTTGGCTTTCCCGTCACGGGGGTTGCTGTTTTGCGCCTTGCGGCGCGGGCGGGGCCGATCCGCTGCGCGGGGCCTCGCCCACGTTGTCGGCTTTCCCGCCGTGCCGCCTGCGGCGGGCCGATCCGCTGCGCGGGGCTGTTGGCTGCGGTGACGGGCCTCCGGGGGCGGCATGCCAGACTGCTTCGCTTTACGTCTGGCACACCGCCCCCTCCGACCCGTCCCCTCCCGTTGAGTGGGTGGATTTCTCTGGGATGGGGCTGGCCACTGTGGTCCCCTGACGGTCACCGCCCGGATCGCTTGGGCCACCCGCCCCCTGACGGTCACCACTCAACCCAGCAGCCCGAGTTGACCCACCGGCAGGACGTGGCACCCACCGTTTTTCCCCACCCCCAACGGGAGGGGACGGGCCGGAGGGGTGGGGGTGCCAGACGTAAAGCGAAGCAGTCTGGCACCCCCACCCCGGAGGCCCGTCACCGCACCCCGACAGCCCCGCGCAGCGGACAACAACCCCACCCGCCCCGCGCAGCGGACCGGCCCGCGCCGCAAGGCGCAAAGAACAGCAACCCGCGCGGCGGGAGAGCCAACAACGTGGGATGCCTAAGCCAACCGCAGGGACTGACGCTGGCGCCCCAACCCCTCGACCTCCAGTTCCACCACATCCCCCGCGCGCAAGTACGGCTTGGGTTCGGGTTGGCCCATGGCGACGCCCGCCGGGGTGCCGGTGTTGATCACGTCGCCCGGGTACAGGGTCATGAACTGGCTGACGTAGCGGACCACTTCGGCCACCGGGAAGATCTGCTCGGCGGTGGTGCCGTTCTGCTTCAGTTCGCCATTGACCCAGAGGCGGATGCCCAGCGCCTGCGGGTCGGGGACCTCGTCGGCGGTCACCAGCCAGGGGCCCAGCGGGTTGAACGTCTCGCAGTTCTTGCCCTTGTCCCACTGGCCGCCGCGCTCGATCTGGAAGGCGCGCTCGGAGACGTCGTGCGCCACCGCGTAACCGGCCACCGCCGCCAGCGCCTGCTCGTGGGTGTCCAGGTAGCGGGCGGTGCGGCCGATGACCACCGCCAACTCCACTTCCCAGTCGGTCTTCACGCTGCCGCGCGGGATCAGCACCGGGTCGTCGGGGCCGACGACGGTGTCCGGGGCCTTCATGAAGATGATCGGCTCCTCGGGGGTGGTGGCCCCGGTCTCGCGCGCATGATCGTGGTAGTTCAGCCCGATGCACACGACCTTGCCGATCCCGGCGACCGGCGGGCCGATCCGCAACCCGTCGGCGTCGAGCGCGGGCAGGTCGCCGGCGGCTGCGGCGGCCCGGACCCGGGTCAGCGCGGCGTGGTCCGCGAGCAGCGCGCCGTCGATGTCCGTGACCAGGCTCGACAGGTCCCGCAGCACGCCGTCCGCATCGAGCAGCGCCGGGCGTTCCGCCCCCACCGTTCCGACACGCAGCAGCTTCATCGTCACAACTCCCGTGGTCGAAGGGTCGGTCGGGGGGAGGTCCCCCGGACCGGCCGATGGGGGACGGCCATCGAGCGATTCGGCCGATCGTCCAAGAACGGGGTCCACTCCGCAAGACCCCGTTCACGGACTGGACCGTTACTGCGGGGTAGTAACGATCGGTCCGGAGCCCTTTCCGCCCCGGTCCCCGCCGGCCGGCTTACCCGACCGGGACTGCCGCGCCACGGTGTTGGCCCGGGCCCGGGCCGCCCGCTGGCGCGCGGCCCGGCTCTTCGGACCGCCCGACCGCGACGGCGCGAGGGGGGAGGGCGCCGACGGCGCCGGCTTCTCCTGGACGTCCCGGGTCTCCTGCGGACCCTGCGTCGCGTCCGGGGCTCCCCGAACAACGCCGCGGTCCGGCTCAACGACGTTGCCCCGTACGGCCTTCCGCCGGGTGCCCGGCGTGCGGTCCCGGTGCAGCAGGGCCCGCTCACAGGCCGTCCAGGTCGTGGTGGTCACCACGTAGAGCCCGGCGGCCAGCGGCACCACCGCGAGGGTGATCAGGGTGCCGAACGACAGCAGCGGCATCAGCTTGTTCAGGGCGCCCGTACCGGGGGTCGCGGTGTTCGCCGCGGGGGTCGGGGCCGCGGCGGCCGCGGCCCGGGCGCGCCGGTAGTTCCAGGTGGCCACCGCCGCGATGACGGCGAACAGCGCGAGGTAGACCAGCCCTTGGGGTCCGGCCACCCCGCCGTCGGCGAGCGCCCGGCGCCAGGTCCCGCCGAGCGGGGCGCCCAGCAGCGTATGGCTGAGCAGGGTGCCGCTCCCGGTGGAGAAGAGGTGGTACATCACGAAGAAGACCGGGAGTTGGAGCAGCGTCGGCAGACAACCGGCCAGCGGCGAGGAGCCGTTCTTGGCGTACAGGTCGGCCGTCGCCTGCTGGAGCCGCTCGCGGTCGCCGCGGTACTTGCGCTGGAGGGCGGCGACTTGAGGGGCGAGGGCGGCGCGGGCCTTCTCACCGCGGGCGGCCGCCCGGGCGAGCGGGTGCAGGGCGGCGCGGACGCCGAGGGTGAACAGGACGATGACGGCCGCGGTGGCCGCGCCGCCGAAGAGCGGTTCGACGACCTCGGCGGCGCGTTCCAACGCCCCGCCGAGGATGGTGAAAACGGACATGGCTGAGCCCTCCACGGGTCTCGTCGTGCCGAAGGAAGAGGAAGACGGCATGACGAACCGCGCGGACCCGCGCCGACGCAGGAGCAGTACGGGATGGACGTCCGGAGGCGTCCGGTACTGCGTGTCCGTGCAGCTCCGCGTACGCGCAACTTGTGCGTGTGCGGCGTACGGAAACGCGTCGGGGCGGCTACGCGGCCGTCGGGAGGGCGCGGCCGGGAGCTCGGGGGCGCGGGCGGCCCGCGGCGTCGGGGTCGCGTTGGGGCAGGAAGGCCGTGCGGCGTTCTCGGTCGCGGATGGCCGTGCGTATGCGGCCCGGTGGTACGGGGCGGGCGGTGGCGGCCAGGGCGAGGGCGCTGCACAGCAGCAGCACCGCGGCGGTGGTCGCGGCGGCGGCCAACGTCGTGGTCAATCCGGTCTGCGCGAGCAGGAGTCCGGCGAGCAGGAAGAACAGCGCGCTGGTGTAGAGCCGCCAGGCATCTGCGATGCGGAACATCCGGCGTCCCCCCTTCCGCGCTCCCCCGCGCATCTCGACCGACGCCTCAGCGGCCGTCGGTCCGACCGTCCGTTCAAGAGTAACCGCACGCACGAGCGATCACGATCGTCCGTTCGGAGATTCACTCTTGATGGTGACGGGGCGACGTGGCGGTGACGGGGCGGCCGCCGTGGTGCCGGACGGGAGCCCGGCACCACGGCGGCCGATGGACGAGAGGGCGCGGGCCGGTCAGCCCACGGACACCCCGGGCCCGACCCCGGCCGCGCTCTCGGCCCTCGGGAACTCGTCGTCCAGCGCCAGGACTTCGGCGTCCGGGCGGTCGTCGGAACGCTCCCGGGGGCCGAGCCAGGTCACCGCGAGGGCGACCGCCACGTTCAGCGCGAGGCCGACGATGCCCGCGTTCATGCCCCAGATCGGGTCATGGCCGCCGAAGACCAGGACGCAGACCAGGGCGAAGCCGGCCGCCAGGCCGCTCACCGCCGCGTACATCGTCAGGCGCCGCCACACCAGTCCCAGTAGCAGCATCGGCACCAGTTGCGCCATGCCCTCGTACGAGATCAGGGAGAGGCGGACCAGGGTGTTGGGGGCTGTGTAGGTGAGGAGCAGCGCCAGGCCGCCGGCGGCGACCACGACGACCTGCGACCAGAGTTTCTGACGGGACGCCAGCTTCGGTACGGCGCCCAGCACGCTGCGTCCCCACATGGTGCCGATGACCAGCATGAAGATCGCCATCGGCACGATCGAGGAGAGCGCGGCGGCCACCCCGATCACCCCGACCGCCCAGGCCGGCAGGGAGTCCACGACCAGTTTGAACAGCGCCAGGTTGGAGTCGGCGCCGGCCAGGCCGGGGACGACGAACAGCGCCGCCAGCCCCAGCAGCATCGGCACGAACAACAGGACGTTGTAGAAGGGCAGATACATGGCGTTGCGGCGGAGCGCGTCGGCGTTCCGGGCGCTCAGGTAACCGGCCACGGTGGTCGGGAAGATCACCACCGTAAGGGAGTTGATGACCGTGGTGGTGATGAACCAGGACTGGCCCAGGCCGCCGGAGGCGTGGCCGGGGAAGGTCAGCCACTGCGGCTTCTCGGCCACGATCCGGTCCAGGAAGGGGCCGTAGCCGCCGAAGTAGTGCAGCGGCACGTAGACCGCGAGGAAGCCGAGGGTGACGATGACCAGGATGTCCTTGAGGACCGACACCCAGGCGCTACCGCGCAGCCCGCTGACGACGACGAACGCGGTGGTGACCGCGAAGCCGATGAAATAGGCCCAGTTGAGGCTGATCGCGCCGTAGGAGAGGGTCGAGACGACCACGCCCATGCCGGTGATCTGGAGCTGGATGTAGGGCAACAGGCAGACGGTGGCGAGGACGGCGACGGCGGCGCCGAGCCAGGGCCGGCGGTAGCGGTGGGCGACGATGTCGGTGATGCCGACCAGGCCGTGGCGGCGGGCGTAGGCCCACAGCATCGGGCCGACGACGTAACCGATCGCGTAGCCGCAGGACATGTAGGCCAGGACGTAGAGGACGGGGGCGCCGAAGTTGTAGCCCCAGCCGGCGGCGCCGAGGTAGCTGAAGCTGGTGTAGCTCTCGCCGGCCATCAGCACCCAGATGAAGACGGTGCCCAGACTCCGGCCGCCCACCGACCACTCGGTGAGCCCGCCGCCGGCACCCCGGCCGCGGACCGCGAGCAGCCCGAGGGCGACGGTCAGCACCATGAACCCGGCGAAGATCGCGGTGGCGACGGTGGCGTTCACGCGCGACCCCCGGTCGGCGCCTCGCCCCGGCCGTGGCCGCGCCGCAGGTCACCGCGGCGCGCCAGCCAGACCGCCAGCGGGGTCAGCAGGGTGGCGAGCAGCATCCAGAAGAACAGGAACGGCAGGCCGAGGACGGTCGGGGTGACCCGGTTGACGAGCGGCAGCACCACCAGGAACAGCACATAGGGCAGCAGCAGCCAGAGCAGCGCAGGACGCCGTCTCGTCGCGCTCGGCCTGCGCCCCACGTTTTCGGCTTTCCCGCCGTGGGTCGGAATTCGCACGTCGGCCGAGCCTAGTCGCTGCGCTTGGGCTGCTTCCCACGTTGTTGGCTATCCCGCCGCGCGGGGTGCTGCTCTGTGCGCCTTGCGGCGCGGGCGATGCCGGTCCGCTGCGCGGGGCGAGGCGGGTTGAGTTGTCCGCTGCGCGGGGCTGTTGGGTTGCGGTGACGGGCCGACATGTCCGCTGCGCGGTGCCGCTGCGATGGGCGGATGGAGTTGTTGTCCGCTGCGCGGGGCGGGTTGAGTTGTCCGCTGCGCGGGGCTGTTGGGTGCGGTGACGGGCCTCCGGGGGTGGTGTGCCAGACTGCTTCGCTTTACGTCTGGCACACCACCCCCTCCGGCCCGTCTCCTCCCGTTGAGGGGTGGATTTCTCTGGGATGGGGCTGGTCCTGAGTGGTCCTCTGACGGTCACCACGCGCGCTCACGCGTACTCGTCCTCTTACGGTCACCGCTCACGCTCACGCGCCCTCTGACGGTCACCGCTCACGCTCACACATCCTCTGACGGTCACCACTCAACCCAGCGGCCCGAGTTGACCCACCGAGAGGACGTGGCACCCACCGTTTTTCCCCACCCCCAACGGGAGGGGACGGGCCGGAGGGGTGGGTGTGCAGGACGTAAAGCGAAGCAGTCCTGCACACCCACCCCGCAGGCCCGTCACCGCACCCCAAAAGCCCCGCGCAGCGGACCACAACCCCACCCGCCCCGCGCAAGCGGACCAGACAACTCGACCCGCCCCGCGCAGCGGACCGGCAGCGGACCGGCCCGCGCCGCAAGGCGCAAAACACAGCAACCCGCGCGGCGGGACAGCCACCAACGTGGGGAAAAAGCCCGACGTCAGCCGAACACGTTGGAGATGGCGTAGATGCACAGGCCCGCCAACGCCCCCACCACCGTGCCGTTGATGCGGATGAATTGGAGGTCGCGGCCGATGTGGGCCTCGATCTTGCGGGAGGTGTGGGTGGCGTCCCAACCGGCGACGGTGTCGGTGATCAGGGCGGTGATCTCGCTCTGGTAGGTAGTGACGACGTAGACCGCGGCACCCTCCAGCCAGCCGTCGACCTTGTCGCGCATCCGCTCGTCGGCGGCCAGGCGGCCGCCGAGGGAGAGCAGTGCCGAGCGGACCCGCAGCCGCAGTTCGCTGCGCTCGTCCTCGGCGGCGGCCACGATCATCGCGCGGACCGCGCCCCACGCGGAGGCGATCAGGTCCTGCACCTCGCCGCGGCCCAGCACCTCGGACTTGAGGCGTTCGACCTTCTCGCGGGTGGCCGGGTCGGACCGCAGGTCGGCGGCGAAGTCGGTCAGGAAGCGGTCCACCGCGCCGCGCGCCGGGTGGTCGGGCATGTCCCGCATCTCGGCGACGAAGCGGAGCAGTTCCTTGTAGACGCGGTCGCCGACCTTGCGGTCGACGAACCGGGGGGTCCATCCGGGGGCGCCGCCGGAGACCGCGGCGAGGACGGAGTCGGCGTGGTCGACCAGCCAGTCGTGGGCGCGGGTGCAGACCAGGTCCACGACCCGGGAGTGGCCGCCCTCGTCGACGACCTTCTCCAGCAGGGCGCCGATGCCGGGCGCGATCTCGGCGGCGTCGGCGCGGCGGGTGATGGCCTCGCCGACGACCGCCTGGACGTCGGAGTCGCGCAGCACGGTCAGCGCGCCGCGCAGCGCGGTGGACAGTTCGGCGGTGACCCGGTCGGCGTTGCCGGGTTCGGCGAGCCAGCGGCCGAGGCGGGCGCCGACGCCGACCGAGCGCAGCCGGCGGCGGACGACCTCGCCGGAGAGGAAGTTCTCCCCGACGAAGTCACCGAGGCTCTGGCCGAGTTGGTCCTTCTTGTTCGGGATGATCGCGGTGTGCGGGATGGGCAGGCCC
Organism: Streptomyces sp. WZ-12; assembly: GCF_028898845.1. Classification (NCBI taxonomy): domain Bacteria; kingdom Bacillati; phylum Actinomycetota; class Actinomycetes; order Kitasatosporales; family Streptomycetaceae; genus Streptomyces; species Streptomyces sp. WZ-12. The sequence goes on along the minus strand of NZ_CP118574.1, from coordinate 5,664,175 downwards.
AGGGGCCGCTTGAACAGGGCGGTGACCGCGAACCAGTCGGCCAGCGCACCGACCATGCCGGCCTCGGCGGCCGCCGCGACATAGCCGGTCCAGCCGCCCGCGCCGGCCGCGCCGGCCCACTTGGCCAGCGCGTACACCAGGGCGACGGCCAGCAGCAGCCCGGTCGCCAGGGCCTTCATCCGGCGGACGCCGCGCCGCTTCTCCGCGTCGGCGGCGCTCCCGCCGAGGCCGCCGGACACCGTCCGGGTGCCCGGGGCGCCGCCGGCGGGCACCGGCTCCGCCGTCCGCGCCGCCTCCGCCTGGGTGTGTTCCATCCGCTCCACCACTCCCACCGTCTCCCCCGCCTTCCGTAGGCCGTCCGGTCCGTCCGCGCGGACGGATCCCGTTGGTTGCCGGGATCCGTCCGCACCGGCCGTACGCCCGTATGTGTCCCACAGTGCCCTACTCGGGGAGCGGGCAACGAGTTCCCGGCGTCCAGGGCGGCGGGCGGCCCCCGGGGGGTCCGTGGGATCATGGCCCCCCGGCCGGACCGCGCCGGCGCCACCGCTCGCCGGGCCTCTCGCGTCCGGACGGAGCGGACCGGTCCCGAGCGTCCCGCCGCCCGCATCCGCCCGGAGCGCGCAGCTCCGCCTAAGCCCCCGGGAGACGCCTCCGGCATGACCAGACGTGTGGGATACGCCCTGCTCGCCGGCCTGGTGGCGGTGGTGGTGCTGATCTCGGCGGGAATATTCGTCGGCTTCGGCGGCACCCGCGGCCCCCTGGTCGGCGCTCCGCACGAGCCGCGGACGTCGGCCGCGCCGGCGGTCTCCGGGCGCTGGGTCGGCACCTGGTCGGCGGCGGTGGCGTCGGCCGAGCCCGGCACCCAGGACGGCTACGCGGAGATGTCGATCCGCAACGTCGTGCACACCAGCGTCGGCGGTTCCAGTGCCCGCATCCGGCTGTCGAACCTCTACGGCACCCGCCCGCTGCCGCTCAGCCACGCCTCGCTGGCGCTGTCGGCCGGCAGCGGCGCCCCGATCGCCACGGCCGGCTCGATGCGCCGGCTGACCTTCGACGGCAAGCCGGCGGTGACGATCCCGGTGGGCGGCGAGATCACCAGCGACCCGGTCCGGCTGACGGTCCCCGGCAACGCCGACCTGTTGGTCACCACGTACTCCCCGGCCCCCTCCGGGCCGGCGACCTACCACCCGTACGCCCGCCAGACGTCCTATCTGGCGCGCGGCGACCGCACCGAGGACGCCACCGGCACCGCCTATACCGAGCAGAGCCCGTACTGGCGCTATCTGACCGGTGTGGACGTGTGGAGCACCCGGGCGCGCGGCGCGGTGGTGGCGATCGGTGACTCGATCACCGACGGGATCACCTCCACCCCGGGCGCCAACCACCGCTGGACGGACTTCCTCGCCGCCCGGCTGCGCGACGAGCCGGGCGCGCCCCGCTACGGCGTGCTGAACGCCGGCATCAGCGGCAACCGCCTGCTGACCGACGGAAACCCGCTCTCCCCCACCAACGGGCCGAGCCTGCTGTCCCGTCTGGACCGCGATGCGCTGTCCCGTACGGGGGTGAAGGCGGTGGTGGTGGAGATCGGCGTGAACGACCTGTTCAAGGCCCCGCGCCAGTTGGACCCGCAGAAGGTGGTGGCGGGCCTGCGGGACGTGGTGCGGCGGGCGCACGGCCACGGGCTGCGGGTCACCGGCAGCACCCTCACGCCCTTCGGCGGGCACCGCGGCTACTCCCGGCGGCTCAACGAGGTACGCGAACAGGTCAACCAGGAGATTCGTTCCGGCACCGTCTTCGACGAGGTCGTCGACTTCGACCGGGCGCTGCGCGATCCGGCGCACCCGCTGCGGCTCAGGCCGGCGTACGACTCCGGCGACCATCTGCACCCCAGCGACGCCGGCTACCGCGCGATGGCCGACGCGCTGGACGTCGACCACCTCCGCCAGGCCGCGCCCGCGGCGCTCTGACGGCGGCGGGCCCGGTCAGTCCAGTTCCCGGCCGTTCCGGCGCTCGTCCTTCAGACGGCGCCGCTCCTCCTTGCGTTCGTCCTTCAGGCGGCGCCGCTCCTCCCTGGGCAGCTTGCGCTCGACGCTGACGCCGCCCATCAGGGCCAGGCCGGTGACGATGACCCGCGGTGCGCCGGGGTCGCCGGGCACGCCGTCCTCACGTGCGTCGAAGCCGCCCATGATGCCCATTCCGCGGGTCTCGACCTCGATGCCGGGCGGCACGATGACGTTGACGCCGCCCATCAGCGTCCAGACGCTGATCTCGACCTCCGGGGCGGCGAACTGGGCCTCGCGCAGGTCGAGTTCGCCGCCGCCCATGCAGCAGATCGCGACGAAGCGGCGGCCGATGGTCCACCGGCCCTTGCGCTCGAAGCCGCCCAGGAGCGCGATGCCGGTGGTGGCGCCGCCCGCGTCCGGGCGGATCCGCCCGGCCCAGGCGGTGCCGGTGCCGGCCGGCGCGGGCTCCTTGCGCAGCGACAGCGGGGCGGGGGCCGCACCGCCGACCGGCAGGTCGGCGGTGAGGTGCTCCAACTCCCCGTAGGTGCGGGCCTTGTAGGCGGCGTCCAACCGCTCGTCGAACTCCGCCATGTCCAGCCGCCCCTCGGCGACGGCGTCCCGCAGGATCTCGGCGACCCGCTCGCGGTCGGCGTCGGAGGCGCGCAACTGGGGAAGCCGTTCGTCAGTCATACGGACAGACTAGGGCTTGCCCGGTGGGTCGGGCCCTAGAGCCGGGCGGGGGCGTCGTCGTCCGGTGTGCGGCGGGCCGCGCCGCCGCCGGCGTAGAGCTCGGCGATCAGGGTCTCGATGTCGGGCTCGCGGACCGAGAGGTCCACCAGCGGGTAGCGGGCGGCGACCTCGGTGACCAAGGGGGCGGCGCTGCGGACGGCCGGGAAGGCCAGCCACTGGCGGGCGCCCTCGACGCGGACGGTGCGGGCGCCGGGGATGCCGTCGATGGGCGGGAGTTCCCGTTCCAGGTGCACCACCAGGGTGCGTTCGCCGTCCGCGGCGGCGCGCAGTCCGTCGAGGTCGCCGTCGAAGACGAGCCGGCCGTGGTCGATGACCATCACCCGGCGGCAGAGCTGTTCGATGTCGGTGAGGTCGTGGGTGGTGAGCAGGACGGTGGTGCCCCGTTCGGCGTTGACCTCGCGCAGGAAGGAGCGGACCTTGGCCTTGCTGACGACGTCCAGGCCGATGGTGGGTTCGTCGAGGTAGAGCACCTCGGGGTCGTGCAGCAGCGCGGCGGCGATGTCGCCGCGCATCCGTTGTCCCAGGGAGAGTTGGCGGACCGGTACGTCCAACAGGGGTGCCAGGTCGAGGAGTTCAATGCAGCGGGCGAGGTGGGTGCGGTAGGTGGCGGGCGGGACCCGGTACATCCGGCGGACCAGTTCGTAGGAGTCCTTCAGGGGCAGGTCCCACCAGAGGGTGGTGCGTTGGCCGAAGACCACGCCGATGCGGCGGGCGAGGCGGGCGCGCTCCTTGGAAGGGTCGATGCCGGCGACGCGGAGCCGGCCGCCGCTGGGGACGAGGATGCCGGTCAGCATCTTGATGGTGGTGGACTTCCCGGCGCCGTTGGGGCCGATGTAGCCGACCATCTCGCCGCGCGGGACGCGGAAGGTGAGGCCGTCGACGGCCCGCACCTCGTGCCGGGTCCGGCGCAGTCGGCCGGCCCGGCGGCGGACGGTGAAGACCTTCTCGACGTCGGTCAGCTCGATCAGCGGGTCCGTGCCCGGGTCGATGATGCGCAACTCCCTGTCCTTTTCCGTGCGTTGGGGTGGCTCAGCTGCCGGTGCTGCGGTAGGCGCGGACGCCGTGCCGCCAGGCCAGCGCGGCGCCGGCGACCATCAGCGCGGCCACGGCGGGCCCGAGGAAGGCGGTCCAGCCCGGCAGGTGGAGGGGGTAGGGGCGGCCCAGCACCCACAGCGCGGGCAGCCAGTTGACGAAGGCCAGCGGGATGACGAAGGTGACCCCGCGGACCAGGTCCCGGGCGAACACCGTCGGCGGGTACTGCAGGAGGGCGTTGCCGCCGTAGGTGAGGGAGTTCTGGAGCTCGGCGGCGTCCTGCGCCCAGAACTGGAAGGCGGCCCCGGCGGTGTAGACCGCGCCGAAGATCGCCGTGCCGCACACCGCCATCAGCGGCACCATCAGGATGCGGCCGGCGGTCCACGCCACGTCGAGGTGGCCGATCGACCACAGCAGCACCAACAGCCCCTGGGAGGTGCGGCCCAGGCGGCGCAGTGCGAACCGGTCGGCGGCGATCTGGGCGTAGACCGGGGCGGGGCGCAGCAGCAGGACGTCGAGGGTGCCGTCGCGGATCCGGGCGCCGAGCCGGTCGAGGCTGCCGACCAGCAGGTCCGCCAGGCCCAGCGCGAGGCTGCAGGTGCCGTAGAGGAAGGCGACCTCGGGGAGGGCGAAGCCGCCGAGCGCGTGGACGCGGGAGAACATCAGCCAGATGGCGACGAAGTCCAGCCCGCTGGCGGCGAAGTTGCCGAACGTCATCAGGGCGAACGACGTCCGGTAGGCGAGCGTGGAGCGCACCCACATCCAGGCGATCAGCCCGTACGCGGTGAGGCCGTGCCGTAGGGTGCGCAGCCGGCCGTCCGGTGCGTCAGCCACCGTGGACCACCACCTTGCGGGTGGCGGCGGACTGCACCAGGCGCCCCAGGGCCAGCAGCGCGAGCGCCCAGGCCGCCTGGAACGCCAGCCCGCGCAGCAGCGCTCCGCCGGTCCGCGCGCCGATCAGGACGTCGGCCGGTACCTGGAGCAGGGCCGCCCAGGGCAGGAGTTGGGCGAGGTCGGCGAGGTGGCCGGGGAAGACCCGCAGCGGCAGCACCATCCCGGAGAAGAACATGCACGACAGGCCGCTGACCATGGCCAGTCCGGAGCTGTCCAGGAGCCAGAACGCGGACAGCGCGACGAGGTAGCGCAGGCCGAAGCTGACCACCGCGCCGAGCGCCGCGGACAGCAGGAACCAGCCCCAGGTCAGCGGGTCGTCGGGGAGCGCCAGCGGGAACGCCAGGGCGCCCACCGCCACCGGAACCAGTCCGCGGCCGACCAGTTGGAACCCGGCCCGGCCCAGATCGGCGGCGAGCCACCACAGTTGGAGGTCGGCGGGGCGGTAGAGGTCCACCGCGACGTCGCCGCTGCGGATGCGGTCCTGGAGCTCGTCCACGCCGCCGGTGGCGATCATGACGACGGACAGCAGCGCCTGTCCGGTCCAGGCGAAGGTCAGCGCCTGCGCGGGTCCGTAGCCGCCCAGGTGCGGCCGTTGGTTCCACAGGGCGAGGTAGGTGTAGGCGATGATGAAGCCGAAGGCGGTGTTGGTGATGAGGCCCGCGGCGGTGGCCGCGCGGTAGGTTGCGTACCGCCGGAAGCTGCCGGCCGCCACGGCTACGTACAACACGCCGCGCTCCCCCAGCTCTTGGTCGGTTCCGTCCGGTGGTCGTGCGGACGGCGGAACCCGAGAGCCTAGGGCGGGCCCGGGGCGGGCACCATCGATTTATCGCCCGTTCGGGTGAGGTAGGGGCGCCATTCAGCCGGTCACCGGGCGGACGCGGGTGCGCGCCACCGCCGATGGCCGGAATAGATGGTGCGAAAGTTTCCTAACGGGCGTCAGCTGCGTTTCCCGACATAGCGCGTGACCCACCGCATATCACTACGTACCACCCGCACCCTCTCCGGCACGACGCCGGCCCTGACACGACACCGCCCCGCCGCGGCACGACCTCCGGCGGCGGCCGAGGAGTCACACAGACATGAGCGACGACGCGCGGCACGACGGCACCGAAGGCGAGCACGACGGCACCGACGAGGACGCCACCGCCCGCCCCCGGCGCACCGGCTGGCGCCGGCTGCTGCCCACCTGGCGGGGGCTGGTGGGGTCGGCCCTGCTCCTCCTGCTGGTGGTCGTGGGCGGGCTGGTCGCCGGCTACCTCCTCGTCGGCATCCCGCCCGCCAACAGCGCCGCGAAGGCGCAGAGCAACGTCTATCTCTACTCCGACGGAACGGAGTTGGCCCGCGACGGCGACGTGAACCGGGAGAACGTGCCGCTCGGCCACGTCCCCAGGAACGTCCAGCGGGCCGTACTGGCCGCCGAGGACCGGGACTTCTACACCGAGTCCGCGGTGGACCCGGCCGCGATGCTGCGGGCCGCCTGGAACACCGTCCTCGGCAAGGGCAAGCAGTCCGGCTCCACCATCACCCAGCAGTACGTCAAGAACTACTACCTGGGTCAGGAGCAGACCGTCACCCGCAAGGCCAAGGAGTTCTTCATCGCCATCAAGCTGGACCGCGAGGCGAGCAAGGACGACATCCTCCAGGGCTACCTCAACACCAGCTACTACGGCCGCAACGCCTACGGCATCCAGGCCGCCTCCCAGGCGTACTACGGCAAGAACGTCGACGCGCTCAACACCGCCGAGGGCGCCTACCTCGCCGCGCTCCTCAACGCCCCCAGCGCCTACGACATCACCGCCCACCCGGAGAACCGGCCGCGGGTGGTGTCCCGTTGGAACTACGTGCTGGACGGCATGGTCAAGCAGAAGTGGCTCAGCCGCGCCGAGCGCGCCCGGATGTCCTTCCCCGCGCTGAAGCGGGCCCGCACCTCCGCCGGCCTGTCCGGCCAGCGCGGCTATCTCGTCGAGGCGGTCCGGGACTACCTCACCGACCACAACGTGCTCGACGAGAACACCCTGCGCGCCGGCGGCTACCGCATCACCACCACCATCGACCACCGGCGCCAGAACGCCCTCGTCAAGGCCGTCCAGACCCGGCTGATGGACAGGCTCAGCGACGGCCGCCGGGTCGACGGCTACGTCCGGGCCGGCGGCGCCTCCGTCGACCCCGCGACCGGCCGCGTGGTCGCCCTCTACGGCGGCATCGACTACGCCAAGCAGTACGTCAACGGCGCCACCCGGCGCGACTACCAGGTCGGCTCCACCTTCAAGCCGATCGTCTTCGCCTCCGCCGTCGACAACGGCTCGGTCACCCAGGACGGCGCCCCGATCACCCCCAACACCGTCTACGACGGCACCAGCAAGCGGATGACCCTCAGCCACGGCCGCGCCACCGGCTTCGCCCCCGGCAACGAGGACGACCGCTCCTACGGGCCGATCACCGTCTCCGAGGCCACCGACAAGTCCGTCAACGCGGTCTACGCGCAGATGGGCATCGACGTCGGCCCGGACACCGTCCGCAAGACCGCGGTGTCGCTCGGCATCCCGGCCAAGACGCCCAGCCTCGGCGCCTCCCAGGGCGCCATCTCGCTGGGCACCGCCACCCCCAGCGTGCTGGACATGGCGCAGGTCTACGCGACGCTGGCGCACCACGGCAAGCAACTGCCGTACACGCTGGTCGACAAGGTCGCCAAGGCCGGCGACGCCCTCGACCTGCCGGAGCGCGAGGAGAGCGCGGCCATCGGGCGGGCCGCGGCCGACACCACCACCCAGATCCTGCGCAGCGTCGTCGACGGCGGCACCGGCACCGCCGCCCAAGGGGCCGGCCGCCCGGCCGCCGGCAAGACGGGCACCGCGGAGAACGACAAGGCCGCCTGGTTCGCCGGCTACACCCCCGAACTGGCCACCGTCGTCGCGGTCCTCGGCCAGCACCCGGAGACCGCCGCCCAGGAACCGCTGTACGGCGCGGCCGGCACGGCCCGTCTCAACGGCGGCGACTTCCCCGCCCAGATCTGGGCCGACTACACCGCCGCGGCGCTGCGCGGCCGGCCGGTGCGCGACTTCGACCTCCAACTCCAGGACGGTGCCGAGGAGTCCACCTCGGCCGCGCCGTCCGCCAGCGGCTCGGAGTCGCCGAGCGGTTCGGCCTCGTCGAGCACCGGTCCGACCGGCGGCACCGGTCCAACCGGCACCGGGGCGCCGACCGGGACCGGCGCCCCCACCGGGCCGACCGGTGAGCCGACCCTCCCGCCGATCCCCACCGAGCAGCCGACGACGGCCGAGCCCACCGAGCAGTTCCCGATCTTCGGCCCGCCCAACGGCGAGGAGATGGCGCGGCGTTGGGGCGGCGGCTGACGACCGCGGGCGGTGCCCCTTCAGTGGCCCGAGGTCATCTTCAGCCCGACGACGGCCACCAGCAGCAGGCAGATGAAGAAGATCCGCGCGGCGGTCATCGGCTCGCCGAGCACCAGCATCCCGACCACCGCGGCGCCGGCCGCGCCGATGCCGACCCAGACGCCGTAGGCGGTGCCGATCGGCAGGGTGCGGGCGGCGTAGGAGAGCAGGACCATGCTGGCGACGATGCCCGCGCCGGTGGCGAGGCTCGGCCAGAGCCGGGTGAACCCGTCGGTGAACTTCATGCCGATCGACCAGCCGACCTCCAACAGGCCGGCGATGAGGAGCAGGACCCATGCCATGACGGCACCTCCGTGAATGGACTTCAACAGGGGTGCGTCGTCTTGTCCTGACCCGGTACGGCGCGTCTCGTCGGGTTGTCCCCGAGGCTAGCAAAAGGCTCCCCCGCAGGTGGTGACGGCGATCACCACCCGCGGGGGAGCCGGTGTGTGCTTACAGGTACAGGCCGGTCGCGTCGTCCGTGCCCTCCAGGCGCTCCGCGGCCACGGCGTGCAGGTCGCGCTCGCGCATCAGCACGTACGCCACGCCGCGCACCTCGACCTCGGCCCGGTCCTCCGGGTCGTACAGCACCCGGTCGCCCACCTCGACGGTCCGTACGTTCTGCCCCACCGCGACCACCTCGGCCCAGGCCAGGCGACGTCCGACCGCCGCGGTCGCGGGAATGACGATGCCCCCGGACGAGCGGCGCTCGCCCTCGGGGATGTCCGTCCGGACCAGCACGCGGTCGTGCAGCATCCGGATCGGCAGCTTGTCGTGGGTGTCCTTGGCGTTATTCGGGCTCACGGCATGACCGTACCTGTCCGACGGCGGCACCCCTGCACCGCGGGCCGCTTCCGGTACGGCGGAAGGGACCCGCGACGGCCCCCAACGGGGCTACTTGCGGCGCTTCTTGGCACCCGCGGCGAGCAGGCCCACCACGGCCACGCCGATCATGGCCACCGGGATGATCCGCTCCAGCCGGGGCGCACCGTCCTCGGACACCAACTGGCCCCGCACGTCCGAGACCAGGCGGTTGACGGCGACGTAGGCGCGGCCCGCGGTGCGGTCCACGGCCGCCGACGCCTTCGCCTTCGCGTCATCCATGATCGTCTTCGGGTGTAGCCGGACGCCGATCTCGTCGAGCGTCCCGGCGAGATCCTGCCGCCTGCGGACGATGTCCGCCTCGATCTGCGCAGGGGTCCTGGCTTCCGACACCGCGCCGCCTCCGTCATCTCGTGCCGATGGGTACGGAGGCCGGACTCGGGGCCCCGTACGGAACCGGCCACCTCGATCAGGTGCCGATTCGTGTAGGACAGTCTGTCAGCTCCCACCGGGGTGCGCCCCACAGCACCCCCGTTTCGCCCCGCGGCCGCGCCCCGCCGCCGACCGGCGAAGTCCGCGGCGCCGCGCTGGCCTAATGTCGGTGACGCACCACGCCCATCCGCAAGCCCCACCGCAAGGAGACGGAAGACCCGCCATGAGTGAGCGACTCCAGCCCGGCGACACCGCGCCCGCCTTCACGCTCCCCGACGCCGACGGCAAGCAGATCTCGCTCGCCGACCACAAGGGACGCAAGGTCATCGTCTACTTCTACCCGGCGGCGCTGACCCCCGGCTGCACCAAGCAGGCGTGCGACTTCACCGACAACCTCGACTTCCTCGCCGGCCACGGCTACGACGTCATCGGCATCTCCCCGGACAAGCCGGAGAAGCTGGCGAAGTTCCGCGAGAAGGAGGAGCTCAAGGTCACCCTGCTCGGCGACCCGGACAAGGAGGTGCTGACCGCCTACGGGGCCTTCGGCGAGAAGAAGCTGTACGGCAAGACGGTCACCGGCGTGATCCGCTCCACCGTCATCGTCGACGAGGACGGCAAGGTCGAGCGGGCGCTGTACAACGTCAAGGCCACCGGCCACGTCGCCAAGATCATCAAGGATCTGGGGCTGTAACGCCCCGACCGGGCCGCCGGGCGGCGACCGGCGCTACGGCGCCGTCGCCGCCTCCGGGGTCTCCGGTGCCGTCGTCGCGGCCCGGTCCGGCAGTTCCAGTACGGCCTCGGCGCCGCCGCCCGCGGCGGTGCCGAAGTCCAGCCGCGCGCCCAGCACCTCCGCCTGGCCGGCGGCGATCGTCAGCCCCAGCCCGTGCCCGGTGCCGCGCTCCGGCGCCGCGGTGCGGAACCGCCGCGGCCCCTCCGCGCGCAGCTCCGCCGGATACCCCGGTCCGTGGTCGCGCACCACGATCCGCGCGCCGATCACCACCACCTCGATCGGCGGCTCGCCGTGCTTGGCCGCGTTCGCCAGCAGGTTCACCAACACCCGCTCCACCCGCCGCCGGTCGGTCTCCACGATCATCGGCTCGCCCTCGACGCTCACCGACACCGCCAGGTCGTCCACCCCGCGCTGCCGCGCGGCCCGCTTGACGATCCCGCGCACCAGCGACGGCAGCTCACAGGCGTCCAGGTCCGCCCGCTCCACCCCGGCGTCCAGCCGGGAGACCTCCAGCAGGTCCTCCACCAGCCGTCGCATCGCCTGCGCCCGGTCCCGCACCAGCTCCACCGCACGCGGCTGCGGCAGCAGTTCCGCCGCCGCCACCAGACCGGCCACCGGCGTGCGCAGCTCGTGCGCCACGTCGGCGGTGAACTCCCGCTCGGCCTCCACCCGCGCCGCCAGCGACGTCGCCATGTGGTGGACGCTGCGGCCCAGTTCGGCCACCTCGTCCCGGCCGTTGCTGGCCAGCGCCTCCGCGTCCGGCGGCTCGCCCGCCGCGATCCGTCGGGCCGCCGCCGCGCTCAGCCGCAGCCGCCGCGAGAGCCGCTGCGCGACGAACCACGACACCACCGCCATCAGCACGACCGTGCCGAATCCGGCGATCAACAGCGCCCGGTCCAGCGCCACCTGCGCCGGATCGTCGTCCGGGTACGCCGCCGACACCGACAGCGAGCGGGCCGGCCGGGCAGCGTCGCCGCCGCCGACCCCGGTCGCCGCCCACACCCGCGGGTCATCGCCGCCGCTCAGATAGGTGCCCGAGCGGCCCCGGAACACCGCCTCCCGCAGCGGCGACGGCAGCGTCGCGTCGTCCAACTGCGCGCCCAGCGCCAGCGTCCCGTCCCGCTCGTAGATCGTCAGCGCCGAGCTCAGCCGGACGTCCTGGTACGCCCGCGCCGACCGCTCCCGCTCGGCGTCCGCGATGTGGTGCACGGCGAACCCGAGCACCACCACCGCGAGCGCCGTCATACCCGAAATGGCCAGGGCGATCCGGCCTCGAATGCCCATCACGCGAGGTTGTACATCTCCGTCGTGTCGCCGAGCGGGGTGGACCCGTCATAGGTCACCTCCAGGCCCGTGAAGGCCCGCGCTCCGTCGACCTCCTTCGCGCCGTAGAGCCGGAACGTCGCCCGGTACCCGGCGTCCGTCCCGACGCCCGCCGCGGTCTTCTCCACCTGGACCACGCCCCGGCCCTCGGCTTCCTCACCGTCGTAACGGACCCAGGTGATCCCGGTCGCCACCATCCCGGCGTCCGCACAGGTCAGCGTGATCACCCGGGGCCGGATCTCCGGCTCCCCGATCCCGCAGTCCCGCACGCCCGGCAGCCCCTCGGTGGGCCCGGCGGCCGACTTCACGTCCTGGACGGCCGAGGTCCGCGGCGCGGCGTCCACCGCCGAGGCGCGGTCCGACGCCTGGCTGAACCACACCCCGCCGGCCGCCAGCGCGGTCACCACGACAAAGGCCACCAGGGCGGTCCGCCCGCGCCTGAAGCGGGCCCCTTCGCGGTCGGTCATCACACACTCCTCCCGGGGCGCCCTCGCCCCGATACCCCGCCAGCAATCACGACCACCGCCGCGGTCCCGCGCCGGGCCCGGGAGCCCGGCCACCGCGCGCACGGCACCGCGCGGCGGGTGCCACCTCCTGCGGCGAAAGGGCACCCTTCGACGGGCCTGCGACTAAAAGGTGCGGTTTCGCCACCGTCACTCTCCTCTTCCCCGGACACAGGCTGATTGCCCGAATGCCGCGGTGACCACTCGGCTTTGTACCAGTCCTGTAACAGGCCGTTCCGCCGCGGCGCCTCATCACCCCTCTGACGTGCGCCGACCGGACCGGCTCCACGTGACATACCTCGCGTTCGCCGCCCACAGTGTTTTGACCGGGCCTCCAGCGTGCAGGCGCACCCGTCGTAGTTCCCACGCCCGCGCAGCCGAAGAACCGCGCCGACCAACGGGAGGACCGCCGCGTGCCGCACCGCAGTACCGAGGACAGCCACTTGGCGCCGGATCGCGACCTGGAGGCGCGCCGGCGCCACTGGGTGCTCTTCCGCGCCATCGACCGACGCCGCAATCCCCCGCTCCGCCGCACCGACATCACCGTCACCGACGAACCGACCGTCCGCCGCGCGGTCAAGGCCGCCGCGCTCGGCAACGCCATGGAATGGTTCGACTTCGGTATCTACAGCTACCTGGCCCTGACCATCGGCAAGGTCTTCTTCCCCAGCGGCAGTTCCACCACCAGCCTGCTGTCCTCCTTCGCCACCTTCGCCGTGGCCTTCCTCGTACGGCCCCTGGGCGGCGCCTACTTCGGCCCGCTCGGCGACCGGATCGGTCGCAAGAAGGTCCTCGCGCTCACGATGATCATGATGTCGTTGGGCACCGTCTGCATCGGCCTGATCCCGTCCTACGACACCATCGGCCTGCTCTCCCCCGCCCTGCTGATCTTCTTCCGACTGATCCAGGGCTTCTCCACCGGCGGCGAGTACGGCGGGGCCTCCACCTTCATCGCCGAGTACGCCCCCGACAAGAAGCGCGGCTACTTCGGCAGCTTCCTGGAGATGGGCACCCTGATCGGCTACACCGGCGCCGCCGGCATCGTCCTGGTGCTCAACACCGTGCTGGGCCCGGAGACGATGGTCCAGTGGGGCTGGCGCCTGCCGTTCCTGATCGCCGGCCCGCTCGGCCTGGTGGGCCTCTACCTCCGGCTCCGGCTGGACGAGACCCCGGCCTTCCAGAAGTTCGAGGCCGCGCAGGCCCACGGCTCCACCGAGGCCCACGCGCGTACCGAGGAGGAGCCCTCCCACCTCTCGGCCAACCACCCCGGGAAGAAGCTGGGCGAGATCTTCACCCAGAACTGGCCCGCGATCCTGCTGTGCATCGCCCTGGTCGGCGCCTACAACATCACCGACTACATGCTGCTGTCGTACATGCCGACCTACCTGACGGACACCCTCGGGTACAACGAGACCCACGGCCTGCTGGTCCTGCTGGTGACCATGGTCGCCCTGATCTGCCTGCTGCCGACCGTCGGCAAGCTCAACGACCGCTACGGCCGCAAACCCCTCCTGATGACCGGCATGCTGGGCTTCTTGATCCTGGCGATACCCGCGTTCCTCCTGGTCAAGATGGGCTCGCTGGTCGCCGTCTCGGGCGGGATGGCCCTCCTGGGACTCTCCCTGGTCTGCCTGCTGGGCACCATGTCCGCCGCGCTGCCGGCGCTCTTCCCCACCAGCGTCCGCTACGGCTCCCTGTCCATCGGCTACAACCTCGCGGTCTCCCTCTTCGGCGGCACCACCCCGCTGGTCATCACCGCCCTGATGGACGCCTTCGACAAGAACGTGATGGTGCCCGCCTACTACACGATGGGCGCCGCCCTCGTCGGCGTCGTCGCGGTCGCCGTCATGAAGGAGACCGCCCAGCAGCCGCTGGACGGCTCCCCGCCCTCCGTGGCCACCGAGGAGGAGGCCCGCGCCATCATCGCCTCCCGCACCCACGAACCCCGCTTCTGAGGGGCGCCCGCCCGCCGGCAACTCGGCGCCCCCGCCGCCCCGTTCGGCCGTCCGGCCGCCGACTCGACCGGCCCCTGACCGCCCGCGGAGGGGACCCAGTAGAGTTGGCGCCGCGGGCCCGTACCCCAGCTGGCCAGAGGGCGCCGGTTTAGGTCCGGTGTGTCGTGGGTTCGAGTCCCACCGGGCCCACCGCGACGAAGACGGCCTCCCTTCCGCGGAAGGGAGGCCGTCTTCGCGTTCTCCGGGTCAGCCCAGCAGCTCCCGCACCACCGGCGCCAGGGCGCGGAACGCCTTGCCGCGGTGGCTGATCGCGTTCTTCTCGGCGGCGGTCAGCTCGGCGCAGGTCCGCCCCTCGCCGAGCGGCTGGAGGATCGGGTCGTAGCCGAAGCCGCCGGTGCCGGCGGGGGTGCGGCGCAGGACGCCCTCCAGGGCGCCCTCGACGACGCGTTCGGTGCCGTCGGGGAGGGCGAGGGCCGCGGCGCAGGCGAAGTGGGCGGCGCGGTGCTCCTCGGCGATGTCGGAGAGCTGGGCGAGCAGCAGGTCGAGGTTGGCCTGGTCGTCGCCGTGCCGGCCGGCCCAGCGGGCGGAGAAGATGCCGGGGGCGCCGCCGAGGACGTCGACGCAGAGGCCGGAGTCGTCGGCGACGGCCGGCAGGCCGGTGGCCTGGGCCAGGGCGTGCGCCTTGAGGAGCGCGTTCTCGGCGAAGGTGACGCCGGTCTCCTTGACGTCGGGGACGTCCGGATAGGCGTCCGCGCCGACGAGTTCGACGTCGAGGTCGGCCGCGTCGAGGATGGCGCGCAGCTCGGTGATCTTGCCGTTGTTGCGGGTGGCGAGGACGAGGCGGCGGGGGGCGGGGCGGTCGCCGGTTTGTGACTCCATGGGACGCGATTATCCCTTGTCGCCCGGGGTGCACACGGCGGTGATCCGGCTCGCCGCCTCGCCGATGGGGGCGAGGTTGGGGGCCTTGTTGTTCTCGACGGCCGTGCGGGCCTCCTTGATGCCGCCGTTCATCTTGCCGACCGCCTCGCGGAGTTCGGGGTCGTGGGCGGAGGCGCTGAGCTTCTTCAGGTCGGCGTCGAGGGCGTCCAGGGCCCGGTTGGCCTCCTCGGGATCGTCCAGGGCCCGGTCGGCGGCCTTGTTGAGCTTGTCGACGCCGTTGACGACGGCGGTGGCGGTTTTGGCGCAATCCACCGCCTTCTGGACGGCGCTGCACGCGGCCAGCGCCGGCGTCGCGAGGGCCAGGACGGCTGCCACGGCGAGCGCCTGGGCGGCGGGGCGGCGCGGGCTGGGGCGGCGGTGGGGACGGGCCATGGACGTTCCTTCCCTTGGGGCGTACGGGGGGGGTGCGCACGCGAGCCGGGTGCGGCGGCGGCGCGCCGCGGGCTCGGCAAGGGAGGAAACGCCGGGCGGGACAAGGGGGTTGACCGGCCGGCGGGGGCGGGGGCGAAGATCAGCCAGCGGGCGGGTGCGGGGCGCCGGGGCCGGGCCCCGGTTCCCGCACCCGGCGGCGGCCCGGGTCAGAGGGTGCGGGCCAGCGCCTTCTGCTGGGCGGCGTCGAGCGCGGTGCAGCCCGAAACGGCCAGGTCCAGCAGGGAGTTGAGCTCGTCGCGGTCGAACGGCGTTGCCTCGGCGGTGCCTTGGACCTCGACGAAGCGGCCGTCGCCGGTGCAGACGACGTTCATGTCGGTCTCGGCGCGCACGTCCTCCTCGTAGCAGAGGTCCAACAGCGGGACGCCGTCGACGATGCCGACGCTGACCGCGCTGACGGTGCCGGTCAGCGGGCGGCGGCCGTGCTTGATCAGCTTCTTGCCCTGGGCCCAGCCGATCGCGTCGGCGAGAGCGACGTAGGCGCCGGTGATGGCGGCGGTGCGGGTGCCGCCGTCGGCCTGGAGGACGTCGCAGTCCAGGACGACGGTGTTCTCGCCGAGGGCCTTGAAGTCGATGACGGCGCGCAGCGAGCGGCCGATGAGGCGGGAGATCTCGTGGGTGCGGCCGCCGATCTTGCCGCGGACGGACTCCCGGTCGCCACGGGTGTTGGTGGAGCGGGGCAGCATGGCGTACTCGGCGGTGACCCAGCCCTCGCCGGTGCCCTTGCGCCAGCGCGGCACGCCTTCGGTGACGGAGGCGGTGCAGAAGACTTTGGTGTCGCCGAAGGAGACCAGTACGGACCCTTCGGCGTGCTTGCTCCAGCCGCGTTCGATGGTGACGGGGCGGAGCTGTTCAGGGGTACGGCCGTCGATACGAGACATGGTTCAGACCCTATCGGCTGCGCCGAGGGCCTCGTTCCGGTGCCGGGGAGCGGCGGGAACGAGGCCCTTTGCGTTCGACCGCGCGTCAGGGGCGGGCCCCGGCGCGGTTCACGAACGGTGGCTCACATCATGTCTTCGATCTCGGCGGCGATCGGGTCCGCGTCGGTGCCGATGACGACCTGGATCGCGGTGCCCATCTTCACGACGCCGTGGGCGCCGGCGGCCTTGAGAGCGGCCTCGTCGACGAGGGAGGCGTCGTTGACCTCGGTGCGGAGGCGGGTGATGCAGCCCTCGACCTCTTCGATGTTGTCGAGCCCGCCGAGCCCGGCGACGATCTTCTCAGCCTTGCTGGCCATGTCCACTCCTGCTTGTCTCGGCCGTCGGCGGTTCTGCCGCTCGGTTTGCACACGGTAACGCACGTTCAGCCCACTTCTATGGGCGTTCGTCCGTTACCTGGCGAAGGATGGCGATCACCAAAGGAGGCGTCCGGAACGCACTCCGACAACTGGTCTACACCACAGTATGCGGCACGCGGCGGACGGGGCGTCCCCGGGCCGGCGCCTCAGGCGGGCGGAGGGTGCGGATGGCTGCGGACGCGGCGGGCGCGAGGCCGGGGAAGGGGCCGGCGCAACCGGTCCGGAAGCGGGCGCAGGCGCTGTTCCAGGGCCTGCAGAAGATGGGTCGCAGCCTCCAGTTGCCGATCGCGGTGCTGCCGGCGGCGGGCATCCTCAACCGGCTCGGCCAGCCGGACGTGTTCGGCGCCAAGGGGCTCGGCTGGGAACACGTCGCCAAGGTCTTCGCGGGCGCCGGCGGGGCGCTGCTGGATTCCGGGCTGGGGCTGCCGCTGCTCTTCAGCATCGGCGTGGCCATCGGGATGGCGAAGAAGTCGGACGGCTCGACGGCGCTGGCGGCGATCGCCGGATTCCTCGTCTATTACGCGGTGTTGCACCAATTCCCGGTGCGCTGCCCGACGGGGCAGACCTATACGCAGGCGGGGTTGTGGAGCGGGGTGTGCGTCGATGCCGCGGGGAAGGCGACGCCGGCGACGTTCCAGAATCCGGGGGTTTTCGGCGGCATCGTCATGGGCTTTCTCTCCGCGTGGTGTTGGCAGCGGCTGCACCGGGTGAAGCTGGTGGACTGGCTGGGCTTCTTCAACGGCCGCCGGCTGGTGCCGATCGTGATGGCCTTCGTGGGGCTGGCGTTCGCGGCGCTCTGCCTGTGGGTGTGGCCGCCGGTGGGCGACGCGCTGACCTCCTTCAGTCACTGGCTGACGGAGTTGGGCGCGTGGGGTTCGGGGATTTTCGGGACGGCGAACCGCGCGCTGCTGGTGATCGGGGTGCACCAGTTCCTGAACACCTTCGTCTGGTTCCAGTTCGGGAGTTTCACCACGCCCGACGGCACGGTGGTGCACGGCGACATCAACCGCTTCATGGCCGGCGATCCGACGGCCGGTCAGTTCACCACCGGGTTCTTCCCGATCATGATGTTCGCGCTGCCGGCCGCGGCGCTGGCGATCGCGCACTGCGCCCGCCCGCACCGCCGCAGGGAAGTCGCCGGAATGATGCTCTCGGTCGGGCTGACCTCGTTCGTGACCGGGGTGACCGAGCCGGTGGAGTATTCGTTCATGTTCATCGCCCCGGTGCTGTACGGGATTCACGCGGTGCTGACCGGAACGTCACTCGCGGTCACCTGGGCACTGGGGGTGCACGACAGCTTCAGTTTCTCCGCGGGGTTGATCGACTACGTCATCAACTGGAGCCTGGCGACGAAACCGTGGCTGATCATTCCGATCGGCCTGTGTTTCGCCGCCGTCTACTACCTCCTCTTCCGTTTCGTCATCACGCATTTCGATCTGGCGACGCCGGGGCGGGAGCCGGCCGAGGTCGGTGACGCCATGGAACGGGAGAACGTCAAATAGTGACGGGAGAGCCCCAAATAGCGTGCGGGCGGCCGGGATTACCCGCGCCGCCCGCTCTTTTTCCCCGCCTTCGTCGGCCCCCGGGTTCGCACCCCCGGGGGCCGATGGTCATGTGGTCCATACCACTTGGAAGAATGGATTCCTTTACTCCCCCGCTACGTGCTAAGAATGGTCTAAACCACCAGGTGGTTTAGACCAAGGTGTAGACCAACGGCGGGCCGTCTCCCCCTTCTCTCCCAGGGCCCGCGTCCTCCAGGAGGAATCCGATGAGTTCGGCCACCGCCACGAAGGCGGCCCCCGCAAAGAAGCGGGGATCCGGCCTGTTGCAGGGCCTGCAGAAGATCGGCCGCAGCCTCCAGCTGCCGATCGCCGTCCTGCCCGCAGCCGGCATTCTCAACCGCCTCGGCCAGCCGGACGTCTTCGGCGACAAGGGCCTGCACTGGACCGCCGTCAGCAAGGTCTTCGCCGCCGCCGGCGGCGCGGTCTTCGACAACCTGCCGCTGCTGTTCTGCATCGGCGTGGCCATCGGCTTCGCGAAGAAGGCCGACGGCTCCACGGCGCTCGCCGCCCTGGTCGGCTTCCTGGTCTACAGCAACGTCCTCAAGGCGTTCCCGGTCACCGAGGGACACATCGAGAACGGCAAGTGGGTCGAGCCCGTCGTCAACAACCCCGGGGTCCTCGGCGGCATCGTCATGGGCCTGCTCGCCGCGGTCCTGTGGCAGCGCTACCACCGCAAGAAGCTGGTGGACTGGCTGGGCTTCTTCAACGGCCGCCGGCTGGTCCCGATCATCATGGCCTTCGTCGGCACCGCGGTCGGCGTCCTCTTCCTGCTGATATGGGAGCCGGTCGGCAACGCCATCTCCGCCTTCGGCGAGTGGATGACCGGCCTGGGTGCGATCGGCGCCGGCCTCTTCGGCCTGATCAACCGCGGGCTGCTGCCGATCGGCATGCACCAGTTCGTCAACACCGTCTCGTGGTTCCAGATCGGTGACTACACCGACGCCGCCGGCAAGGTCGCGCACGGCGACATCGGCCGCTTCTTCGCCGGCGACCCGACCGCCGGCCAGTTCATGTCCGGCTTCTTCCCGATCATGATGTTCGGCCTGCCGGCCGCCGCGCTGGCCATCGCGCACGCCGCCCGCCCCGAGCGCCGCAAGGCCGTCCTGGGCATGATGATCTCGCTCGGCCTGACCTCGTTCGTCTGCGGCATCACCGAGCCGATCGAGTTCTCGTTCATGTTCATCGCGCCGGTGCTGTACGCGATCCACGCCGTGCTGACCGCCGTGTCGATGGCCGTCACCTGGGCGCTCGGCGTCCACGACGGCTTCACCTTCTCCGCCGGCGCCATCGACTACCTGCTGAACTGGAAGCTGGCCACCGAACCGTGGCTGATCATCCCGATCGGCCTGGCGTTCGCGGCCATCTACTACCTGCTGTTCCGCTTCGCCATCGCCAAGTTCAACCTCCCCACCCCGGGCCGCGAGCCCGAGGAAGAGGTCGAGGACCTGACCAAGGCGTAGCCCCCGCGGCCGCACACCAAAGGGCCCCGGAACCGCAACACGCGGTTCCGGGGCCCTTGTCGTTGCCGCCCCCCGTTGCCGTCCCGCCGCGGCGCGGCGGGGCGGGCTCAGATCTCGTAGACCGCGCCGGCCTTGGCGACCTCGACCGGCCCGTCGTAGACCTTCTGGGCGTCGCGGACGCTGATGTCGGGGTCGGTCCACGGCGGGATGTGGGTCAGCACCAGCCGGGACGCGCCGGCCCACCGGGCGTGCTCGCCGGCCTCCCGGCCGTTGAGGTGGAGGTCCGGGATGTCCTCCTTGCCGTGGGTGAAGGACGCCTCGCACAGGAACAGGTCGGCACCCTCGGCCAGAGTGGTGAGCGCCGCGCAGGGGCCGGTGTCGCCGGAGTACGTCAGGGTGCGGCCGCCGTGCTCGATCCGGAAGCCGTACGCCTCGACGGGATGGCTGACCCGCTCCGTGCGCACGGTGAACGGGCCGATGGTCGTGGTGCCCGGGGTCAGCGTCCGGAAGTCGAAGACCTCGCTCATCGCCTTCTCGTGCGGGAGGTCGTCGTGCGCGGCGGTCAGTCGGCGCTCGGTGTCGGCCGGTCCGTAGACCGGCATCGGCGCGCAACGGCCGCCGTCCGGGCGGTAGTAGCGGACGACGAAGTAGCCGCACATGTCGATGCAGTGGTCGGCGTGCAGGTGCGACAGCAGCACGGCGTCCAGGTCGTACAGACCGCAGTGGCGCTGCAACTCGCCGAGGGCGCCGTTGCCCATGTCGAGGAGCAGCCTGAAGCCGTCGGCCTCCAAGAGGTAGCTCGAACAGGCCGATTCCATGGAGGGGAACGACCCCGAGCATCCGACGACGGTGAGCTTCATACGGGCGTGAACCTCCATGGGCTGGGGGCACCCCCACCCGGCGATGGCCGGGGAGGGTGGCGGCCGGCGGTGCCGAAAACGGTCCCGACGCGGTGCCGTGCGGAGCTGCTGCCGGGTCCTTGGCGGTCGGTGCGGTGCCCACGAGCGTACGGCGCGCAGGGGCGCGCGGCGCCGTAGGTGGGGCGAGCTGTGGGCGGAATCACCAGTCCGGGTGGGGTGGAGTCGCGGGCCGCACCGCGCTTCCGGTGGGCGGAAGTTCCGCCCGGAAGTCCTCGCGCGCCGCCGTGCGCGGCGGATGCACGAAGGGGTGGCTCCGGCGGTCGCCGCGAGCCACCCCCTCCGGGTGCGTGGGCCTACGCCCAGAGCTGCCCGTGCAGCGTCGCGATGGCCGCCTCGGTGGACTCGGCGGTGTAGACGCCGGTGGAGAGGTACTTCCAGCCGCCGTCGGCGACGACGAAGACGATGTCGGCGCTCTCGCCCGCCCGGACCGCCTTGCGGGCCACGCCGAGGGCGGCGTGCAGCGCCGCGCCGGTGGAGATGCCGGCGAAGATGCCTTCCGTGGCGAGGAGTTCACGGGTGCGGCGGACGGCGTCCTCGGAGCCGACGGAGAAGCGGGTGGTGAGGACCGACGCGTCGTAGAGCTCGGGGATGAAGCCCTCGTCGAGGTTGCGCAGGCCGTAGACGACGTCGTCGTAGCGCGGTTCGGCGGCGACGATCTGCACGCCGGGGACGTGCTCGCGCAGATAGCGGCCGACGCCCATCAGCGTGCCGGTGGTGCCCAGGCCCGCCACGAAGTGGGTGACCGAGGGCAGGTCGGCGAGGATCTCGGGGCCGGTGGTGGCGTAGTGGGCACCGGCGTTGTCGGGGTTGCCGTACTGATAGAGCATCACCCAGTCCGGGTGCTCGGCGGCGAGCTCCTTGGCGACCTTCACGGCGGTGTTGGAACCGCCCGCCGCGGGCGAGGAGATGATCTCCGCGCCCCACATCGCGAGCAACTCCCGCCGCTCGGCGGAGGTGTTCTCCGGCATCACGCAGACGATGCGGTAGCCCTTGAGCTTGGCCGCCATGGCGAGCGAGATGCCGGTGTTGCCGCTGGTGGGCTCCAGGATCGTGCAGCCGGGGGTGAGCCGGCCGTCCTTCTCCGCCTGCTCGATCATGTGCAGCGCGGGCCGGTCCTTGACGGAGCCCGTGGGGTTGCGGTCCTCCAACTTCGCCCAGATGCGGACGTCCTCGGAGGGCGACAGGCGCGGCAGACGGACGAGCGGGGTGTTCCCGACCGCCGCCAGCGGGGAGTCGTACCGCACCTCAGACCCGCCCGACGGAGCCGGACATCGCACCGGAGCCCCCGGCGACCGCCGGCAGGATCGTCACGCTGTCGCCGTCGGCGAGTTCGGTGCCGATGCCGGCGAGGAAGCGCACGTCCTCGTCGTTGAGGTAGACGTTCACGAAGCGGCGCAGCTCGCCGCCGTCGTCGACCAGGCGCTCGCGGATGCCGGCGTGCCGGCCGTCCAGGTCCTTGAAGAGTGCGTCGAGGTTGACACCGCTGCCCTCGACGGCCTTCTGGCCGTCGGTGTAGCTGCGCAGGATGGTCGGGATGCGGACCTCGATGGCCATGGGAGTGCTCCTGTCGGAGTTCGACGATGCGGGGGCGGGTGCGGTGCTGCGTGCGGTGCCGTGATGGCACACGGCGGCGGTGCGTACCGGGCGGCGCGGGACCGTGCGGGCGGCTGCGGCACGGCGCCTCGGCGGCGGGCGGCGGTTACGCGGCGCAGCGCGGACAGATGGCGCTGGAGAGGCGGCACAGGTCGATGTGCAGCCGGGCGACTCCGCTGCCGAAGGCGCCCAGGAGGCCGGACGCGGCGCGGCGCGTGGCCAGCGGGGCGTGCGTGCGCACACCCGGCGCCACCGTCCTCGGCTCGCTCGTTCCGCACACGACATGGTCAACCATGCGGTCATCGTATCGATTCCCGGTCCGGGTTCTGGAACCTCGTCCCATGATGCGGACGTTCGCCGTACGCCAGGTGGGACGCGGATCGGGCCCGGTCCTCGGCACCCGCCGTGACCGGGGGCGAACCTCCAGGTCACGGCCGTCGCTCGGCCCCGGCATGAGGTCGGCCACGCGTCACGCGTAGCTCTCGACTATCCGGACCTCTTCCTCGGTGACCTCGCCGTCCACGATGCGGAACGAGCGGAACTGGAAGGGGCCGGCGTCGTCGGCGTCGGCGGTGGAGACCAGGACGTAGTGGGCGCCGGGCTCGTTGGCGTAGGAGAGGTCGGTGCGCGAGGGGTACGCCTCGGTGGCGGTGTGCGAGTGGTAGATGATGACCGGTTCCTCGTCCCGGTCGTCCATCTCGCGGTAGAGCTTGAGCAGATCGGCGGAGTCGAACTCGTAGAACGTGGGCGAGCGGGCCGCGTTGAGCATCGGGATGAACCGCTCGGGGCGGCCGCTGCCGGCCGGGCCGGCGACCACGCCGCAGGCCTCGTCGGGGTGGTCCTGGCGGGCGTGCGCGACGATCTGGTCGTGGAGGGCCTTGGTGAGGGTCAGCATGCGGCCCACAATAGACAGCCGGGCCCGCGCGTACCGACAGGTGGTACGTGCGGGCCCGCATGCTGGACAGGTGGTGCTTTTCGGCCGGTTGTGGTGCTCCCGGTCGTCAGCCCTTCTCGGCCGGTTCGGCGGGCGTCCGGGCCAGCAGTGCGGCGTCCCGGCGCTTGATCGCGAGGTAGCCGACGGCCAGCATGACCGCCCAGACGGGGGCCGCGTAGAGCGAGATCCGGGTGTCCGGGTCGACGCCCATCATCACGATCACCATGCCGATGAAGGCCAGCGCGAAGATCGAGGTGAACGGGGCGCCGGGGGCCTTGAATTCGGACTGCGGCAGCTCGCCGCGGTTCGCCTTGGCCCGGTAGCGCAGGTGCGACAGGAGGATGACGATCCAGGCCCACATGCCGGAGATGGTGGCGAAGGAGACGACGTAGTTGAACGCGTCGCCCGGCCACTCGTAGTTGATGTAGACGCCGACCAGCATCAGCGCCACGGAGATGCCGGTGCCCCACGTGGGCAGGCCGTTCTTGCTGAGCTTGGTGAAGAACTTCGGGCCCTGGCCGTTGAGCGCGAGGTCGCGCAGCATCCGACCGGTGGAGTACATCCCGGAGTTGGCCGAGGAGAGCGCCGCGGTGAGCACGACGAAGTTGACGATGCCCGCACCGGCCGGCAGCCCGATCTTCTGGAACGCGGCGACGAACGGGCTCACGCCCGGCTTGAAGTACGTCCAGCTCACGACGGACAGGATGATGATGAGCGCGCCGACGTAGAAGAGACCGATCCGCCACGGCACGGTGTTGATGGCCTTGGGGAGCACCTTCTTCGGGTTGGTCGCCTCGCCCGCGGTGACGCCGACGAGTTCGACGGCGAGGAAGGCGAACATCACGATCTGAAGGGTCATCAGCGTGCCGCCGATGCCCTTGGGGAAGAATCCGCCGTCCGACCAGAGCAGGGTGAACGAGGCGGTGTCACCGGCCTTGGAGAAGCCGAGCGTGATGACGCCGAGGCCGATCAGGATCATGCCGATGATCGCGGTGACCTTGACCATCGAGAACCAGAATTCCAGCTCACCGAAGATCTTCACCGAGATCAGGTTGATCCCGAACAGTGCGACGGTGAAGACCAGCGCGGAAACCCATTGCGGTATTCCCTTGTTCCAATACTGGACATAGGTGGCCGCGGCGGTCACTTCCGTGATGCCGGTGACGACCCAGAAGAGCCAGTACGTCCAGCCCGTGACGAAGCCGATGAACGGGCCGAGGAATTCCCGGCCGTACTCGGAGAACGAGCCGGAGACGGGCCGGTACATGAGCAGTTCGCCCAGGGCCCGCATGATGAGGAAGATGACCAGACCGACGATGGCGTACGTCAGGATGATGCTCGGTCCGGCCTTGGAAATGGCCTTGCCTGCTCCGAGGAACAGACCGGTACCGATGGCGCCACCAATGGCGATCATCTGGATCTGGCGATTGCCAAGACCCCGCTGGTAGCCCTCTTCGGGAGCCCCTCCAGCTGCCTCGTTGCCGTCGCGATGCTTGTCGACCTGCACAGAGGTCATGAGTGGTGCGCCTTTCTCCATTCCGACCCGGTTGACGTCCGGATCGGGTCCCGATCCCCCCGGATGGAGTTCCTGCACGCCGACGGTCGGTCGGCTCAGCGCTCCCGCAGCGACAGGGGTGGCGTCACTCACGGCAGGTCGAGAACTTTTATCACGACCTGCCGGAGATCGACCAGAGATCGAGTGAGGCATTCCACAGAGAAATCAGGACAAAGCGCGAAATCCTCAACACAGCGCACGGTCGTGTTAACGCGATCGTTATCCGGATTTGAGCCTCCGCTGAGCGAACGGAGGGTAACGGGCGGACCGATGCGCCCCGTTGTGCGCCGGCGCCGCCCACGGCCCCGCTCTCAGCCCATCAACGCCTCGACGAGCGTCTCCTGGAGACCGCCCAGCCAGAAGTAGGCGAGCACCATCGGCTTGCGCGGATCGCCGTCCGGCAGCCGCAGCAACTCCCCGCCGTCGTCCTCGTCGGTGACCTCCAGGCGCGTGCCGATGGCCAGCCGGAGGTCGTTGAGCGCGCCCAGCCACTGCCGGCACTCGTCGGGCTTGAGCCGCAGCACCGCCCCGCCGTTCTCGGCCGACAGCGCGTCCAGCGCCCGGACCAGCGCCAGCGCGTCCTCGCGCTTGCGGGCCCGCAGGTCGTTCTCGGTGTAGCGGCGGAACTCGGCGGAGGCGGCCCGGACATCGTCGTCCGGCACTCGGTCCGGGCCGCCGTACGCGTCGGGGAAGAGGCGGGCCAGCACCGGGTCCGACGGCGGCTCACTGGGGCCCTCGGCGAAGAGCGCGGCCAGCATGTCCTGTTCGCCGCCGGCCTCGGGCTCGGCACCCGGACCGATCAACTCCAGCAACTGCACGGCCAGGCTGCGCAGGATGGAGATCTCGACCTCGTCGAGCGGGGCGGCGGCGCCGCCCCCGGGCAGCGGTTCGAACTGGCCGGTCATGCGCGGTCCTGCTGGAGGGTCGCCCACAGGCCGTAGCCGTGCATCGCCTGCACGTCGCGCTCCATTTCCTCGCGGGAGCCGCTGGAGACCACCGCGCGGCCTTTGTGGTGGACGTCGAGCATCAGCCGGTGCGCCTTGTCCTTGGAGTAACCGAAGTACGTCTGGAAGACGTAGGAGACATAGCTCATGAGGTTCACGGGGTCGTTGTGAACGACCGTGACCCACGGGACGTCGGGCTCGGGCACCACGTACGGGGCCTCGTCGGTCTCCGGACGCTCGATCTCGACCGGGACGCTGAGGCTGCCGTGATGTGGCCGCAGGGTGCTCATGGGTGACGGGTGGGCGCTCACAGGGCCCATGCTGCCACCCAGGGGCGATGGACGCACAAACGACCCCGAGGCGCCCCGCACCGCCGCGCCGCCCGGAGCGCGGAACGGCCCTTCGGACCACTATCGTCAAAGTGACGAGTACGAGGGGTAGCATCTCCCCTATGAACACAGCAGACCTGGGGCTGCCGGTGGCCGTGCCGTCGACGGCGCTCTTCACCGACCAGTACGAACTCACCATGCTGCAGGCCGCGTTGCGGGCCGGCACCGCGGACCGGCGGTCGGTCTTCGAGGTCTTCACCCGGCGGCTGCCGGAGGGCCGGCGCTACGGCGTGGTGGCGGGCACCGGCCGGGTCCTGGACGCCGTGGAGAACTTCCGCTTCGACGACACCATCCTGGGCTTCCTGCGGGAGCGCGGGATCCTCGACGGACCGACCCTGGACTGGCTGGCCGACTACCGCTTCCGCGGCGACATCTGGGGCTACCCGGAGGGCGAGGTCTACTTCCCCGGCTCGCCGATCATGCGCGTCGAGGGCACCTTCGCCGAGGCGGTGGTGCTGGAGACGGTGATCCTGTCGATCCTCAACCACGACTCGGCGGTGGCCGCGGCCGCGTCCCGGATGGCGGTGGCCGCCGGCGACCGGCCGCTGATGGAGATGGGCGCCCGGCGCACCCACGAGCTGTCGGCGGTGGCCGCGGCCCGCGCCGCGTACGTCGGCGGCTTCCACGTCACCTCCGATCTGGCGGCCGGCTTCCGCTACAACATCCCCACCGTCGGCACCAGCGCGCACGCCTTCACGCTGCTGCACGACAGCGAGCGGGACGCGTTCACCGCCCAGGTCGACACGTTGGGCAGCGGGACGACGCTGCTGGTGGACACCTTCGACGTCACCGAGGCGGTGCGGACCGCCGTGGAGGTGGCCGGGCCCGGCCTCGGCGCGGTGCGGATCGACTCCGGCGACCTGCTGCTGATCGCACACCGGGTGCGGCAGCAACTGGACGAACTGGGCGCCACCAAGACCAAGATCGTGGTCACCAGCGACCTCGACGAGTACGCCATCGCCTCGCTGGCCGCCGCACCGGTGGACGCGTACGGGGTCGGCACCCAACTGGTGACCGGCAGCGGGCACCCGACCTGTTCGATGGTCTACAAGCTGGTCGCCCGGGCGGACAGCGACGAACCGGGCGCGCCGCTGCGGCCGGTGGCGAAGAAGTCGATGGGCGCCAAGTCCTCGATTGGCGGCCGGAAATGGGCGGCGCGGCGGCCGGACGAGCACGGGGTGGCGGAGGCCGAGGTGGTCGGCACCGGGCCGGTACCGGCCGAGTTGACCGACCGGCTGCTCCAGGTGCCGCTGGTCACCGGCGGCACGGTGGTGGCCCGGGAGCCGCTGGACGCGGCGCGCGCCCGGCACATCGCGGCCCGCGCCGGGCTGCCGCTGTCGGCGACGCAGCTCTCCCGCGGGGAGCCGGTGCTGCCCACCGAGTTCGTCTGACCTGACCCGTCCCGCACCCTCGGCGGGCGGGCGCGCGAACCGCGCCCGTCCGCCCCTCCCCCCGCGCGCCCGCAGTGGCTACCCTCGGTCACACCACATCCCGCGCCCCTCTCCCCTCCAGCCGGAAGGCACGCACCATGCACCGGGCACTGATCGTCGTCGACGTCCAGAACGACTTCTGCGAGGGCGGCAGCCTCGCGGTGGCGGGCGGTGCGGACGTCGCGGCCGCCATCACCGATCTGGTCGGCGCCGCGGCCGGCAGCGGCTACCGCCACGTCGTGGCCACCCGCGACCACCACATCGACCCGGGTGACCACTTCTCCGACCACCCCGACTACCGCACGTCCTGGCCCGCGCACTGCGTGGCGGGCACCGAGGGCAGCGGCTTCCACCCGAACTTCGCGCCGGCGATCGCCTCCGGCGCGGTCGACGCGGTGTTCTCCAAGGGCGCCCACACGGCCGCGTACAGCGGCTTCGAGGGCACCGACGAGAACGGCGTCCCGCTGGCGGAGTGGCTGCGCGAGCGGGGCGTGACCGACGTCGACGTGGTCGGGCTCGCCACGGACCACTGCGTGCGCGCCACCGCCCTGGACGCGCTCGCCGAGGGGCTGCGCACCCGCGTCCTGCTGGACCTGACGGCGGGGGTGGCCCCGGAGACGACGGAACGGACGCTGGCGGAGCTCCTGGAGGCGGGGGCGGAGCTGAGCGGCAAGCCGGTGGTTGTCGGCGGCTGAGGCGCCCCTGGCCGCCGTGCCGCGGCCCGGCGGCCGGCTCGTCCGCACGCGCCGGACGGGCTGGAACCGGCGGCCCGCACTCACACCCCGGACGGGCTGGACTTCGGCGCTGACCAGCCCATCTGCGGCCAGTCCGGGTGCGGGCGGGTGGCTGTCGCGGCGGGCTTTTGGGGGCGGAGGAGGGTGCGTATGGGGTGCCAGGACTCGGTGTCGTCGTCGGGGGCCTCGCGCCAGACCAGGCCGTCGGGGTGGTGGAGCACCGCGGTGATCTCGTCGGGGGTCGGCGGCTCGGTGTTGCCGCGCAGGTAGACGGCGCGCAGGCCGAGGTTGCGCAGCCTGGTCAGGGCGCGCGAACGGTTCACCGCGTGCACCAGGACGCGGATGCGGCGGCCGCCGTCGTACGGGTCGCAGAGCGGCCCCTGGCCCGGCCTGGGCAGCGAGAGGGCGACCACCACGCTTCCGCCGGGAAGCCGCGCGAAGCCACCTCTGGTCATCGTCATATCTCCCCCGTGAGACTCGGCGTCAACAAGGAACTGTAAGACGCATCTAAACGCCTAACGGCCGCCGCCCGCTAGGGGGCGGCGGCCGATACGGCCCTGACCTGCGGGTTTTACGTTCTACTTGCCGGCAGGGCCAACCGTGAGGATCACCGAGGAGCCGTCCCTGGCCTCCTTGCCGACCGTGATCTTGGTGTTGGTGTCAGGAACGCGCACCCCGCCGGTCGGGTTCGCCGGGTCGACGTAGGAGCCGTGGCGGTCGTCGAAGACCGGCACCCCGGGCTTGGCGGCGATCTTCACCGCGGCGCCGTCCTTGTGGAGGGTGAGGGCGTCGGTCCGGGCGTGGGTGAAGGTGGAGTCGTAGGACTGGAAGCGGTTGCGCATCAGCGAGCCGTCGGCCCAGCGCTCGGCCCGCGGGTGCGCGTCGACCGGGAGGATGCGGCCGACACCGGGGTGCACGCCGACGTTGTTGTCCCGCTGCGAGGTGTCCCAGAGCCAGATCAGCACGCCGTTCTGGTACGGGAAGTGCTCGACCCAGGACGGGCGGGTGCTCTTCCAACCGAAGTTGTACGGGCCGGACTTGAGGGTCCGGTCGTAGGAGACGTACTGGCGGTTCTCGGCGAGGTAGTACTGCGGGTAGTCCTTGGTGAAGGACGCGCCGATCCGGGAGAAGCCGTCGGCGGTCCAGCCGTTGTCGCCGGTCTCGGCGCCGTCGGTGAACAGCGGGGCGCCGTCGGCGGTGAGGGTGAGGGCGTCGGCGGTGAAGCCCTTCTGCGCCACTCCGCCGTCGGTCTGGTAGCGGAAGCGAAGGCCGATCTTCTTGCCGGCGTAGGCGTCCAGCGGGAAGGAAAGGGCCTGGTGAGCGGCGACGGTGCCGGTCAGGGCCGGCTTGCCGGAGGCGTCCCGGGGCAGCGGCGCGCCGCCCGCGGTGCCGTCCAGTGGCGTCCAGGTGGCGCCGCCGTCGGTGGAGACCTCGGTGTAGAGGAAGTCGTAGTCCTTCTCGATGTCCCACCAGCCCTTGAGGGTGAGCGCGGCGGTGGACCTGCCGGTCAGATCGACCGTCCTGGTAAGGGTGTTGGCGAGGTTGTCGCCCATGCCGCTCCACCACTGCGCGGCGCCCTCGGCCGGCTTGACGATCTCGGTGGTGACCTTCTTCGCGGGCAGCTCGACGACCAGGGCCTGTTTGTTCTTGGTGTTGTACTCGGCGACGCCCAGGGTGTGCCGGGAGGGCGTCGCGGCCTTGGCGGTGGCGTAGTTGAGCCAGCCGAGTTGGAGCTTGTCCCAGGCGCCGAGGTCGCCGGGGAGGTCGCCGATGGCGCCCTTGCCGCGGCCGAGCCAGGAGCCGGCCGACATCAACGACCAGAAGTCCACCGAGGATTCGCCCTTGCCGGTGGTGTCGTACTCGTCCGGCAGGCCGAGGTCATGGCCGAACTCGTGGGCGAAGACGCCGAGTCCGCCGTTCTCGGGCTGCATGGTGTAGTCGCCGACCCAGAACCCGGTGTCGCCGATCTGGGTGCCGCCGGCCCTGTTGTCCGCGGGCCCGGTCCTGCCGGCGTCGGTGCCGTACGCGTACCAGCGGTGCGCCCAGATCGCGTCGGTGCCCTGGGCGCCGCCGCCGGCCGACTCGTCCTCGCCGGCGTGCACGATCTGGAAGTGGTCTATGTAGCCGTCGGGTTCGTTGAAGTTCCCGTTGTGGTTGTAGTCGTTGCGGTCCCACTGGTCGTACTGGGCGAGGTCGGCCTTGATCTGGGCGTCGGTGCGGCCCTTGGCCTTCTGGTCGGTGACCCACTGGTTGACCGCGTCGCGGATCAGGTCCCAGGCGTTGGGGCAGTTGGTGGATCCGCAGTAATTGGAGCCGTAGCGTGCCTCGTTCCACGGGACGCGGACCCAGTCGGAGACCTGGCCGTCCACGGAGTAGCGGCCCGAGGACTGCCGCTCGTAGAACTTCGCCAGCGACTCCTTCTTCTTGTCGTGCGAGAAGTACAGGTCCTGGTAGTGCTGCCGGTCGAAGTCCGGCTGCCAGGCGGTGCTGTTGTCCTTCTTCGGGTCCGGCTTGGCGATCTGGTTGTGCGCCGGTCCTGGGGTGCCGCCGTACTTCTTCACCGGGGGCAACGGGCCGTTGCCGTCCGGGTCGTACGTCGTGGTGTCGTCGACCTTGTCGCCGAAGTCCACCAGGATCGTGAAGATCTTGTCGGTCTTCTGCCGGGCGAGCTCGACGTACTTGCCCTTGCCCAGCTTGACGACCTTGGAGCCGCCGCGCTCGCTGGCCTGCGCGTCGCCGGAGATGACCTGCCGGAGCGCCTCGGTGCGCTGCGCCGTCCGGCGTTCGCTGAAGGGGCCCTTGAGGTCGTGGGCGTCGGCCCGTTCGGGGGCCGGGTCGTGGCGGACGGCGGCCGCGGCGGCCGGCGGGGCGTCGGCGGCGGCCGTCCCGGGAGCGAGAACGGCCGCCCCGGTCGCGGCGAGCGCGGTGGCCAGGACGGCCGCTCCGTAGAGTCTTCGGTGGCGTCTCACGTGGTAAAGCCCTCCCCATCAACTGGTCAACTATGGAGGGCATTTGACCGGATGCATCGGGGAAAAGACAGATCTTGACGTGTGTGCGAGCGCCCAAGTACGTTATCCGGCTCGCTTTTCACAGTTAACGGACAGCGGATGCACAGATTCCGGATGATGCGCCGGACGGCCGGCCACTCCAGAGGGATATGCCCGACGGGCATGCGCCCCCGCCGCCAACAGGCCGGACGCCGCGCCGGGCGTTCCGTCACACCGCTCCGCCACCGTCCCGTGCGCCCCCGTGCTCCGGGCCGGTGGGTTAGGCCACGCTTACCCGCCGTTCCGCTCGGGCACAAGGAACCGTAGGCTCGCCCGTTGGCACACCGTCGCTCGCCCGACGCCCACAACTACCCTTCTGTCGCCCCTTTTTGAGGACGGAATCCGCCATGCCTCGTCCGACCGCCACCCAGCTCGTCTACGGTTCGGCCACCGTCTTCCTCTCCACCCTCGCGATGCTGCTGCTCTCGCAGACGCAGACCGGGATCGGGGTCGCGGTCATCGCACTGGCCGGCCTCGGGCTGGGGCTGCTGGTCGCGATGACGGTGCCGATGCCGGGGATGTCGCGGGTGGTGCGCCGGGGCGGCGCCAAGGCCCCGGCCCGCGACCGGGCCCCGCTGCGGGCCGTGCCGACCGCGGGCGGGCGGCTGCCGCGACAGCGGACCGGCGCCCGGGTCGGCGGGCGCACCCGCTGAGCCCCCGACGGACCCTCACCCTCAGTCCGTGGCCACCACCACGGTCCGGGCCGCCTTGTCGTGCAGGCACTGCTGGTACGGCTTGTCCCAGGTGCACCACAACACGTTGATCAGCCAGAAGATGAAGCCGCAGCAGGGGATGATCTCCGGCAGGGTGTAGACCGCGGCCCGGGTCCACCCGGCCACCGGCGTCGGGATGGCGCCGTCGGCGAGCATCGCGACGCGGATCCGCATCGCCATCTTGCCGACCGTCTGGCCGCGGGCGGTCAGCATCAGCCCCTCGTAGATCAGGTAGACCAGCATCGTCACGCCGGACACCGTCGCCTGCTTGCTGGTCTCCACGTTGCTGGTGCTGAAGTAGTCCACCCAGCCGACGATCGCGTTCATGATCAGGGTGACCGGGACGCCGATGAGGATCGCGTCGATGATCCGGGCCAGGAGGCGCTTGCCGCGGTGGGCCAACGGCGGCATCCCCGCCAGGGGGTCGGCCCCGTACTCCCCCGCGCCGTAGGGGCCGCCCGCCGAGGGGCCGCCGTAGGGGCCGCCCCCGTAGGACGGTGGCGGTCCTGCTCCCGGGGGCGGCGGGCCTCCGGGGGGTGGGGGGCCGCCCGGTGGCGGGGTGCCGGCGCCCTCGCCCGGGCCGGCGTCGTGCGGGGCTCCGCCCGCGCCGGGCTCGGGCGGCTGCTTCTGGAACGGGTCGTTCTCCGGCGGTTCGCCGGGGCCGGGGCGGGGCTGGTCGGTGCTCATGGCCCGAGTCGACCGCCTGCGGCCGGGCGTCGCATCCGCCGGCGTCCGATCGGGGTACCCGGGCCGTCAGGGCGGGTGACGGCCCGGGAACGCGGGGGTGACGGTCAGTCGGACGCCCGGTCGGCGGCGACGAAGGTGCGGGCCACCTTGTCGTGCCAGCACTGCCGCCAGGGCTTGTCGACCAGGCACCACAGGGCGTTGACGACGCCGACCACCGCGACGCCGAGCACGCCGTAGACCAGCCAGCGCTTGACGGCCTGCATCGGCTCCGGGGTGTCGTGGCTCTCGATGTCCAACACCCG
The DNA here is from genome assembly GCF_028898845.1 of Streptomyces sp. WZ-12. NCBI lineage: Bacteria > Bacillati > Actinomycetota > Actinomycetes > Kitasatosporales > Streptomycetaceae > Streptomyces > Streptomyces sp. WZ-12. The sequence continues at coordinate 5,631,404 of NZ_CP118574.1, read as the reverse complement.
CACGCCGCACAGCTTCTTGCCGAGCGTGCGGCCCCACTTGAGGGTCGGCAGCACCTCGTAGAGGCCGCCGCCGATCAGGACGACGGCCAGGATCGTCAGGAAGACGGGGGCGGTGGTGCCGTCGACCAGATAGACCGTCACTTGATGGCCGGACTGCCTGGCCGCCTCGACCTTGGCGTCGAGGTGGTCGGTGACCGTGGACCACAGCGGCTGCGCCACCGCGAGGGCGACCACGGCCAGCACCAGGGTGTCGATCAGCCGGGCCGCCAACCGCCGCCCCAGCGCGGCCGGATGGCCCTGCGCGGCCTGCGCGGCGGCGAAGAAGACGTCGGCGGTCGGCGGCTTCCAGGGGATGACGCCGTCGTCGCCGGCGGGGCCGCCCTGCGGCGGCGGGCCGGGCGCGGGCGCCGGGGTGGCCGGGGGCTGCTGGGCGGCCGGCGGACGGGGTGCCTGGGGGCCCTGCGGGGCCGGCGCCCCGGTGGACGGCAGGGATTGCGGTGCGCCGCCGGCCTGGGGCTGCTTGCCCACCGACGGGAGCCGGAAGGCCATCGTCTCGTTCTTGGCGGCGGGCCGGGGGCCCTCGGCGGCCTCCGGGCGGACCGCGCGGAAGGCGGTGGTGCCCTGGTCAGCGGCGGGTGCCTGGCCGGGCCGGACGGCGCGGAACGCGGTGGTCCCCTGGTCGCCGGAGCCGCGGCCGGCCGCCGGGGCGCCGGTGCGGAACGCGACCGTCCCGTCGGCCGGGACGTCCGCCGGGAGCGCGGCCGCGCCGGCGCCCGCGGCCTCCTCGGGCTCCGCGGCGCGCTGCGGCGGGAGCCCGGCCCCGGGACCGCCGGCCTGGGCGCCCGCGGGGGCCTGCCCGGCCGGGCCCCAGGAGATTCGGCCGTCCTCGCCGAAGCCGGCCTGCCGGGAGGCGTCGGCGTGCCAAGAGGGCGCCCCGTCCTGGCCGGTGCCGGCGGCCCCGGGCGGCGTCGCGGCACCGGGACCGGTCGCCGCCGCGTCGTCCAGGAAGACCGGGCCGGTCTCCTCGACGGCGGCCGGCGCGGGCGTCACCGGGGCCACGCCGGGCGGCGGCGCCGGCATCGGCTCGCCCTCGGCAGGGGCCGGACGGCTGGTGCCCGGGACCCACGCGGCGCCGTTCCAGTAGCGGATGTAGCCGGGGATGGACGGGTCCGGGTAGAAGCCTGGCGTGGGGTTGCCGCCGGCGGATCCTGCGGTGGGGGAGCTCATGTCCGAAGTCCCGTATCTGTTCTCGGCTTGGTGAATGTCGGGGGCAGTCTGCCGCAACGCGGCGCCCATATCCATCGGGCCCCGCGTCGTAACCGTGTTCCTCCCCTGCCCCGACAGCCGCCGCGGAAGCGGGAGATGGGCGCGGAAAAAAATTTCTCCGAAGTCGTGTAAGAGTCCGGCCGCCGGCCGCTCTCTCCTTGCGCGGGCCCGCACACGGACCCGCGCGAGGAAGTTCGGAGAGAGGCGGAAAGCAATGAACACAGTGGTGGAACGAGAGTTGGAACTGGGCCTGGTGCTGTCGCCGGAGCGCTCCATCCCGGTCCCGGCGCGACTGACGTACCGGACCGATGACCCCTATGCCGTCCACATCGCCTTCCACGTCGGGTCGGACTGCCCCGTCCACTGGACGTTCGCCCGGGAGTTGCTCGTCGAGGGCGTCTTCCGACCGTCCGGCGAGGGCGACGTCCGGGTCTGGCCGACGAAGCTGAACGGTCGCAGCCTGGTCTGCATGGCGCTCACCTCGCCCGACGGGGACGCCCTGTTGGAGGCGCCGGCCGCCGCGGTGTCGGCCTGGTTGGAGCGCACCCTGCGGATCGTCCCGCCGGGCACGGAGAGCACCCACCTAGGCATCGACAAAGGGCTGAACGCGCTGCTCGCCCTGACGTCCCGGGACGACGCCGGTCCGGGCGGCGCCTGGCCGTCGGACGAATCACCCGAACCGGGGGCGTGAGCGGTGGCCCCCCGTCCCTTCCCACCGAGCGCCCGCCGCGCCGGGGAGTTACGCCCCCTCGTCGCGGTACGCCTCCAGCAGCCGCAGCCACACCTCGCTGATCGTCGGGTAGGCGGGAACCGCGTGCCAGAGGCGTTCCACGGGCACCTCACCGGCGACCGCGACGGTCGCCGCGTGCAGCAGTTCACCGACCCCGGGACCGACGAAGGTGGCGCCCAGCAGCACCTCCCGGTCCAGGTCGACGACCATCCGGGCCCGGCCGCGGTAGCCGTCGGCGTACAGGGACGCCCCGGCCACCGCGCCCAGGTCGTGGTCGACGACCCGGACCCGGTGGCCGGCGCGCTCCGCCTCCGCCGCGGTCAGGCCCACCGAGGCGGCCTCGGGGTCGGTGAAGACGACCTGCGGGACGGCGTGCCGGTCCGCGCTGGCGGTGTGCGCGCCCCAGCGGTCGGTCTCCAGCAGCGGGACCCCGCGGGCCCGGGCGGCGATCGCGGCGCCGGCGATCCGGGCCTGGTACTTGCCCTGATGGGTGAGGAGGGCACGGTGGTTGACGTCGCCGGCGCCGTAGAGCCAGCCGCCGGGCACGCCGGTCACCCGCAGGGTGTCGTCCACCTCCAGCCAACCGCCCGGCGTCAGGCCGACGGTCTCCAACCCCAGGTCCTCCGTACGCGGCGCCCGCCCCGTGGCGATCAACAACTCGTCGGCGACGATCTCCCCGCCCCCCGCGCCGTCCAGCAGCACGGTGACCGGCCCGCCCGGCGCCTCCCGGCGCACCTCGCGCACCTCCACCCCGGTCCGCAGGAACACCCCCGCCTCGGCGAGCGCCTCCGCGACCAGGTGGCCCGCGAACGGTTCCATACGGGGCAACAGCCCGTCCCCGCGCACCAGGAGCGTCACCGAGGCCCCCAACGCCCGCCAGGCGGTGGCCATTTCGACGCCCACCACGCCACCACCGACGATCACCAGCCGCCCCGGCACGCTCCCGGAGCTGGTGGCGTCGCGGCTCGTCCACGGCTTCGCCTCGACCAACCCGGGCACGTCCGGCAGCACCGGGCGGCTGCCGGTGCACACCGCGACCGCGTGCCGCGCGTGCAGCGTCCGCCCGCCGTCGACGACCACCTTGCGCGGCCCGGCGAGCCGTCCCCGGCCGCGCACCAGGTCGATGCCGGCCCCGTCCAGCCAGCGGACCTGCCCGTCGTCCTTCCAGTACGAGGCGAACGCGTCACGGTGGGCGAGCACGGCCGGCGCGTCCAGCGGCCCGTCGACCGCCTCCGGCACCCCCGGCACCCGGCGCGCCTCGGACCGCGCCACCACCGGCCGCAGCAGCGCCTTACTGGGCATGCACGCCCAGTACGAGCACTCCCCGCCCACGAGTTCGTGCTCCACCAGCACCGCGCTCAGACCGGCGGCGTGCACCCGGTCGGCGAGGTTCTCGCCGGTCGGCCCGCCGCCCAACACGATGACGTCGTAGAGGTCCTCGTACCCGTCGCTTGAGGCTTTCGCATCCGCTCGGGTCGTTCCGTTCGCTGACATCGGCGCTCGCTCCCTGCTGCGCATGGATGGGCCGGGCCACGTCCCGGGCCCTCCCGGCCATCGTCGGCCCGTCGCGGCCTCACCGCATCCGGCGCTCGACCGCTTCCTTGGCCTCCGCCAGCCCCGCGCCGGTCGCCTCCCGGTACACCTTGATCGCGTGGATCGTCTTCCCCTCGGCGAGCAACGCGTCCACTTCGGCCATGCGCGGCTCCGCCGGCTCCGCCACCTCCAGGTGCGCCATCAGCAGATCCACCTTCTGCTCCAGCCGCGCCAACCGCCGCTCCAAGGGCTTGGTACGGCGGTCGAAGGAGGTCGCGAGCACGGCGACGGCCAGCACCAAGACGGCCAGGGCGGAGAGTGTGGTGTCCATGGCAGAAGCCTAGGCGGCCCGGGCGGGACGGGTGTGCACGGCCTTCCCCGAGCCGTCCGCGGGGTTCCGAAAACCGCCCGGGCGGCGACCGCGTGACCGCACGCCGACGCCCCCAACGGCGGTCGCCGGAGCGCGCATCGGGGGCGTGCGCGGGCCCGCGCCGCACTTTCACCACCGCGGGTGGCGTAGCCACGCCAACGGGTGACGACGACGGGAGCCACTGGCGGGTCGGGGGCGCGGTTGGGTGCACTCATCTACGGCCGCGCCCGCCCCGGCTCACCGGATGCGGGCGCGCCCCGGAACGCAACGCCGTTGCGACGACGGGCACTTGCCCGCGCCGCGCGACCCCGGCGGACGAGCCCCGGCGCGAAGAGCGCGCCCCTCGTGGCGTTCCGGTACGTCCCGTGTTCCACGTTCCACCACACCACCACACCAGGAGGACTTGGCATGAAGGCACGACGGGTCTGGACGACGGCGGGCCGGCTGACGGCGGCCGTCGCGGGAGTGCTCGCGCTGGCCGGCGCGGTGCCGGCGACCGCGAGCGCCGCACAGCCGCAGCAGGAACCGGTGCCCCTCTACCGGTGCGTGCTACTGGAGACCCACGACCTGCCCCACGCCGTGGGCCACCATTGCGAGGCGTTCAACAGCGCCCCGCACGAGGGCCCCATCTACGGACCCTTCGTCATCGAGAGCCCACGCGAGGCGGTGGTCTGCGAGGCGTCCCGCCCGTCCTCCGGCTTCGCCCAACTGCCGGACCGGGTCGACGGCCGCCAATGTCACGGCATCGAACGCCCGGGCTATCCCGGCGAGTTCCCCCAGTCACCCCAGTCACCCCAGTCACCGGGGTCGCTTCAGGGATGACCTGACGGTCTCGGCGTAGCGAGGGGGACGGCGGGTGACCCGCCGTCCCCCTCAGCCGGTGAACGCGCCGCCCTTGACCGCGGCGACGAACGAGGCCCAACCGAGCGCCGGGAAACGCAACTCCGGCCCCTGCGGGACCTTGCTGTCACGAACGGGGACGACTCCGGGGGAGCCGGGGGCCGCCTCGACGCAGTTGCCGCCGTTGTCGTCGCTGTAGCTGCTCTTGATCCAGGTCGTGGAGTTCAACTCGTGCGCGTCCATGGCGCGATGCCCTTCCCTCTGGGGTGCCGCAGCCGCTTACCGACTCTCAGGCGGTCAACTTCCCGCCTTTACCGCCGAGATGAAGGCCGACCAGCCACCCGCCGAAACCATCAGCATGGGACCGCTCGGGTCCTTCGAATCACGAACGGGGACGACGCCGGGGAAACCGGGGGCCACCTCGATGCAGTTGCCGCCGTTGGCGCCGCTGTAGCTGCTCTTGATCCACGTCGCCGTGCTGAGGCCGTTCCTGTCCATGATGCCCGTACCCTTCCAATGCTTCGCTGATCAGCGAAGCAGACTCCCGAGCAGACAGGGCGTCCGCCCTGAGCACATCATAGGTCTGACTGTGGCGCGCGTAGACGGCCGGATCGTCGTTGAAATGGCCGCTGTTCAGCGATTCCGAGTAGACCCACTCGCGCCCGTCGGGCAGCTTGATCAGCGACATCGACGTGTCGGGGCGGACAAGTTCGGCGAGATGGGCCGGGGCGACCTGTACGCGGATATTGGGCCGCCGCCCCACGGCGAGCAGATGCGCGCACTGGTCACGCATGACGGCTGAACTCCCCACCACGTTGCGCAGGCAGCTTTCGTCGAGGACCGCAACGTACAGCGGGCCATCCTCGGCCAGGAATCGTTGCTGTCGGCTCAGTCGCGCTCGTACGCGCTCTTCCACGTCCTCACCGCTGGCGACGCGGGAGAACAACGCCCGTGCGTAGTCCTCCGTTTGAAGCAGACCAGGCACGACCTGGTTCTGGTACTCGCGCAGGGCGACCGCCACCGCATCCATATCGGCCCGACGCTGGAACCAATCAGGATGCCCCACCTCCGGATACCAGTCGATCTTCCCCCACATCTTCAGCAAGACCCCGCCCGTGGCGAGGAGTTCGTCGCACTTCTTGGCGAAGGTGCCGTGCGGGACGCGGGTGCCCGCCTCGACACGCGCCACCTGCGACCGGTCGCACGGGATCTTCCCCGCCAGTTCCTGCTGGGTGAGCCCCGCCGCCTCCCGGTAGTGCCGCAACACCTCCCCGAACACGGCGGCGTTGGTGGCGGCCGTTCCCCCCGTGGCATTGCGTCGACTCACGCTTCCCCCTTCGTGACAGTAGGCGAGTGGCACGCGCCGGGCATTACACCCCGGGACTCCGCAGAGCAACGCTGCACCTACCCAACGTAACGGGTCGAGGGCGGCGCGACCTGCCGTTCACGCAAGACCCCCGCGACCGTGCGACCGGTCCGGGGGCGTGGCCACCAACTACACCGGAGTTGACGACATGACGCACCGTATCGCGAGCCTGTTCCTGCCGCTGCTGCGGCTGTTACTTCCGGCCGCCGGGCGGCACCGGGCGGACGGGACCCCCGCCGTCGCCGCGCACCGCATCGACGCGCCGCGGCCCGTCCCGCCGCTGCGCTCCCCCGCCCGGCCGCCGACGCTCCTCCGCGGCGAGGACAGCCCGCTCGTCCGCCCGTACGTCCTCGGCGTCGAGGAACGCCAGGGGCTGCGGCGCGGGCGCCGAAGGGCGCTGTGGCTGGCCGTGCACGGCGTCGACGTCGACCCGCTCCGCCTCCACGGGGCGCGCGCCCGGGGCATGGAGGTCGCCGCATGAGGGATCACGCCGACGAGGCGCCGCGGCTGCTGCCGTGGACGACCCCGGACGGGAACCCGTGCTACCTGCTCCCCGGCGACGGGACCGGGTACGTCTCCCGGCTGGCCGACCGGATGGAGGCCGAGCAGCTCGGCGCCGCCGCCGTGCTCATCGAGGAGGCGGAGCGAATCCTGACCGAGCGGCGCTGGACGCCCGGCGAACTCCAGTTGCTGACCGTAGACTTGAAGAACTCGCTGGCCGCCACCTACCGGGTCGCCACGAGCCGCGGGGCGCGGCTGCCCGTGCCGGACGACGATCACGAAGAGGACGGCCCTGGCGAGGCTCCCGAGGGCGGGGACGAACGGCGACGACCGTAGCCGTCCCGGCGCCCAGGCGGCGAGGGGCTCCACCCCTTCCGCCCCCGGCTCATCCCAACTGGGGCTGACCCGGGGGCGGATGGGCGGGCGGAAGGGGCAGGGGGCAGGGGCACGGCCCCTGGGTGGGTCCCCTAGGGGCCCGAAGCCATGGGCACGACAGGGGCGGGCGCCCCCTCGGGGCCTAGAACAGTTTGCCGGGGTTGAGGATTCCCAAGGGGTCGAAGACCGCCTTGATGCCGCGGTGCAACTCGACGCCGTCCGGGCCGAGTTCCCGGGCGAGCCAGTCCTTCTTCAGGACGCCGACGCCGTGTTCGCCGGTGATGGTGCCGCCCAGCCGGAGGCCGAGGGCCATGATGGCGTCGAACGCCTCTCGGGCGCGGCGCTCCTCGTCGGGGTCGGCGGGGTCGAAGCAGACCAGCGGGTGGGTGTTGCCGTCGCCGGCGTGCGCGCAGACGCCGATGGTCAGGTCGTGCTCCTCGGCGATGGCGGCGGCCCCCTCAAGCATCGCGGCGAGCCGCGAGCGGGGCACGCAGACGTCGTCGATGAGCATCGCGGGCTTGATCTTCTCCAGGGCCGGGAAGGTCAACCGGCGTGCCTGGAGAAGGAGTTCGGACTCGGCCGCGTCGTCGGCGGGGACGACCTGGGTGGCGCCGGCCGCCTCGCACAGCGCGCCGACCGCGGCGAGGTCGGCGGCCGGATCGGGGGTGTCGAAGGCGGCCAGCAGCAGCACCTCGGTGGTCTCCGGAAGGCCCATCTGGGCCATCGCGTTGACCGCGCGGATGCTGGTGCGGTCCATGAGCTCCAGGAGGGAGGGGGTGTGCCCCTCGGCCATGATCCGGCAGACCGCGTCGCCGGCCTCCGTCACCGACCCGAACTCGGCGACCATGGCGAGCTGTTGCGGCGGCTCGGGCTTGAGTGCCAGGGTGGCGCGGACCACGACGCCGAGGCTGCCCTCGGAGCCGACGAAGAGACGGGTGAGGTCGTAGCCGGCCACACCCTTGGCGGTGCGCCGCCCGGTCTTGATCAGCCGGCCGTCGGCCAGGACGACCTCCAGGCCGAGCACGTACTCGGCGGTGACGCCGTACTTCACGCAACACAGGCCGCCGGCGGCGGTGCCGATGTTGCCGCCGATGGTGCACGACTCCCAACTGGACGGGTCCGGCGGGTAGTAGAGGCCGTGCTCGTTGACCGCGCGGGACAGGACGGCGTTGATCACGCCCGGCTCGACGACCGCGATCCGGTCGACGGGGTCGATCTCCAGGATGCGGTCCATCTTGACCAGGGAGAGGACGATGCAGCCGTCGGTGGCGTTGGCGGCGCCGGAGACGCCGGTGCGGGCGCCCTGCGGGACGACCGGGACGCGCAGCGCGGTGGCGGTCCGCATCACGTGCTGGACCTGCTCGACGGTGCGCGGCAGGACGACCGCGGCGGGGGTCCCGGCGGCGCAGAAGTTGGCGTTGTCCCGGGCGTAGGAGTCGGTGACGTCGGGGTCGGTGAGCAGCGCGTCCTCGGGGAGCCCGGCGCGCAGGCGTTCGATGAGGTCCATGTCCGTAGCGTCGCATCCGTGGGCCGCGCACGGAAGATCGTGTTCGGCCCACGGAAGAGACGAATGCCCCCAGCCGGGGTCGGTGCCGGCCGGGCGACCGTCAGAGGTTGCCGCGGCGGTCCTGTTCGCGCTCGATGGCCTCGAAGAGGGCCTTGAAGTTGCCCTTGCCGAAGCCGAGGGAGCCGTGCCGCTCGATCATCTCGAAGAAGACGGTCGGGCGGTCCTGGACCGGCTTGGTGAAGATCTGGAGCAGGTAGCCGTCCTCGTCCCGGTCGGCGAGGATCTTCAGCTCGCGCAGCTCGTCGAGCGGGACGCGGGTCTCGCCGACCCACTCGCCGAGGGTGTCGTAGTAGGCGTCGGGAACGTTGAGGAACTCCACGCCGGCGGCCCGCATTTGACGGACCGAGGCGACGATGTCGTTGGTGGCCAGCGCGATGTGCTGGACGCCGGGGCCGCCGTAGAACTCCAGGTACTCGTCGATCTGGGACTTCTTCTTGGCGATCGCCGGCTCGTTGAGCGGGAACTTCACCTTCTTGGTGCCGTCCGCGACGACCTTGGACATCAGCGCCGAGTACTCGGTGGCGATGTCGTCGCCGACGAACTCCTTCATGTTGGTGAAGCCCATGACCTTGTTGTAGAAGGCCACCCACTCGTCCATCTTGCCGAGTTCGACGTTGCCGACGCAGTGGTCGATGGCCTGGAAGAAACGTTTCGTCGGAGCGGCGACGAGCGGCTCGGAGGCGACGAAGCCGGGGAGGTAGGGGCCGTCGTAGTCGGAACGCTCCACAAGGGTGTGCCGGGTCTGCCCGTAGGTGGCGATGGCGGCCCGGACGACCGTGCCGTGCTCGTCCTTGGTCTCGTAGGGCTCCTCCAGGCCGGTCGCGCCGTGCTCGACGGCGTAGGCGTACGCCGCCCGGACGTCCGGCACCTCGACGGCCAGGTCGATCACGCCGTCGCCGTGCGCGGCCACGTGCTCGGCCAGGAAGCGGCCCCAGTCGGTGGTCGGCTTGATCACGGAGGTGAAGACGAACCGGGCGCCGCCGGATTCCAGGACGTAGGAGGCCGTCTCGCGGTTGCCGGTCTCCGGTCCCTGGTAGGCGACGCGCTTCATGCCGAAGGCGGTGGCGTAGTAGTGGGCCGCCTGCTTGGCGTTGCCGACGGCGAAGACGACCGCGTCCATCCCCTTGACCGGGAAGGGGTCCGCCTGCCGGGCCGTGGCCGGGGTGGTGGGCTGGGTGTGCATCGTGGTGTCTGCCATGGCGGCAGAGTCCCGCCGATCCACAAGGTGCGCAATAGTTCGCGCATCTGCTGGGCATTGTGTATAGCGGTGCGCCGGTTCCGCCGGGCGTTCTGTACAGGATGACCATCGAAATCGGAGGTTTCGGCCGTGGCGATCGATCATTTGGACGGGGCGCTGCTGGAACTGCTCGCCCGTGAGCCGCGGATCGGCGTCCTGGAGGCGTCGCGCCGGCTCGGGGTGGCCCGCGGAACGGTGCAGGCACGCCTCGACCGGCTTCAGTCGAATGGCGTGATCAGGGGTTTCGGGCCGGACGTGGACCCCGCGGCGCTGGGGTATCCGGTGACCGCGTTCGCGACCCTGGAGATCAAACAGGGGCAAGGCAGCGATGTGCGGGCCCACTTGGCGGGCGTTCCGGAGGTGCTGGAGCTGCATACAACGACCGGACACGGGGACATGCTCTGCAGGCTCGTGGCACGGTCGAACGCCGATCTCCAGCGGGTGATCGACCGGGTCGTGGGCTTTGATGGCATCGTGCGGGCATCCACGGCCATCGTCATGGAAAATCCGGTTCCGCTACGGATCATCCCGTTGGTGAAACAGGCCGCGGGCGGGTGACCGGAAGGGAGTCGGCGCGCGGCGCCGACGGGTAACGGGCGGCACTCCGCCGACGGGGGCGGGTCCGGGTTGAGCGAGGGACCGAGGAGGCGAGAGTGAGCTTCTGGGAGTACGTCGGCAGCCGGCACGTCCAGTTGCTGACCGACACGTATCAGCACGCCAGCGCCGTCTTCCAGTGCATGGTGATCGCGACGGTGTTGGGCGTCGCGCTCGGTGTGGCTACCTACCGCAGCGAATGGGCCGGCGCGCTGGCCACGACGACCACCGCGACGATCCTGACCATCCCGTCCCTGGCCCTGATCGGCCTGCTGATCCCGATCGTCGGCCTCGGCGTCGCGCCGACCGTCGTGGCGCTGACCCTGTACGGGCTGCTGCCGGTGGTCCGCAACGCCATCGTGGGGCTGCGCGGGGTCGATCCGGCGCTGGTGGACGCGGCCAAGGGCATCGGGATGTCGCGGGCCGCCCGGCTCTTCAAGGTCGAACTCCCGCTGGCCTGGCCGCCGATCCTCACCGGCATCCGCGTCGCGACCCAGATGCTGATGGGCATCGCGGCCGTCGCCGCCTTCGCCTCGGGCCCCGGCCTCGGCAACGAGATCTTCCGCGGGATCGCCTCGCTGGGCAGCGCCAACGCGCTGAACCAGGTGCTCTCCGGGACGCTCGGGATCGTCGTCCTGGCCCTGCTCTTCGACGCCGGCTACGTCCTGATCGGGCGCCTGACGATATCCAGGGGGATCCGTGCCTGAGTCCTACGGGAGCGACCGCGGCGCCAAGGGCGCGCGCCCGCCCGCCTCGACGGGCGCCGCGATCCGGTTGGAGAACCTCACGAAGGTCTACCCGGGCAGCACCGCCCCGGCGGTGGAGGACGTCAGCATGGAGATCGGGGCCGGCGAGACGGTGGTCTTCGTCGGGCCGTCCGGCTGCGGCAAGTCCACCACGCTGAAGATGATCAATCGGCTGATCGAGCCGACGTCGGGGCGGATACGCATCGGCGACGAGGACGTCACGGGCATCGACCCGGTCCGGCTGCGCCGCAAGGTCGGCTATGCCATCCAGGCGTCCGGGCTCTTCCCGCACATGACCGTGGCGCAGAACATCGCGCTGGTGCCGAAGATGACCGGTTGGTCGGCGGCCCGGACCAGGGAGCGGGTCGAGGAGATGCTCGACCTGGTGGGCCTGGACCCGGGCGAGTTCCGGCACCGTTATCCGCGCCAGCTCTCCGGCGGCCAGCAGCAGCGGGTCGGGGTGGCCAGGGCGCTCGCCGCCGATCCGCCGGTGCTGCTGATGGACGAGCCGTTCGGCGCCGTGGACCCGATCACCCGCGACCACCTCCAGGACGAGCTGATCCGGCTCCAGCACGAGCTGCACAAGACGATCGTCTTCGTCACCCACGACTTCGACGAGGCGATCAAGCTGGGCGACCGGATCGCGGTGCTCCGCGAGCGCTCGCACATCGCCCAGTTCGACACCCCCGAGGCCATCCTCACCAACCCGGCGGACGACTTCGTCTCCGGCTTCGTGGGCGCCGGGGCGGCGCTGAAGCGGCTGAACCTGACGCGGGTGCGGGACGTGGGGGTGGTCGACTTCCCCACCGCGCAGCTCGACGACCCGCTCCAGTCGATCTTCGATCTGCTGCGGGACGGCGGCACCAACGAGGTGCTGCTGCTGGACCGCCACCGCCGCCCGTACAAGTGGCTGCGCCGCGCGGACCTCTCCCTGGCCAAGCAGTCGCTGGCCCGGGCCGGGACGCTGGTCACCGACACCGTCACCCGGGACGCGACGCTGCGCGACGCCCTGGAGGCGGTGCTGACCGACAGCGCGGGCCGGGTCGCGGTCACCGGGCGGCGCGGCGAGTACACCGGTGTCGTCGACGTGGGGACGCTGATGAACAACGTCCACGAACTGCTGGAGGCGGACCGGCTGGAGGCGCTGGAACACCAGCACCAGTTGCGGGCGTTGCGCGCCCACCGGACCCAGCGCGACCTGGAGGGCCGCAGCGGCTCGGGCGGACCCGAGGGCGGCCCCGGGAGCCGGGCGTGAGCCCGGGGGCGTCGCCGGCCGGCGGGGGCCGCAACGGGCCGCCGGAGGGCCCCGGCGGGGCGCCGCTGCCGGGCGACGCGGCGGCCGCTGAACGGGAGTTGGCCTCGGGAGCGGCGCCGAGCGGTGCCGGCGGGCCCGGTGGTCGCCGGATCGGCTGGCGGAAGTGGACGTTCATGCCGGCCTTCCTGACCGCGGCGCTGCTGACCACCTGGCTGTGGTTCCGCGGCGCGCGGCTGGACTCGATCGCCCACCAGGCCGTCGACCACGGCAAGGTGTGGCTGGCGCTGCGCCAGCATCTGCAACTGACCGCCGTCTCCACGGCGTTGGTGCTGGTGATCGCGATCCCGCTGGGCATCGCGCTGACCCGGCCGCGGCTGCGCCGGGCCGCCCCGCCGGCGATGGCGCTGGCCAACCTCGGGCAGGCGGTGCCGGCGCTGGGCCTGCTGGTGCTGCTGGTCATCTGGCTGGGTATCGGGGCCGGTTCGGCGATCGTCGGCATGGTGATCTACGCGGTGCTGCCGGTGCTGGCCAACACCATCGCCGGGCTGCGCGGCATCGACCCGACGCTGACCGAGGCGGCCCGCGGCATCGGGATGTCGCCGCTGGGCGTGCTCGTCAAGGTCGAACTTCCGCTGGCCGTCCCGCTGATCCTGGCCGGGGTGCGCACCGCGCTGGTGCTGAACGTGGGCACCGCGACGCTGGCCACGTTCGGCGGGGGCGGCGGGCTGGGCGACCTGATCTCGGCGGGGATCATCACCCAGCGGATGCCGGTGCTGGTCCTGGGGTCGGTGCTGACGGTGGCGCTGGCGCTGCTGGTCGAGTGGCTGGCGTCGCTGGCCGAACTGCTGTTGCGGCCGCGCGGGTTGGAGGTTCAGACGTGAGGGGGCGCAGGCGCCGGGGGGCCGTCGCGCTGCTGGTCATCGGGGCGCTGCTGGGGGGCTGCGGGCTGGTCAGCGGAAGTCCGATGTCGGACGACGTCATACCGGGGACGGTGGGCCGGGGGCTGCCCCTGAAGGACGCCGACCTCACCGTCACCTCCAAGGAGTTCACCGAGAACATCATCCTGGGGCAGATCATGGGGCTGGTCTTCAAGGCGGCCGGCGCCACCGTCATCGACAAGACCAACATCCAGGGCACCATCGGCGCCCGCGAGGCGGTCCGCACCGGCACCGCGGACGGGATGTACGAGTACACCGGCACCGGCTGGATCACCCACCTCGGGCACACCACGCCGATCCCGGACCCGCAGCGGCAGTGGGAGGCCGTACGCGACGCCGACCTGCGCAACGGCATCGTCTGGCTGCCGCCGTCCCGGCTGAACAACACCTACGCGCTGGCGCTGAACGCCGCCAACGAGAAGAAGTACGGGGTGCGCACCCTCTCCGACGTCGCCGCGCTGCTGAAGCGGAACCCGGGCGCGGTCACGCTGTGCGTGGAGAACGAGTTCGCCAGCCGCAACGACGGCCTGCCCGGGATGGCGAAGGCGTACGGCATGAACATCCCGCCCGGCAACATCCGGCGGATGACCGGCGGCGTGGTCTACACCGAGGCGGCGCAGGGGACGGCCTGCACCTTCGGTGAGGTCTTCACCACCGACGGCCGGATCAAGGCGATGGGGCTGATCGTGCTCAAGGACGACCGGCACTTCTTCCCCAACTACAACGCGGCGCCGGAGATCAACGCCGCGGCGCTGCGCAGCCATCCGCAGATCGCCGAGGTGCTCGCCCCGGTGACGGCCGCGCTGGACAACGCCGTCGCCCAGAAGCTCAACGCCAAGGTGGACGTCGAGGGCCAGGACCCGCACCAGGTCGCCAAGGCGTGGCTGGTGAAGGAGGGGTTCATCAAGGAGGGCGGGGGTTAGGGGCGTTCGCGGCACCCGGCCCGAAAACGGCCCACACCCCTCACGGGATCACGTAGGGTGTGCGTCACTCGAAAACGAACATGTATCGCAGTCGCGCGCCATCGCGACCGCACAGGGGGAAAGGCACGACCCATGCAGGCATCCCGCATCCGCCGCCGTCTCGCCGGCGCCGCCACCGTCGCCGCCCTGGTCGGGGCCGGCGTCCTGGCCACCGCACCGATGGCCGCGGCCAAGGCCAACCTGATCGCCATCGACAAGGTCGCGCTGGCCGCACCGGGCCTGACGGTGGACGTCACGTACTCCTGCGACCCCGGCATGAACCACCAACTGGTCGCCAACGCCGAGGAGATCACCGCCTCGAAGGCTGCCGCGCACGGGGCCGGCACGCTCAAGGTCGACAAGCTGGTCTGCGACTACGCCGACCACACCGCCCAGGTGAAGCTCAAGACGGGCTGGGGCACCTTCAGCAAGGGCCAAAAGGTGAAGGTCACGGTCTTCTACTTCGACGACGACGGCTTCCGCTACGCCGACCGGGAGACCACCGCGACCCTCTGAGCCGGCCCGCCCTCAGGGCCCCGGGCTCAGCCGGTCGTGCAACTGGGCACGTCACCGCCGGAGTTGAGGGCCTTGAGGGCGTCCACCGCGCCGCCCAGGGTGGTGACGGGGATCAACCGCATCCCCTTGGGGAGCTCGGCGCGCGCGTCGGCGCACTCCTGGCGGGGGACGAGGAAGACCGTCGCGCCGTCGCGGTGCGCGGCCTGGGTCTTGAGGGCCACCCCGCCGACCGCGCCGACCGCGCCGTCGGCGTCGATGGTGCCGGTGCCCGCGACGGTCCGGCCGCCGGTCAGGTCGTGCCCGGCGCCGTCGCCGTTCAGCTTGTCGACGATGCCCAGCGCGAACATCAGGCCGGCGCTGGGCCCGCCGATGTCGGCCAGGCTCAGGGTCACCTTGACGTCCCTAGGGGACTTCCCGAGCCGGTTCAGGGCGGCCTGGGTGGCGCTGTCCTGCGACTGCTTCATCTGCTCCGCGTTGTGCTCGGCGATCTCCTCGGTGTTGTTGCCCACCGGGTAGACCGAGTCGCGCGGCATCACCGCCTCGTCGGTGCGGAACCAGGCCCGGACCACGTCCGGCAGGTGGATGGAGGCGGCCGGCCCGGTGGCGGTGATCGAGGTCATCCGGAGCTGCCCGCCGGTGTCGCGGGTGGGGGCGCCGGAGATGGTGATCACCGGCTTGCCCTTGTCGTCGCCGAGGACGTTGGCCGTGACGCCCGGATACGCGACCGAGTACGGCAGCGGAGCCACCGCCGCGGTGACGAGGAGGGCGAGGACGAGGACGGTGCAGGCCAGCAGGGCACGGGCGCGGGAAGACACCCCGCCACCCTAATTGACCCCCGCCCCGCCCGCCCCGTGCGGCGCCGGTGCCACACGGCAGCGCCACAGGGTCACCACACGGAATCCGCGCGTCACCGCGGGCCGGGGCCCGTCAGCGCAGCGCCTCGGCGACCTCCCGGGCCGCGTCCACCACCCGCGGCCCGATCCGCTCCGCGACGCTGTCCGTCAGCATCACCACGCCGACGCTGCCCTCTATGCCGCTGACCCCCAGCAGCGGGGCCGCGGCGCCGCTGGCGCCGGCCTCCAACTCACCGTGCGTCAGGGCGAGTCCGGCGTCATGGAGGCGGCCCTGGCGGGCCTTGAGTATGGCCCGGCCGGCGGCGCCGCGGTCCAGCGGGTGACGGAAGCCGGCGCGGTAGGCGACGTGGTAGTCGGTCCAGGTCGGCTCGACCACCGCGACCGCCAGCGCCTCGGTGCCGTCGACCAGGGTGAGGTGGGCGGTGGCGCCGACGTCCTCGGCGAGCGAGCGCAGCGCGGGCAGCGCGGCCTCCCGGACCAACGGGTGGACCTGGCGGCCCAGACGCAGCACGCCGAGGCCCACCCGGGCCCGGCCGCCGGCGTCCCGGCGCACCAGGGCGTGCTGCTCCAGCGTGGCCAACAGGCGGTAGACCACGGTGCGGTTGACGCCGAGCTTGTGCGAGAGCTCGGTCACGGTCAGCCCGTGGTCGGTGTCGGCGAGAAGTTTGAGGACGCGCAGTCCCCGGTCGAGCGTCTGGGAGGTCTCCGCGGTCACGACGCCCCCTCCTGAAGTGAGTTGGCGGCGTCCGTACGTAAGGAGCGCTGCTCGTCCCGGAACAGTGCCCATGGGCCGCCGGCCGCTTTGCACCGGCTGCGCTCCGCGGCGACGCTGCCACGGGGCGTGTGCGTGAGCCGGACAGTAGCGAGCTGCTCCGCTCAGCGGAAGAGCACGTCCAGAATCCGGTCTCTGTCGCCCGGAATATCCGCTTTCGTCCGCACCGCCGTTCCTCCCGTCACTACCGTGGGCGCGCCGGTGCGCCCCGCGCGCACGCCCCGGCCGCGCGGTCCGCGGCGCGCGCCCGGACGGGTCCGCACACCAACTCCCTACGGAATCCTCACGAGAACTCCCCGGCGCGGCCGGACGATGCGCCCCCGGGCACCGCCGTCACCGCATCCGCGTGGCCCACTCCCGGACCTTGCTGATCCGCTCGTTGAGCTGCCCCGCGGTCGCCTCCGCGCTCGGCGGGCCGCCGCACACCCGGCGCAGCTCGGTGTGGATCACCCCGTGCGGCTTGCCGCTCTGGTGAACGTACGCGCCGACCAGCGTGTTGAGCTGCTTGCGGAGCTCCAGCAACTCCTTGTGCGTGACCACCGGCCGCCGCTCGGCGGGGATCTCCAGCAGGTCCGCCTCGCTGTCCGGCTTCTTCCGACTGTGCGCGATCTGCCGGGCCTGCCGCTTCTGCAGCAGCAGTTGGACCTGGTCGGGCTCCAACAGCCCCGGAATGCCCAGGTAGTCCTGCTCCTCCTCGCTGCCGGCGTGCGCCTGCATGCCGAACTCGGCGCCGTCGTAGAGCACCCGGTCGAAGACCGCCTCCGACTCCAGCGCCTCGAACGAGAACTGCTCCTGCTCCCCGGTGTCCTCGTCCTGCTCCTTGTTCGCCTCGTCCATCTCCTTCTCGGACTCGGCGTACGGGTCCTCCTCGCCGTCCTTCTTCGGCTTGTCCAGGACGTGGTCGCGCTCGACCTCCATCTCGCCCGCGAAGCCGAGCAGCATCGGGACGGTGGGCAGGAAGACGGACGCGGTCTCGCCGCGCTTGCGGGACCGCACGAAGCGGCCGACCGCCTGCGCGAAGAACAGCGGGGTGGAGATCGTGGTCGCGTAGACGCCGACCGCGAGCCGGGGGACGTCGACGCCCTCGGACACCATCCGGACCGCGACCATCCAGCGGTCGTCGGAGTGCGCGAAGTCGTCGATGCGCTGCGAGGCGCCCGTGTCGTCGGAGAGCACCAGGGTCGCGCCCTCGCCGGTGATCTCCCGGATCAGCTTGGCGTACGCCCGGGCCTGCTCCTGGTCGGAGGCGATGACCAGCGCGCCGGCGTCGGGAATGGCCTTGCGGACCTCGGTCAGCCGGCGGTCGGCGGCCCGCAGCACGTTCGGCATCCACTCGCCGCGCGGGTCCAGCGCGGTGCGCCACGCCTGGGAGACCGCGTCCTTGGTCATCGGCTCGCCCAGCCGCGCCGCGATCTCGTCGCCGGCCTTGGTGCGCCAGCGCATGTTGCCGCTGTAGGAGAGGAATATCACCGGCCGGACGACGCCGTCGGACAGCGCGTTGCCGTAGCCGTAGGTGTAGTCGGCGGACGACCGGCGGATGCCGTCGTTGCCCTCCTCGTACGACACGAACGGGATCGGGTTGGTGTCGGAGCGGAACGGGGTGCCGGTCAGCGCCAGCCGCCGGGTCGCCGGCTCGAACGCCTCCAGGCACGCCTCGCCCCACGACTTGGAGTCGCCGGCGTGGTGGATCTCGTCCAGGATGACCAGCGTCTTGCGCTGCTCGATGCGGTTGCGGTGCAGCATCGGGCGGACGCCGACGCCGGCGTAGGTGATCGCGATGCCGTGGTACTCGCGGCTCAACGGGCCGGCGCTGTACTCCGGATCGAGCTTGATCCCGATCCGGGCCGCGGCCTCCGCCCACTGCTTCTTGAGGTGCTCGGTGGGCGCGACCACCGTCACCTGCTGCACGACGTGATGGTGCAGCAGCCACGAGGCGAGGGTGAGCGCGAAGGTGGTCTTCCCGGCGCCGGGGGTGGCCACGGCGAGGAAGTCCCGGGGCTGGGTCTGGATGTACCGGTCCATGGCCGCCTGCTGCCAGGCACGCAGCTTGTTCGCGGTACCCCAAGGGGCCCGCCCCGGGAAGGCCGGGGACAGGTGATGGCTGTTGGTGGCGCTGCTGGTAGTCACGGTCTCCGTCGGCTGAGGTCGGCGATCGGCAACCGCGTCAGCCTACCGGTGCCCCGCTGGCCGCCCACCGCCGAACGCCCGCTCCCGCCCGAGGGTGGGAGGGAGGTCACATCCGGGGTCACATCCGGGGTCACACCCGGGGGTTGCGTCTCACAGCGCGTCGGGGGCGCGGGGCACTAACCCGCCCTCGGCCGCAGCCGGGTGGCGACCGCCGCGCCAGTCGCCGCGACCACCGCCATCGCCGCGAAGACCGCCAGGAACGCCGCGGGGTGGCTCACTGCGGAGGCGGTCGACGCCGCACCGGCCGCGGCGGTCGAGCCGCCGCCGAAGGCCACGAAGAGCACCCCGCTGACGCCGACGAAGGTCACATTGCCCAGCGCGTCGGACATCTGGAGCGACGAGGAGTTGCTGCCGGCCTCCTCCAGGCGGGACAGCTTCAGCAGCAGCACGCCGCCGCTGGAGATGTTCAGCCCCATCCCGAACCCGCCGATCGTCCACGCCGCGGCCACGATCCAGACCGGCACCCCGTCGATCAGCACCAGCGGCACCAGCACGATCGCCGTCGCCAACAGGGCCATGCCCAGCCCCATCAGCCGCTCCCGGTGCCGCTCCAGGCCCGGGCGGCTCTGGACGTAGGAGCCGAGCGCCCAGGTCAGTCCGCCGCCGGTGAGCGAGAGCCCGGCCAAGGTCGTGGACAACCCGCGCTGACTGACCAGCAGCAGCGGGATGAAGCTCTCGGCGGCGACCAGCGCGCCGGCCGCCAGGCCCCGCATCAGCACCACGGCCGGCAGCCCGCGGCCGGCCCGGAACGTGCCGGGCGGCAGCAGCCGCACGATGGCCGGGGCCAGCAGCGCCAACCCGACGGCGGCCGGCAGCAGCGCGGACCAGCCGATGTGCTGGCCGGCGTACTGCAACAGCGACGCCCCCACCGCGACCGCCAGCGCCAGCAGGCAGCGGCGGCTGCCGAGGATCCGCCGGAAGCCGCCGTCCGGTCCCGGCACGGTCCGCGGCAGCTTCCGCAGCGCCGGCAGCATCACCGCGAGCGGCAGGAGTATCAGCACCGGTATGGACAGGAACACCCAGCGCCAGCCGACCTGTTCGGTGATCGTCCCGGCGACCAACGGCCCGACGATCACCGGCACCACCCAGGCCGCCGAGAACGACGCCATGACCGACGGCCGCAGCCGCTCGGGATAGCCCCGGCCGACCACCACGTACAGCGACACCACCGCCAGGCCGCCGCCCAGCCCCTGGACGCCGCGCCCGGCGACGAACATGCCCATGTTCTGCGCCCCGCCCGCGACCAGCAGCCCCGCGCCGAACGCGGCGATCCCGCTGAACAACGGCGCCAGCGGCCCCCGCCGGTCGCTCCACACCCCGGCGAGCGCCATCGCGAACAGGCTGGCCGTGAAGAACGCCGAGAAGGCGAACGCGTACAGCCCGATCCCGTCGAGGGCACGGGCGGCCACCGGCATCGCGGTGTTCACCGCGCTGGCCTCGAAGGCGATCAACGAGACGACGGAGACGATCCCGAGCGTCAGCGCCCGGTGATCCCGCCCGAGAACGCCGCCCGCGGACGGCGCCCGTTCCTCGTTCCGTTCCCCGTTCCGTTCCTGGTTCCGGTGCTCGGTGGCGGGTGCGGCGGTGCTGCCCGTCGCGGCCGTGGCGGCCGCGTCTGCGGGGCTCGAAGGGTCAGCGGTCATCGGGCCAGCGTAAGGGCCGTAGAAGCACTGCGCCCCTGTCCGGAGACGGGGATCACCTAGGCCGTCGGTCTTACGCCACGAGTCGCCCCTCGGCCCGGCCGACGGTCACCACCCGTTCATGAACCACGTGTTGCAGCCTCATGGCGGCCCGCCCGCACCCCTTGTCCGACCCCCCACCCACCGGCCTAGAGTCGGGAACGCACCGCACACCGGCCGTGTGCCCGAGTGGTTCAGGGACTCGCCTGCAAAGCGAGTTACGTGGGTTCGAATCCCGCCACGGCCTCCAAGAGAACGCCCCCGCACCCGAGTTGCCCCGCCGGGGCCCGCCACCACCCCGGCAGGCCGGCCGGGCCGGCCCGTCAGCCGCACGTGGCCGGCGGGCCGGTCCAGGCTCGGTGGAGGCGGTTGATGGCGGCGATGTCGGGCAGGTCCTTCGGGCGGCGGGCCTCGTTCTTCCAGCGCCAGACGTCGCCCAGGCGCATGAAGGGGATGCCGTCGATGCGGTCGGCCTCCTCGATCAGGCGGTCGGTGGACCAGCCCGGCGTCCAGCGGTCCACGATCTCGATCGCGGCCGTGGGGTGCAGGACCCGCAGGCCGTGGCCGGACACGGTGGGCTGCGGGGCGCCTATGGTCAGGGCTCTCTGCCAGGCCGCGCCCCGGGCCAGGACGTCGAGATCGCCCATCCGCGGCCGTAACCCCCGCACATAGAGCGCGGCGGAGCCGCACACCACGTATTCGCCGCGCGGTAACTCCAGGGCCCGCAGGGCTTCGAACAGTCCATCGGTGTCAGTGAGCATCAATTCCTCCTTGAACAAAGGGAAGAGACCCGGCGCCGCGGTGGCATGAGGAGAGCCGACCGCGCAGGCGCGCGGTCGGCTCCGGTCAAACGGCCCGCGGCGGCCCCTGGACGCATCCGGGACCGCCGCGGGCGGAATGCGACGGGCCTGCGCCGTGCCGGACCGGCACCGACGACGCCCGCACTGTCTGGAGTGGTGAACTCCGTCTTCTTCACCCTCCCCCTGTTGAGTTCTCAAGGGGCAGACGCTACCTTCACCTGCTTTTCCATGGGGGTTCACCCGGTGTTCCTTTATGCAGATCGCTTCAGGTTTCCGGCGGAACTGCGGTCCCCCGCAGCCGCGTTGGCGGCCGAGCGGACGGCGCTCCGCAACGGCGGGTGCACCCAACTCCCGTTGTGGTGACGGTGGTTGCTGCCCCGCTCCCGTTGCGGCACCGGCGGTTGGCGGCGCGGCTCCGCCCGTCCCCGTGGACGTCGTGAAACGGAGCGCGCCGTTTCGGTACGTGGAACGCAGGCGGCCGAGCGGGCCGGCGAACCGGCCCCTCGGCAGGTGGCGGAAAACCTCCGTCGACGCACCGCCGCCGCGCGACCTCGGCGCGACGGCATCAACGGGCGGGCCTCAAGAGGCAGGCGTCAACGGGCGGGCTGCAACGCCACGGCGTCACTAGGGCAGTTGCACCGGCTGCGCCACCGCCGCCTGCGGTCGGATCGGCAGGCGGCCGATCGGCCGGCCGGTCGCGGCGCGGACCGCCGACGCCACCGCGGCCGGCGAGGTCACCACCGGCACCGCGCTGACCGCCTTGGCGCCGAACGGGGCGACCACATCGCGCTCCTCGACCAGCTTGGCGATCCGGATGTCCGGGGCGTCCAGTGAGGTCGGCAGCGCATAACCGGTCAGGTCGGGATGGCGGACCTGGCCGCGGGTGGTGCGGAGGTTCTCCATCAGCGCGGCCCCCAGGCCCTGGGTCACCCCGGCCTCGATCCGGGCGCGCAACTGGCGCGGGTTGAGCACCCGCCCCACGTCCTGGGCCACGGTCATCTCCACCACCCGCACCGTGCCCAACTCGATGTCCACATCGGCGACACAGCGGATCGCGCAGAAGACCAGGCCGACGAACGCATCGCCCTGGCCGGTCTCGTCCAGCGGCTCGGTCGGATGCGGCCGGCACTGCGCGGTGGCCCACAGCTCCTTGCCGTCCAGCGCCTCGGCGACGGTGGTGCTGAGCACCCCGTCGTACGAGGTGATCTTGCCGTCGGCGATCTGCAGCAGCTCGGTGGACATCCCGAACTTGTGGGCCAGCGGCTGGAGGAGCTGGGTGCGGACCATCTTCGCGGCCCGCTCGATCGCCCCGCCGGAGACCCAGGTGTGCCGGCTGTGGCAGGCCCGACCGGCCGGCGGCTGGTCGGTGTCCACGCCCGCGACGTGCACCTCCTCCACGCCCAGGGTCTCCTGGACGATCTGGCGCGCCAGGGTGGCGAAGCCCGAACCGGTCTCCACGGCGGCGCAGATGACGGTGGCGACCGAACCGCTGACCTTGACGGTGGCGGTGGACACCTCGTCGGCGCCCTCCGCGCCGAGCATGTGCACCATGCCCAGGGCGTAGCCGACGCCGCGCCGGACCGCGCCCGGCTCGCCCGCGCCCTCGGGCCCGCCCGGCAGCAGCCACTCCGCCTCGGGGGTGTCCTTGGGCAGCTCCGGCAGCGGCGCCTCGGTGACGGCGGTCAGCAGCTCGGCCACCGGGGCGGGGCAGGTGACCGTCTGCCCGGTGGGCAACAGGTCGCCGGTGGCCATCACGTTGCGCCGGCGGATCTCGTCGGGCTCCAGGCCCAGTTGGGCGGCCAGCTTGTCCATCTGGCCCTCATAGGCGGCGCAGACCTGGAGCGCGCCCTCGCCGCGCAGGTGGCCGGAGGGCGGGTTGTTGGTGCGCACCGCCCAGCCCTCGACGACGGCGTGCGGGACGACGTACGGGCCGCAGGCGAACGAGACCGCGGCGGCCAGCGCCTCGGAGGAGGTGTCCGCGTACGCCCCGGCGTCCATCAGGATCTGCGCCTCCACCTTCACCAACGTGCCGTCGGCGTCGGCGTGGTGCCGGTAGCGCAGCAGCGTCGGGTGACGGTGGGCGTGGGTGAGGAAGGACTCCTCCCGGGTGGCGGCCAGCTTCACCGGGCACCCCGTACGGAGCGCCAACAGCCCCAGGGACAACTGGACGCTGGGGTCCTCGCGGTCGGCGGTGGCCCCGGGCACGCCCGTCACCACGACCCGGACCTGCTCCCGCGCCAGCCCGAAGGAGGCGGCGGCCAGATCGCGGTCGGTGTGCGGGTCGGTGGAGGCGGAGTAGATCTCCACCCCGCCGTCGGGCCGCGGCACCGCGAGCCCGGCCTCGGCCCCGATGGGCGCGGGGTCCTGGCGGCCGATCCGGTAGAAGCCCTCGACCATCACCTCGCCGACCGCCTCCGGGTCGCCGAAGCGGAGCGGGATGTGCCGGATGAGGTTGCCATCCGGGTGCAACGGCTCGGCCTCGAAGGCGAGTTGGGGGTCGGTGACGGCCTCCTGGACCTCGTACTCGACGACGATCGCGGCGGCCGCCAGCCGGGCCGTGTCGGGGTGGTCGGCGGCCACCGCGGCGATCGGCTCACCGTGGTGGCGGACCTCGTCCTTGGCGAACACCGGGCGGTCGGCGGTGCCCCGGCCGTGCCCCTTGTCGCCGGGCACGTCCTCGTGGGTGACGACCGCGTGCACGCCCGGCATCTCCGTGGCGTGCCGGGTGTCCACGGAGCGGATCCGCGCCCGGGGGTGCGGGGAGCGCAGCACCGCCGCCCACAACAGGCCCTCGGCCCACAGGTCGGAGGCGTACGGGAAGGTGCCCTCGGCCTTGGCCGCCGCGTCGGCGGGCGCCAGGGAGACGCCCAGCCCCTGCGCCGGCGGTTCGACGGGGATCTGGGCGCCCGTCGCGGGCGTCGCGGTCGCGGCCCCGACCCCGGCCCCGTCAGTCGTACCGCTCATGCCACGTCCCCACTCCGCTCGCCCCCGACGGCGCGAGGCGCGCACCCCCTGGTGGTCTCACTCATCCGGCGCCTCCCGGCTGCTGCTCCTGGTGGTGCGGTGCCCCGTCCATCGGGTCGGCGGGACCGGCCTGGTGGGGGATGCGGGCGGTCTCGGCCGGCGCCTCCCCGGCGGCCTCGGCGCGGGACGCGACGACGTCGGCGACGGCGTCCAGGACCCCCCGGTAGCCGGAACAGCGGCAGAGGTTGCCGCAGAGCGCCTTGCGGGTCTCCAACTCCGTGGGGGCGTGGTTGCCCTCCAACAGGTCGTGGACGGTCATCGCCATGCCCGGTACGCAGAAGCCGCACTGCACGGCCCCGGAGGCGGCGAGCGCCTGCTGGACGTCGGAGGGCACGCCGTTCTCCGCCAGCCCCTCGACGGTGCGGACCTCGCTGCCGGCCGCGGTGGCGGCGGGCACCAGACAGGAGGCGACCAGCCGCCCGTCCACCTGGACCGAACAGGCCCCGCACTCCCCTTGGGAGCAGCCGTCCTTGGCCCCGGCCAGGCCGAGCCGCTCGCGCAGCACGTACAGCAGCGACTCGCCGATCCATGCCTCGGTCACCGGGCGGTCGACGCCGTTGACGCGCAACACGTAGGAGGCGGAGGGGTGTTCGTCGTGGCCGTCGGGGGCGGCCGGCGCCGGCTCGGACGGCGCGGGGTGCGCCGTCGCGGCCTCGGCGTCGGGGGTGGCCGGTTCGACGGGCGGCGCGTCCGTGGCGGTGGCCGGGGCCGCCGGCTCAACGGCGGTCGGCCCGGCGGGGGGTGGGCCGGAATCCGCAACGGGATCCGCGGCCGGGCCCTCCGGGTGGCCGGCCTCGACGACGTCCGGGACTGCGGCCGCGGGGGCCTTGGGGGCGCCCTGCGGGCCCGCCGGCGCCGGCTCGGCGGGCAGCGCCCGCGCGGGCGCCTCGGGGGCCGTCTCCGCGCCGCGCTCGGCGGGCGCCACCGGCCCCGCCACGTCGTGCTCGACGGCCGGCGCGTGGGGCTCGCCCTCCGGGGCGGCGGCCGCCCGGCCCGCGTCGACGACGAACTCCCCCGTGGTGTCGGACTGTTCGCCCTCCACCACCGGGATCGACCAGCTTTCGGCGCTCCCGGGGGCGGGCACCTCCGTGGCGCCTTCCTGGCCGGTGGGCGCGTCCTCCTGGTGGACCGGCTGCCCGGCCGGCGGCCACTGGGCCAGCGCGTCGGCGGGCAGCGACCAGTGGCCGGTCGCCCCGCCCGTACCGGACGCGGCGGCGCCCCGCGCGTACGGGTCGTCGGCGGGCGCCGGGTACGGCTCGCCCGCGCCGGCCGGAGCGCCCCCGTCGGCGCCGGTGCCGGCCCCGCTCGTGGCGTCCAGCCCGGCGCTGAAGTTCCAGTGTCCTGTGGCGCCCTGGCCCGGCACCCCGGTGCCCTCGTACGGCGCGGGGTAGCCGCCGTCGGCGTGCGGCGCGGCGCCGCCGTGGCCGGTCAACTGGTCGTCGCCGACGCGGTACTCGCCGGACTCCTCAAGGACGTCGTCGGCCGCCGGCACGCGCCACGCTCCGCCGGCCGCCTCCGGACTGCCGGCGACCGGCCAGTGCACCTGCTCGCCGCCCCACGGCTGGGCGCCCTCGGGCGCGTTGGCCTGGTAGCCGGCGGGCGGGCCCTGGTGCGGTGCGGGCTCCTGCCGGCCCGTCTGGTCGGTGTATCCGGCCGCGGGGTCGGCGTACCCGGCGGACTGGTCGGCGAACGGCATCGTCCACTGCCCGGTCGCCGCCGGGTCGGTGCCGGCGCCCGGGTGCGCGGGGGCGTGCGCGGGGAACGAGGCGGGCGGGGTGTAACCGTGGCCGGGGGCCGCCAACGGGTCGCTGCCCGGAGTGCGGTAACCGGCCCCGTACGCCTCGGTGGTGAAGCCTTCCGGAAGCTGGACGAAGGCGGTCGCCTCCGCCTCGTACTCGCCGCCCGGCGGCAGCGGCTGCCAGCCCTGCTCCGGATGCGGCTGCTGCCGGCGGCGGTTGTCTGCTTCGCTCACGAGAGCGCCCTCCCAAGTGCGCGGCGGGCCAGGGCTGCCACCGTACGGCGCAGGTGCAGAGCGGCCGGCGGCAGGGCCGCCGGTTCGGAGCCGTCCTGCGGCGGCGCCGGGTCGGGGATGCAGGCGGCGGCCACGTAGTCGCCGAAGGCGGCCAGCGCCTCGGGGACCAGGCCGCGTTCGCCGTCCCAGTCGATGAGCGAGGCCACCCACTGCTCGGCCTCCAGGGGCCGCAGCGGCATGGCGGCGACCGCGCCGACCGCGCAGCGCACCGAGCGCCGGGCCGGGTCCAGGACCAGCGCGACGGAGGCGGTGGCGCGGCCGGGGCCGGTGCGCCCGGTGGCCTTGAGGAAGGTCTGCGGGGCGTGCAGCAGCGGCACCCGGACGAAGCCGACGAGCTCGCCGGGGCTCAACATGTCCCGGCCGGTGAGCAGATGACTGACCGGGATCTCGCGGCGGGCGCCCCCGGGGCCGGCGATGACGACCGTGGCCTCCAGGGCGGCGAGCACCGGGAGGGTGTCGCCCGTGGGGGCGCAACTGACGATGTTGCCGCCGAGGGTCCCGGCGTTGCGGATCTGCGGCGGGCCGGCCGCGCGGGCCGCGGCGGCCAGTCCCGGGATGAGCGCGGCGAAGTCGGGGCGTCCCATACGGGCGAGGGTGAGGCCCGCCCCCAGCAGCGCGTGGCCGTCCAGGTATTGCCAGCCGCGGATCTCGCTGATCCGGCCGAGGCCCACCAGGCCCGCTGGTCTGAGGAGTCCGGCGTTGACCGCCGCCATGAGGTCCGTGCCGCCCGCGACGGGCACGGCGGCGGGCATGGCCGTCAACGCCGCCACCGCCTCGTCGAGCGAGACCGGCAACGTCACCGATTGCGACGCGTGCGGTGCGTGCGTGGTCAACCCAGCTGCCCCTTCCCCGGTGTCCCGGCATTCCGCTCCGCCGTACGGTACGTGCTCACGACCCGGACGTGGCAACTCTGGCACATCTTCGCGGACCCGGTACGCGAGGGTGCGCGAAGGGTGTTCCGTCCCGAAGAGGGCGCTGGTCCGGATTCGTCCCCCCGGTTCCGGTGAACGGGCACCACCGTTCCAGGGTCCGGCCGGACAGGCGCCCTCCTTGGACGAGGGCTCACACGTTTGGGGGCGACCCGTCGAAGGGGCGTCCGAGGATGCCGGGACGCCGCTGCCACGGGAGGGGGCCACCGGGCGGGCGGTAGCCGACGCCGAGGGCGTCGAGGCGGGCGTAGTGCTCGGTCATCCGGCCGGTGAAGTCCTGGTAGTCGCGGGCCTCCGGGGCCGGCAACCGGGACCAGGCCACCTCGGCGAACGCCACCAGCCGCGGGAAGAGCTGGTAGTCCAGGCGCGGTTGACCGTCCATCGCCTCGGACCAGGCGTTGGCCTGGGTGCCCAGGACCCGCTCGGCCTGTTCGCGCGTCAACTGCGGCGGGACCGGCTCGAACCGGTAGACGTCCTCCAGGGTCCGCACATAGCCGATCGGCACCGGCTCCTCGGGCGAGGCGTGCTGCCGGTAGTCCAAGTACACCTGCTGCGAGGGGCACATGACGACGTCGTGGCCGGCCTTGGCGGCGGCGATGCCGCCCTCGTACCCGCGCCAGGAGGAGACCGTCGCGCCCTCCGCCAGGCCCCCTTCGAGGATCTCGTCCCAGCCGATCAGCCGGCGGCCGCGGTCGGTCAGCCAGCGGTCGAAGTGCCGGATGAACCAGCTCTGCAGCCCGTCCTCGCCGTCCAGGGACAGCTCCGCGATCCGCTCCTGGGCGGTGGCCGAGGCCCGCCACTGCTCCTTGGGGCACTCGTCGCCGCCCACGTGCACGAAGCGGGACGGGAAGAGGGCGAGCACCTCCTCCAGCACGTGCTCGTAGAACCGCAGGGTGGTGTCAGTGGGCGCCAGTACGTTGGGACTTACGCCCCAGGTGTCCCAGACCTTCAGGGAGGTGGTGTCGATGACGTCGGTGTTGCCCAGCTCCGGGTACGCCGCGATGGCGGCCTGCGAGTGCCCGGGGATATCGATCTCGGGGACGACGGTGATCTGTCGCTCGGCGGCGTAGGCGACGATCTCGCGCAGATCGTCCTGGGTGTAGTAACCGCCGTGCGGGCGCGGGTCCCACAGCGGCGAGTCGCGGTGGCCGAGTTTGCTGCGCTCGCGCCAGGCGCCGGTCTCGGTCAGCCGCGGGTAGCGGCGGATCTCGATCCGCCAGCCCTGGTCGTCGGTGAGGTGGAAGTGCAGGACGTTGAGTTTGTGGGCGGCCATCAGGTCGAGGTAGCGCAGCACCCCTTCCTTGGGGAGGAAGTGCCGGGCGACGTCCAGCATCAGGCCGCGCCAGCCGAAGCGGGGGGCGTCCTCGATGGTCTGCTCCGGCATCCCGGGGGCGCGCTCCGGGTCGAGCGCGGAGCGCCGGAAGGCGGCCGGGCCGAGGAGCTGACGGAGCGTCTGCGCGCCCCAGAAGACGCCGGCCGGGCTGCCGCCGGTGAGGCGCACGCCCCAGCGGGCGTCGGCGTCGAGCCGGTAGCCCTCCGCCGGCAGCGTCGCGTCCAGGGCCAACGTCAGGGTGTCGGGCGCCTCGGCGGAGCCGGGCGGCAACGGGAGGGCGAAGGCGGCGCCGAGGGTGGCGCGCAGCCAGCGGGCGGTGTCCTCGGTGCCGGGGGCGGCGGCCAGCGCGGTCTGCGCGCCGAGCCGCACGGTCCGGGGGCGGGCCCCGCCGTCGCCCAGGTCGCGGCTGAGCGGCGCCGGGATCAGACCTGTGGGGGAATCGGTCTCCAGAGCTGTCACGACGTGAAGTCTTCACCGCGTCGCCGCGGAAGGAAACCACGGCGGCGACAGCCGTCGGCGCGCACTCCCCGGGCCGGCGCCCGCCGGGGCCACCGCGACGGGCGGTCCGGGCACGGCAACGGGCCCGGGCCCTCAAGGGACCCGGGCCCGTGCGGACCGAGGGTGGGCCGGCCGCGCTCCGGGGCCTCGACGCCGCTCGGCGCCGGGCCTGTGGGCGGCCGCCCGCCCGGGGCGGCTACTTCTTGCCGCCGTCCTTGCCCTTGTCCTTGTCGCCACCGGCGCCCATGGACTCGAAGATCTCCTTGCACAGCGGGCAGACCGGGTACTTCTTCGGGTCGCGACCCGGGACCCAGACCTTGCCGCAGAGCGCCACGACGGGCGTGCCGTCGAGCGCGCTCGCCATGATCTTGTCCTTCTGGACGTAGTGGGCGAAGCGCTCGTGGTCGCCGTCGCCGTGCGACACCTGCGGTGTCGGCTCTACGAGGGTCCCCGTACCTGCCCCGCGCTCGGGCTCAAGAGTGCTCATAACTGCCAAGGGTACTCACGCCCGCCGCGCCCCGGGAGCGTCGGCCCGCTGCCAGATGCACCACCAGCCCCAGGGCCGCGACCCCGGCCGCAGCCCACGGCAGCGCGTCCGGCGCCAGCCCCGCCGCCAGGGCCAGTCCGCCGAGCGCCGAGCCGACCGCGCTGCCCAGGTAGAGCGCCGAGTTGTTCAGCGCGAGGGCCACGGTGCCGCGCTCCTCACCGGCGGCCTTCAGCAGCCGGTGCTGCTGCGGCACCTGGAGCGCCCAGCCTGCCGTGCCCCAGGCCACCAGCGCGACCACCGCGCCGGGCAGCACCGCGCCGGCCAGCGTCGGCAGCAGCGCCTGGGCGGCGACGATCACCAGCAGCACCCCGCCGACCAGCGGCCGCACCCGACCGGTCCGGTCCACCAGCGGTCCGGCCAGCACGCTGCCCAGCACCCCGCCGGCGCCCCAGGCCCACAGGTAGGGGGTGACCTCGTGGACGCCGCCGGCCGCGGCCAGCACCGGCGCGAGGTAGGTGTAGAGGCCGAGGCTGGCCACCGCGGCGAGGAAGGACACCGTGACGACCGGCGCCACCGCGCGGTCGGTGAGGGCCGCGAGCCGGGCCCGCATGGGCACCGCGGGCCCCGCCGGCACCGGCGGCAACAGCGCCGTGAGCCCGCCGAGAGCGACCGCGCCCAGCCCGGTGACCAGCCAGAGCGTGGCCCGCCAGCCGGTGTGCTCGGCCAGCAACACCCCGATCGGCACGCCCAATACGGTGCCGGCGCTCATCCCGCCCATCACCAGGGCCAGCGCCCGGCCACGCTTCGCCTCGGGGACCAGCGCGGCGGCGGCCGCCGTGGACAGCGCGGAGTAGACCCCGGCGCCGGCGCCCGCGACGATCCGGGCGGCGAGCAGCGCCCCCAGCGAAGGGGCCAGCGCGGTCAGCCCGTTGCCGACGGTGAAGACCGCCAGCGCGGCCAGGATCAGCAGCCGGGGCCGCACCCCGGAGAGCAGCCCGGCGACCAGCGGCGCGCAGATCGCGTAGGCGAGCGTGAAGACCGTGACCAACTGACCGGCCAGGGACAGCCGGGTCCCGACGTCCTGGGCGAGGACCGGTAGCAGCCCCGCCATCACATACGCGTCCAGGCCGAGGGTGAACGCCCCCAGCGTCAGCAGCCAGACCTTGCGCACCGCGCTCAACTCCCCTGGCCGGACCGGGGCCGGGGACCCTCCCCGGTCCCCGGGCGGACCACTGCGGGGAAACGTAGGAAGTCTCCGGATGCCCGCGGAAATGCCCGTACGGAGCACTTATGCTGGGGCCGCATGAATGGTGTCCGCGGTATCTGCGACGACGGGACCGCGGCGCGGCCCACCCCCGACGACGCCCGACACGGCGCGCCCGCCCTCCACGACGCGTACGGCCCCACCGCCCCGGACGCCGATCCGCTCGCCGACCCGATCCTCGACGGCGTCGAACTCCGGCATCTGCGCGGCTTCCTGGCCGTCGCCGACGAGCGCAGCTTCACCCACGCCGCGGACCGACTGCGGACCGGCCAGCCCGCACTGACCCGCGCCGTCCGCGCCCTGGAGACCGCCCTCGGCGTCCGGCTGCTGGACCGGACGACCCGCCACGTCGCCCTGACCGACGCCGGCCGCCGCCTCTACGCCGACCTCGCGCCGCTCCTCCCCCGGCTCGCCACCGCGCTGCGCTCCCCCACCGGACCGGCGCTGCTGCGGCTGGGCTTCACCTCCCTGCTGCCGACCGCCTGCCGTGCGCTGATCGCGGACTTCGAGGCGGCGACCGGGGCCGGCGTCCGGCTCGTCCGCCGGGACGCTCCGCTGGCCGGACTGGAGACCGGGGAGTCGGACGTGGCGGTGCTGCGCGGCGAGGTGCCGCCCGATGCCGGGCTGCGCACCGCCCTCCTGCTCCGGGAGCCGCGGGTGGCCGCCGTGCCGCGCGCCGCCGCCCCGGGCAGCCTGGCCCGCCGCCGGGTCCTGGACTGGGCCGAGCTGGCGGAGCTCCCCCTGGTGGTCAACACCGTCACCGGCGCCACCCGCCCCGAACTGTGGCCCGCCGACCGGCGCCCCCAACTCGCCTGCACCGCGGGCAACTTCGACGAGTGGCTGGAGGCGGTGGCGGCCGGTCACGGGGTCGGGGTGGCTCCGGAACCGGTCGCCGAGCGCCATCCGCACCCCGGTATCCGCTACGTCCGGCTGAAGAACGCGCCCCCGGTGCCCGTCCACCTCGCCCTGCCGGCCCGCGACGCCCACCCGCTGGCCGCGCGCTTCCTCACGCTGTGCCGCGGGCCCCGCCCCTGACCGGCGCCGCCACCGCTCCGGCCGCCGCTACGCCACCACCGCCGGCACCCCGGCCCGCTCCCCGGCCGTCAGCCCCAGCTCCGCGGCGAACGCCAACGCGGCCTGCGGGCGCACCTCGTACCAGCAGTCCCGTCCGCAGACCGCGTCCAACAGCGCGGCCACGTCCACCGCGCCGACCGTGCGGTCCGCGGCGGCCGCGAGGAACGCGCGGACCTCCGCCACCGGGTGCACCTCGGTCTCCATGAGGGCCACCAGCCGCTCCGTTATCTCCTCGACCGCCGCCCCGCCGGGCGCCGCCCAGCTCATCGCCATCGCCAGCCCGTCGTCCGGCAGCGCGGCGGGATACGGGGCGCGCGCCCAACCGCCGTCCTCGTACCAGTAGACGAAGCCGAGGAGGTCCCCGTCGGCCTCGGCCCGGAGCTGCTCCCTGGGCAGCCACGCGGGGCCGCCGGCCAGGAAGTCGATCCGCCGGTCGCCGGTGCGGGTGTAACTGCCGTCCGCGTCATGGCCGCAGAGCAGCGCGCGGCCGTCCTCGTACACCCGCAGGCGCCACCAGTACGCCCCGCCGCCGTTCCAGCAGTGCAGCCCCTGCGGTCCGACGGTGTACTCGTCCCCGTCGTCCGTGGCCGCGGCGACCACCGCCAGCGTCGCGGCCCGCGCCCATACCCGCCCGGGATCGTCCAGGTCCCCCGGCACGCTCGGCCTGTGCATGACGCTCTCCCCCGTCCGTCCGGCGCGACCGCGATGCGGGTGTCCCCGACCCGCCCGGAACCGTGGTTCCGGGACGCGTCCGCGCAGCGTTCCTCCACCTCTCGAACGATAGCGACGGGGTCTGACAATCCCCCATGACGAAGCCGTCACAAAGCACCCGGGCCGCCCGGCAACACCCGGGCGGCCCGGCGCAGTTCAGCGAGTCAGTTGAGCGACTCAGTTCAACGGCGCAGTTCAACGGCTCAGTTCAGCGACGGATCGTCCGGATACGTCGCCACCATCGCCAGCTCGTTGCGCTGCCGGCGCAGCACGGCCCGCCACAACTGCTCGGGATCGGGCGAGGAGACGTCGCCCGGCTCGGACTCGACGACGTACCAGGCCCCCTCCACCAACTCGTCCTCCAACTGGCCGGGGCCCCAGCCGGCGTACCCGGCGAAGATCCGCAGGCTGCCGAGGACCGTGGCCAGCAGCTCCGGCGGGGCCTCCAGGTCCACCAGCCCGATCGCGCCGTGCACCCGCCGCCAACCCAGCGGCTCGTCCCCGGGCCCGGCACCGTCCGCGGCGCCCGCGGCCTGCGGGAACCCGTCGCCCGCGGCGCCCGCGGACGCGCCGGCACGGGTGCCGCTCCCGGCGGACGCGGCGCCCTCACCGGGCGGCCCGCCGGGCACCACGGCCACCCCGAGCGCCGAGTCCAACGAGACCGGGCCACCCTGGAAGACCACGCCGGGCTCCCCGGCCAGCTCGGCCCAGGGGGCGAGGATGTCGGCGACACCGACCGGGGTGGGGCGGTTGAGGATCACGCCGAGGGAACCCTCCTCGTCGTGGTCGAGGAGGAGCACCACCGCGCGGTCGAAGTTCGGGTCGGCGAGCGCGGGTGTGGCGACGAGCAGCCGCCCTGTGAGCGAGGACACCTCGGTCATGGCCACATGATCCCGCACTTCCGCCCGGAAGGGGGAGTCAACGCCCGGACCCACCGGGAGAGCAGGGCAGGCGTACGGCGGCAGGCCCCGGCGCACGACTTCTGCCCCCAGATGCACCATTCGCGACATTCAACGCGTTCGCCACAAAAGGCGATTACGAATCAAAGGCGGACCGTAGCGGAGTGTGTTGTGACAAAGCCATTACACGGTGGAGACCGGGACACCGCCACGGGCACCCCCTCGGGCGCCCTTACCATTTCTCGTGGCCCAGTCCGACTCCAGGAACGCGAGATCCATGACCGTCTCTACTGACGACGTACTGCTTGTCCACGGCGGCACCCCGCTGGAGGGCGAGATCCGGGTTCGCGGTGCGAAGAACCTCGTCCCCAAGGCCATGGTCGCCGCCCTGCTGGGCAGCGGTCCGAGCCGGCTGCGCAACGTGCCCGACATCCGGGACGTCCGCGTGGTCCGCGGGCTGTTGCAGCTGCACGGCGTCACGGTGCGCCCGGGGGACGAGCCCGGCGAGCTGGTCCTCGACCCCTCGCACGTGGAGAGCGCCAACGTCGCGGACATCGACGCGCACGCCGGCTCCTCGCGGATCCCGATCCTGTTCTGCGGCCCGCTGCTGCACCGACTGGGCCACGCCTTCATCCCGGGACTGGGCGGCTGCGACATCGGCGGCCGGCCGGTGGACTTCCACTTCGACGTGCTGCGCCAGTTCGGCGCCAAGATCGAGAAGCGTGACGACGGGCAGTACCTGGAGGCGCCGCGCGGGCTGCGCGGGACCAAGATCCGGCTGCCGTACCCGTCGGTCGGCTCGACCGAGCAGGTGCTGCTGACCGCCGTCCTGGCCGAGGGCGTCACCGAGCTGTCGAACGCCGCCGTGGAGCCGGAGATCGAGGACCTGATCTGCGTCCTGCAGAAGATGGGCGCGATCATCTCCATGGACACCGACCGGACCATCCGGATCACCGGTGTCGAGAAGCTGGACGGCTACACCCACCGCGCCCTCCCGGACCGCCTGGAGGCCGCCTCCTGGGCGTCCGCGGCGCTGGCCACCGAGGGCAACATCTACGTCCGCGGCGCCCACCAGCGCTCGATGATGACGTTCCTGAACACCTTCCGTAAGGTCGGCGGCGCCTTCGAGATCGACGACGAGGGCATCCGCTTCTGGCACCCGGGCGGCTCGCTGAACGCCATCGCCCTGGAGACCGACGTCCACCCCGGTTTCCAGACCGACTGGCAGCAGCCCCTGGTGGTCGCCCTGACCCAGGCGTCGGGCCTGTCGATCGTCCACGAGACGGTCTACGAGTCCCGGCTCGGCTTCACCTCCGCCCTCAACCAGATGGGCGCCCACATCCAGCTCTACCGCGAGTGCCTGGGCGGCTCCGCCTGCCGCTTCGGCCAGCGCAACTTCCTGCACTCCGCGGTCGTCTCCGGCCCCACCAAGCTCCAGGGCTCCGACCTGGTCATCCCCGACCTGCGCGGCGGCTTCTCGTACCTGATCGCGGCCCTGGCCGCCCAGGGCACCTCCCGGGTCCACGGCATCGACCTGATCAACCGCGGCTACGAGAACTTCATGGCGAAGCTCGTCGAGCTCGGCGCCAAGGTGGAGCTCCCGAACGGCTCCCTCCGGGACTGAGCCCCCGCGGACACCCAAAGCGCCGCCCCGTCGCACCCCAGCGACCGGGCGGCGCTTCTGCCTTGCCCCCAGAGGCCCGCGAACGGCCCCGCTGGACGTCACCAGCCCAAGGCCGGCCGCAGGCCCCCTGAGCCCCCTCCGCGGACACGAACGAAGGCGGCCACCCTCCGGGGAGGGTGGCCGCCTTTCAGGCCGTGGGAAGGGCCTTACTTGCCCTTGGCGGCTTCCTTGAGCTTGGAGCCCGCGGAGACCTTCACGCTGTAGCCGGCCGCGATCTGGATCGGCTCACCGGTCTGCGGGTTGCGGGCGGTACGAGCGGCACGGTGGGTGCGCTCGAAGGTCAGGAAGCCGGGGATGGTGACCTTCTCGTCGCCCTTGGCGACGATCTCGCCGACGGTCTCGGCGAGCGCGGCCAGAACGGCGTCGGCGTCCTTGCGGGTCACCTCGGCGCGATCGGCCAGTGCGGCCACCAGCTCACTGCGGTTCATGTATGTACTCCCGTGTTCTTCTTGCCAATGCGGCGTGAGATCGAAGCCGATGCTGCCAGGGCCCTCGAACGGCCCACGGAACGGGGTCCGTCCTTCAGCTCCCTCGCGCCTGAGGTCCCCCTGGACATTGTCCTGGGAGAGCATCCTGCCCCCACCTGCGGCGGTAAAGCCAATCCGGCACCCCTGGAGGGTCACCCGCCACCCTATGGGTGGCCCGCTGGGGGCAGGTCATGCGACGCGCCGGCTCAGGCACCCGTGGCGGCTGTCACAGCCTCGCCCGCGGCCTTCGCCGCGTCCCGCACCGCGCCGGCCACCGCACCCGCGACCTTCTCGTTGAAGACGCTGGGGATGATGTAGTTCGCGTTGAGCTCGTCGTCCAGCACGACGTCGGCGAGGGCCCGGGCGGCGGCCAGCATCATCTCGGTGTTCACCGTACGCGACGCGGCATCGAGCAGGCCGCGGAAGACGCCCGGGAAGACCAGCACGTTGTTGATCTGGTTGGGGAAGTCCGAGCGGCCGGTGGCGACGACGGCGGCGGTCTGCCGGGCGAGGGCCGGGTCGACCTCCGGGTCCGGGTTGGCCAGCGCGAAGACGATCGCGCCGTCGGCCATCTTGGCCACGTCGTCGCCGTCGAGGACGTCGGGCGCGGAGACACCGACGAAGACGTCGGCGCCGACCACGGCCTCCTTGAGGGTGCCGGTGACGCCCTCGGGGTTGGTGTTGTCGGCGATCCAGCGCAGCGCCGAGTCGGGGTCGGCGTCGACGAGGTCGGGGCGGCCGGCGTGCACGACACCGTGGATGTCGGCGACCACGGCGTGCTTGACGCCGGCGGCCAGCAGCAGCTTGAGGATGGCGGTGCCGGCGGCGCCGGCACCGGACATCACGACCCGCACGTCCTCGATCTTCTTGCCGACCACCCGCAGCGCGTTGGTGAGCGCGGCGAGCACCACGATGGCGGTGCCGTGCTGGTCGTCGTGGAAGACCGGGATGTCCAGGGCCTCGCGCAGCCGGGCCTCGATCTCGAAGCAGCGGGGCGCGGAGATGTCCTCCAGGTTGATGCCCGCGAAGCCGGGGGCGATGGCCTTGACGATCTCGACGATCGCGTCGGAATCCTGGGTGTCCAGGCAGATCGGCCAGGCGTCGATGCCGGCGAAGCGCTTGAAGAGGGCCGCCTTGCCCTCCATGACGGGCAGCGCGGCCTTGGGTCCGATGTTGCCCAGGCCGAGCACCGCGGAGCCGTCGGTGACCACCGCGACGCTGTTGCGCTTGATGGTGAGCCGGCGGGCGTCCTCGGGGTTGTCGGCGATCGCCTGGCAGACCCGGGCGACGCCGGGGGTGTAGACCATGGACAGGTCGTCGCGGTTCCGGATCGGGTGCTTGGAGGACATCTCGATCTTGCCGCCGAGGTGCATCAGGAAGGTCCGGTCGGAGACCTTGCCGAGCGAGACGCCCTCGATGCCGCGCAGTTGGGAGACGATCTCCTGGGCGTGCGCGGTGGAGGTCGCGGCGATCGTGACGTCGATCCGGAGCTTCTCGTGGCCGGAGGCCGTCACGTCGAGGCCGGTGACCGACCCGCCGGAGGACTCCACGGCCGTGGTGAGCTGACTGACGGCGGTGCCGCTAGCGGGAACTTCCAGTCGCACCGTCATCGAATACGAGACGCTAGGCGCCGTTGCCATGGCCGACTTCCTCTGCTTTCCCTGGTTTGGCTCTGAGCGACCCCGGGACTCAGGGGTGCCCGAGCCGGAGCGCGTCGTTGGATCGTCCCACCTACCAGCCGGTATGCGGTAACCAGCCGCTAGTTTCGGAAAGACTCTTCCACCATACGAGAGTTGACCCGTAGAGCGGAACCCCCTCCGAACGTCGGGAACCGGCCACGGCGCCCCGGACCGGCGGCGCCACCAGCGCGGACGCCGAGGGCGCCCCGGTGGAAAACGACCGCGGGCGCCTCTCCCGTAGGAAGAGGCGCCCGCGCCGTGTGGTTCATGACACCGACCCGCCATGCTCGCCTCGCGGCAAGTGGTCGCTCGTAGCGACGATGGTTGGGCCCGGGGGCTTGGATCGAGCCGGTGCCGCCACCAAGGCTAACAAACCATCCCGGCAAGCGAATCCCGTCTCGCACGCCCGATTTCACAACCCCTCGTACGGCGGCGCGCCCCCGGCTCCGCCCCGGTGGACGGGTGCTAGGGCGCTTCTGACGGATCTCCGCGAGCGGGCGTGCCAGACGCCGCTCCTTCCGCCAGGGAGATCCGTCAGAAGCGCCCTAGTCGCGCAGCAGGTCGGGGACGCCGTTCTCGTCCGGGTCGTCCGGGGCGGCGGAGAGGACGGTGAGCTGCTGGGTGGCGCGGGTCAGGGCCACGTAGAGCACCCGCAGCCCGGCCGGGGACTCGTCGGCGATCTCGGCGGGCGAGACCACCAGGGTGGCGTCGTACTCCAGCCCCTTGGCCTCCAGGGAGCCCAGGGCGACCACGCGGTCGCCGAGCCCGGCCAGCCAGGCGCGGGCCTGCTCGCGGCGGCGCATCGCGACCACGACGCCGACCGTGCCCTCGACCTCGGCGAGCAGTCGCTCGGCCTCGGCGACGGTGGCCCGGGCCAGCGCCCCGTCGGCGCCGCCGGCGGTGTCGTCGGTGACGCGGAAGCGCGGCTCCAGGCCGGTCGAGCGGACCGCCCGCGGGGCCGGAGTGCCGGGCATGGCCAGCGCCAGCACCCTGGACGCCAGCTCGGCGATCTCGGCCGGGTTGCGGTAGTTCACGGTGAGCGTGAAGCGGCGGCGCGGACGGGTGCCGAGCGCCTCGTCGCGGGCCTCGGCGGCCTCGTCCGGGTCCGACCAGGAGGACTGCGCCGGGTCGCCGACCACGGTCCAGGTGGCGTGCCGGCCGCGCCGGCCGACCAGCCGCCACTGCATCGGCGTCAGGTCCTGGGCCTCGTCGACGATGACGTGGGCGTAGTCGGTGCGCTCCTCCTCCAGCCGCTCCCGGCGGCTCCGGCCGGACGAGAAGCGGTCCGCGTAGGTGGTCAGCTCCTCCAGGCCGGTCAGTTGGTCCAACGGGTCGGCCTCGCGGGGGCGGGCCGGACGGGC
Organism: Streptomyces sp. WZ-12; assembly: GCF_028898845.1. NCBI lineage: Bacteria > Bacillati > Actinomycetota > Actinomycetes > Kitasatosporales > Streptomycetaceae > Streptomyces > Streptomyces sp. WZ-12. The sequence continues at coordinate 5,592,874 of NZ_CP118574.1, read as the reverse complement.
CGGGGCGCCCAGGATCTGCTGGAGCTCGTCCAGCAGCGCGATGTCGTGCACGGACAGTGGGCCGTGCCCGTCGTCGCCCACCCGCCGCAGCGAGCGGGCCAGTTGGCGGGCCTCGCGGGCGGTCAGGAGGCGGCGGGCCCAGCGGCCCAGGCGGCGCTCGTCGGCCATCGCGGCCAGGACGCCGCGCGGGGTAAGCTCCGGCCACCAGGCGTCCAGGAACTCCTGGAACTCCGGCTCGGTGGTGAGGTCCTCGTCGAAGCCCTGGCGGACCTCGGCGGCCAGCTCCGGGTCCGGGTAGCGGCGGGCGGCGCCGGACTTGGCCCACAGGGCGTCCAGGATGAGCCGACGGGCGCGCGGGCGCAGGAGGTTGACGGGGGCGGTGCCGCCCAGCGCGGACTGCCGGATGGCGGTCAGCTCGGCCCCGTCCAGTTCGAGGCGGGCGCCGAACGCGACCACCCTCAGGCGGGACGGCGGGGCCGCCGCGGCAGCCGGGGCGTCCGCCTCGGCGAGGTCCTCCAGGGACAGTTGGGCGTCCTCCGCGGTACGGGCGCGCGGCGGGGCGGGGGCCGTCCCTTCCAGCGCCCCGCGGGCCGCCTTGCGCAGCAGCCTGACCATCCGCGCCGAGCCCTTGATGCGGGAGACCGCCGGCGGGTCGTAGGCGGTCGCCTCGGCGCCGTCGACGAGCGAGCCGAGCGCCCGGATGGCGACCTGGCCCTCCTCGCCGAGCGAGGGCAGCACGCCCTCGGTGTAGGCGACCAGCAGCGGGGTCGGGGAGACGATCAGGATGCCGCCGGCGTAGCGGCGGCGGTCCTGGTAGAGGAGGTAGGCGGCGCGGTGCAGGGCGACCGCGGTCTTGCCCGTGCCGGGGCCGCCCTCGACCTCGGTGACGGAGGCGGCGGGGGCCCGGATCACCATGTCCTGTTCGGCCTGGATGGAGGAGACGATGTCCCGCATGGTGTGGCTGCGGGCCCGGCCCAGCGCGGCCATCAGCGCGCCGTCGCCGACCGCCGGCAGCTCCTCGCCGTTCAGCGTGGCGGTGACCTCCGGGCGCATCAGGTCGTCCTCGACGCCCAGCACCTTGCGGCCCTTGGAGCGGATCACCCGGCGGCGGACGACCCGGCCGGGGGCGACCGGGGTGGCGCGGTAGAAGGGCGCGGCGGCCGGCGCCCGCCAGTCGATGACCAGCGGCGAGTAGTCCGCGTCCAGGACGCCGAGGCGGCCGATGTGCAGCGTCTCGGCGATGGCGGCGCGGCCGTCCTGGACGGCGCCGTCGGCGGGCTCGACGGAGGTGAAGGCGCCGTCCGGGCCCTTCTTGCCGTCCTTGCCCAGGAGCAGGTCGATCCGCCCGAAGAGGAAGTCCTCGTACTCGGAGTTGAGTCGGTGGAGGTGGACGCCGGCCTGGAACACCTGGGCGTCGCGCTCGGCGAGCGCCCCGGGGGTGCCGACCTGGCCGCGCTTGGCGGCGTCGTCCATCAGGAACTCGGCCTCGTGGATCTTCTCCTCAAGGCGCCGGTAGACGCGGTCGAGATGCGTCTGCTCGGCCTCGATCTCGTGGTCCCGAACGGAATCCGGTGTGTGATCCGGTGCGTGCGTGGCATTGTGCGCGGCCACCCAAGCCCCCTTCTGCTGTGCGTAGGGCAGCCGTCAACCGTACGCGAACCAGCCACGTCGCGCACCTGGAGGGGCGGACAAACACGGACGGAGTCGGTCGGATGTTGACGCCGGACGCGGCCGGGGCGGGCGGGTCCGGTCATCCGGCGCGCCCGATCCGGCGCCGGTGCCGGGCCACCCGGGCGCGGTTGCCGCAGACCTCGCTGGAGCACCAGCGGCGGCGCCGGCCCCGCGAGGCGTCCAGGTAGACCAGCGAGCAGCCGTCGCCCGCGCACTGCCGGAGCTGGCCGCGCGCCACCGGGTCGGCGAGCAGCGCGACGGCGTCCCGGGCCACGGCCGCCAGTAGCCCGGCGCAGTCCGGCGGTTGGGCCAGGACGCCGGTCAGCGCGCCGTCCGGGCCGCGGACGACGTGCACGACGGGCGGCGGGGCGGCGCCGGCCGCCGCGTTCAGCAGTGCCAGGTCGGACGCGGCGGCGCGGCCGAGGAGTTCGGCGCGGACCGCCCGGCCGAGCGGCTCGCGCAGCGCCCGGAAGCGGGCCACCCAGCGGACGTCGACGCCGTCCAACGGGGCGCCGGGCGGCACCACTTGGGCGCCGGCCAGCCAGGCGGCCAACGGGACGGGGCCGGTGAGCCGTTCGCCGGCGGCCGGGTTGCCGCCGGCGGTGGCCACCAGGTCCAGGCAGACCCGCCCGCTGTCGAACCGGAAACCGTAGGGGGCTGCCATGTGCCTGTCACTCCTCGGGAAACGGACACGGGGGACGCGGGGAAGGGGGCGGAGGGGGCGTACGGGAGCGTTCTTAGGGTGCCTGGCCGCGCCGTCCGCCGGAACCCCACGGGCGGGCCGCGCCGCGCACCGGCCGGCCCGCGGGTCGTCGTCCGCTCCGCGCCCGGCCACGCGCGCCCACTAGACGCGTGACGTAGACGCCAGGTGTAGACATCGAGCGTATACATGTGATGTATAGTCCGGCGGCATGTCCTCTCCGCTGCTCAAGAACCGCGCCAGCCTGACCCACAAGCTCGGTTACGCGGTCCGCAACCCGGCCCGGATCACCCCCTACCTCAAGCGCACCGCCCGCGACACCTGGCTGCGCCTGAAGCACCCCGACCACGTCGCGTACTACCGCGCGGTGATGGCCTCCGACACCGGGCGCAACCCGGAGGCCGCGGTCGGCAGTCGCAGCCACGAACGCTGGCTGGCCCTGGGGGAGATGCAGTTCGACTACCTCGTGGAGCACGGGCTGCGCCCCGAGCACCGGATGCTCGACATCGGCTGCGGCAACCTGCGCGCCGGCTGGCGCTTCATCGCCCACCTGGACGCCGGCCACTACTACGGCATCGACATCTCGCCGGACATCCTGATAGCCGCCAAGCGGACCCTGGCGTCCTACGAACTCCAGGACAAGCTCCCGCATTTGACGATCACTCAGGACCTGAAGTTGGAGTTCCTGCCGTCCGGGCACTTCGACGTCGTCCATGCGCACAGCGTCTTCTCGCACTCGCCGATCCACGTCATCGACGAGTGCCTGGCGCACGTCGGCCGCATCCTGGCCCCCGGCGGGTTCTTCGACTTCACCTTCGACCGCACCGAAGGCGCCGAACACCAGGTGCTGCGGGAGGACTTCTACTACCGGACGGAGACACTGCTGCGGCTGGCCCGTAAGCACGGGCTCCAGGCGCGCTTCATGGAGGACTGGGAGACCCGGCCGCACGGCCAGTCCAAGATCCGGGTCGCCAACCCGGCCTGAGGGAGCGGCCGTTGCCCTCCGCTCCCGTTAGCCGACGCCGGGCGGGGCGTCGCCCGTAGGGGCGTCGGGCGCGAGCCGGTAGCCGCCCCCGGGCGCCGGGTGGATCAGCCCGGACTCCCCCAGCGCCGCCCGTAGGTGCGCGACCGCGGCCTCCAGGTCGGCCTCCGTCGCGCGCCCACCCCCGGCGGGGCCCGGCAGCGCCCGCAGCAGGTCGGCGCGGGGGACCGCCTCGCCGGGGCGGCGGGCCAGGGTGCGCAGCAGCGCCATCCCGGCGGGCGGCACCGGGCGCGGCGCCCCGTCCACCACGGCGGTCCGGGCGCGGACCTCCAGCCGCCGCCCGGCAACCGCCAACGGACGTGCCCGTAGCGGGAGTTCCCGACACAGTAGCTGCACCAACGGGCCGAGCCGGAAGCGCTCCGGCTCCAGGGTGGGCACGTCCAACGCCGCCAACGGGGCCGCGGTCACCGGTCCCACGCACACCGCCGGCACGTCCCGTCGCAGCGCGGCCAACAGCCCCGGCCGGATGCCGCGTTCGGCGGCCCGGCGCAGCAGGGAGGTGACGGCCGGGGCGCTGGTGAAGGTCACCGCGTCCACGCCGCGCGCCAGGACCGCGTCCAACAGCCCGTCCAGCGGCCCGAGGTCGACCGGCGGCAGCCACCGGTACACGGGTACCGGGACGACGTCCGCGCCGGCGGCCCGCAGCGCCCCGACGAACTCCGGCTGCGGCTCCCCGTGCAGTTGGACGGCGATCCGCCGGCCGGCGACGCCCTCGGCCAGCAGGTGGTCGAGCACCCCGGCCAGCGACTCCGAGGCCGGCGACCAGCGCTCGGTCAACCCGGCGGCCCGGATCGCGCCGCGCACCTTCGGGCCGCGGGCCAGCAGCTCCGCGCCGGCCAGCCGGCCGCGCAGCGCCTCGCCCAGCCCCCAGTCGTCCGCCGCCGCCAACCAGCCGCGGAAGCCGACGGCGGTGCTGGCCACCACCGCGTCCGGCGGCCCGGCGACCAACGCACGGGTGACGGCGCGGAGTTCGGCGTCGTCCGCCAGCGGCACGGTGCGCAGCGCCGGGGCGTACACCACCTCGGCGCCACGGCGCTCCAGCAGCGCGCCCAGCTCCGCCGCCTTGCGGGCCGCGGTCACCGCGACGGTGAACCCGTCCAACGGGCGCGGCGCCCCCTCCGGCACCGCCGACCCCGGCCCGCCCGTCTCCTGCTCCTGATCCCGCATCCCGGTCCGATCCGTCGCGCTCCACCTGGCGTGACCCGCCGCGCCTGCGGACCGCGCGCCTGGTGCGCCAGTATTTCCGGCCGCCCGCGGGGCCCGCCGCCCGGGGTGGCGACCCGACGTCAACGGGCACCGGGCGAGGGGCGACCATCCCGCCACCGGGCCGGCTCGGCCACGGCCGGTCCGCGCCCCGACCGCCACCGGGCCCGCCCGTCGCACGGGCGCCGGTTCGCCGCCCCGTAGACGCATCTGACCTGCACGAAACCTCGATCCGGCGCGGTGCAGAGGCATGCGAGGGGCCGCCGCGGCACGCCCGCGGCGTACGGGCCGGGGGTGGCGCGCCGCCATGCACCACGCGCCCCTCCCCTTCACCCGTACGGGGTAATGGCACGTGCCCCGGACACTGCCAGCCTTTTAATCCGACGCAGGACGTAACCAGCCCACCACGCTCCGTCGCCGCCACGGGAGGCGCCTCCCGTGGCGGCGGGCGACCGTTCGCCCCTGCCAGGGCGCCACACCCACCCCCGCAGGGATGCCGGGCTCCCGGACAACCGGAAGGAAAGGGATGCGATGCACCGATCACCCCAGCGGGGCGGGGACCCCCTCGACCCCAAGCCGGGGGACGGCGGACGGCACGGCTCCTGAACCTCCCCAGCCACCCACCGGTCGGGGCGCCCCGACCGCCGCGCGATCCCCCGCCGGGGCACTCCCAGCCCCGGCCCCGAGGCCCGTCCGGCCCAGCCGCGGCCGGACGGCCCCGGGCCCGCCCGCCCATCCCCGCCCCGTCGTGACGCCCCGAGGCCAAGGAGCGGTCCCCGTGGACTTCCTGGTGTTCCCCGACCACCCCGTCGCCGCCCGGCTCGCCGCCGGACTGCCCCGGACGCCGGCCACCCACACCGTCGCCCACCCCTCCGGCCGCCCCTGGATCGTCGGCCACTGGCGGCGCGAGGAGCTGGTGACGGCCCGGGTCGGCCCGCGCTGCGCGATGCTGCTCGGCACCACCTCGGCCACCCCGGACGACCTGGCCCACCTGCTGCACCGGCTGCGCGACCTGGACGACCTCGCCGAGCTACGCCACGAACTCCCCGGCAGCTTCTTCCTGTTGGCCTGCACGGGCGCCGAGATCCGCAGCCGGGGCAGCCTCTCCGCGATCCGCCGGCTGCACCGCACCGCCCTCGGCGGCATCACGGTCGTCGGCAACCGCCCGCAGGACCTGGCCGCGCTGGCCCGCGCGGCGGCCGCCGCCGGACTGCCCGGCGCCCCGCGCACCGGCACGGTCGACGAGGAGGCGCTCGCCGCCCATCTGCTCGCCCCCGGCGCCCCGTTACCGCTGGCGCGGCGCACCCCCTGGCGGGCCGTGCACGCCGTACCGCCCGACCGCTGCGCCGCCCACGACCCCGCCGGCCGCTACCGCGAGCTCCGCTGGTGGCGCCCGCCCGAGCCCGAACTCCCGCTCCCGGACGCCACCGAGGCCGTACGCCAGGCCCTCAGCGCGGCCGTGCACGCCCGCACGAAACGGGCGACGCTCAGCGCCGACCTCACCGGCGGCCTGGACTCCACCAGCATCTGCTTCCTGGCCGCGCGCGACGGCACCGAGCTGATCACCACCGGCTGGGAGGGCCGCGACCCGGCCGACGACGACCCCCTGTGGAGCGCCCACAGCGCCTACCGCCTCAGCCTGGTCCGCCGCGCCGGCCGCCACCTCTCCCTCCCGTACACCGACGCCCCCACCTGGTACACCCCGCCCGAGCACCCCGGGCACACCGACCCCGCCGGGCCGCTCGCCGCCGTCCGGGACGCGGCCCGGCTGGTCCACCAGGCGCACCTGGTCGCCGCGTTCGGCTCCCGGATGCACCTGACCGGCGTCGGCGGCGACGAGCTGTTCGCGCCCCGGCCGCTGGCGCTCAACTCCCTCGCCCGCGGCGACCTGCGCACCGCCGTCCAACTGGCCCGTCGCGCCCGGCGCATCGCCCCCCAGTCGCTGCCCACCACCGTGCGCACCCTCCTCGGCGGCCGCTCCTACCCCCGTTGGCTGGCCGCCGGCGCCGACCGGATCACCCCGGGCGCGCGCCGCCGCGCCCAGGGCGCGGACTGGGAGGAGGTGCCGGCGATGCCGCCCTGGGCGCACCCGGACGCGGTCGCCACGGTCCGCCGGCTGTTGCGCGAGGCCGCCGCCGCGGCACCCGAGCCGTTCGACCCGCTGCGCGCCCAGCACGAGGTGGCCGCCGCGGCCGTCCGGGCCGGCGAACGGGTGCGCGGCATCGACGCGTTGACCTCGGGCTGCGGGGTGGCGTACGAGGCGCCGTTCCTGGACGACGCGGTGATCGAGGCGGCGCTGGCCGTCGGGCTCGCCGACCGGGTGCCGGGCGGCGGCAAGCCGGTGCTGGCCGCGGCGATGCGCGGCACGGTGCCCGGGCCGGTCCTGGGCCGCGGCGGCCGGCGCGCGCACAGCGCCGAGCTCCACGCGGGGCTGCGCCGCAACCGCCGGGCGCTGGCCGCGCTGTGCGAGGACTCCAAGCTGGCGGCGCTGGGCCTGATCCGCCCGGAGGCACTGCGTCCGGTGCTGACGTCCCTCCAGCCGGACACCGGCGCGCTCCGGCCGCTGGACCCGACGCTGGCCGCCGAGTTCTGGCTGCGCGCGCTGCCGTCCCCGCAGGCGCACGACGCGCCTCCGCCGCCCGCCGCCCGACTGTCGGCCCCGGCCGCGGAGAACGGCTAGGGCTCGGCCGCCCGACAGGTTCGGCCGTTCAGCCGGTCCGCTCGGTGGGCGGGGCCATCCAGACGGTCTGCTCGCAGATGTTCATCCGGGTCTTCTTGCCCTTCTCGTCCCGGACCTTTATCACCTTCTGGTGGCGGTCCCGCGGCGCGCCCACCACCACCTCGTCATTGCTGACCAGGCAGTCGGCCGGCGACATACCCGGCCCGTGGTCCTTGTAGCGCAGGTTGGTGGTGACCGTGCCGCCGCGCGCCACGTCTATCGGCATGGTCCGGCCCTGCCCCTTGCCGTCCGACTCCGGCCCCTTGCCCACGTGGACCGCGAACGTGGGGAAGCCGTCGAACACGCACGGCTGCGATCCCTTGTTGACGACCGAGAGGCGGGCCTCCCGGTGGGTGCTGTGCGGCGCCGCCTTGAGGACGGTGACCTTCCAGCCCAGGCCCTTGGTGCGGCAGTTGGCGTGCAGCGCCGCCATCCGCCCCGAGCCGCAGCCCGTCAGACCCAGCCCGGCGGTCACGGTCAAGGCGAGCGCCGCCGTCGTCGTCGCGAGCACGGAACGTCGCTGCACGACTCCCCCTGTTCCATCCGTTCGTCCTGTTCGCACACATCGTTCGCACGCGATGTCCTTCCGTAAGGAAGGGTTTTCGGCGCCGTAGGTTGCCTGCATCCGGGGAGAGATATGCGTCACGTAAAAGTTTTCGCCCGCGGGACCGCCGTGCGCGGTCCGTCGCACCCCCGGCGCACGCCGGATCTTACGGCCCCTCAGCACCCGCCGACGCCACCCCCATCGCCTCCGCGTCCGCCGCCGGCAGCCACCACGCGCCGCCGGGCAGCGCCCGCCAGCCCTCCCGCGCCCCCAACTCCCGGGCGGCGTCCCGCAGTGCGGCCAACCCGGGATGCCGCAACCCTCGTCGCCACACCATCCCCACCGGCGACAACGGCACCGGATCCACCAACGGCCGCAACACCATCCCCGGCACCTCGATGAACTCCGCACTCGCCAGCACCGACCAACCGCGCTTGCGCACCACCCGCACGAACTCCTCCGCCCCCGCGATCTCCGGGAACGGCGCCGCCATCGCGATCCCCCGCCCCGCGAAGAGCCGCGCCGCCAGCTCCGTCCACTCCGCGGTCCGCGGGTTCCCGGCCGCCGCGTAGAGGGTCTCGCCGGCCAGCCCGCGCAGCGGCACGCGGCCGGCGGCGGCCAGCGGATGGTCCGCGCGCAGCAACACCGCCATCGGCTCCAGCCGCACCGGCTGGTGGGCGAGCCCGGCCCGGGCCGGGGCCGACAGCCCCGCGAACCGCCCGAACGAGACGTCCAGCCGCCCGGCGGCCAACTCCGCGGCCGCACCGGTCAGTCCGCCGTGGTACCGGGCGATCAACTCGCAGCTCTCCGGCAGCCGCCGCCGCGCCGCCGCCAACACCCGGTGCGCGGTGCCGACCGGCGCCCCCACGTCCACCACCAGCGGCCGCCCCGGCTCCGACCGGAAGGCCGCGGCCAGCTCCTCCTGGGCCGCCAACACCCGCCGCGCGTACGGCAGCAGCCGCTCGCCCTCGGCGGTCAGCGCCACCCGCCGGGTGCTCCGGACGAACAGCTCGGCCCCCAACTCCCGCTCCAGCCGCCGGACATCGCGGCTGAGCGCCTGCTGGGCGACGTACAGCCGGGCGGCGGCCCGGGTGAAGTGCAGCTCCTCGGCGACGGCGGTGAACGCCCGCAGCAGCCGCGGTTCGATGTCGTACGGCACCGGCCCATCCTCACACCGGACGCCCGCCACCACACCGCGTTGACGCACCTCACGGGCCCGCCCCCGACACTCACACCGCAGGCGCGTCAATCGGCCCGCGCAGGTGTTGGACGCCCCGCCGCCCCCACCGCGACCGTGAACGACGTGATCCTCTTCCTCGCCGCCCGCCCGATCTCGCCCCCGCCCGTACGCCGCCCCCGCCGCCGCTCCCCCTACGCCCGGCTCTTCGCCGTCCCCGGCGCCCGCGCCTTCACCGCGGCCAACCTGCTGGCCCGACTGCCGATGGGCATGCTCAGCGTCAGCGCGGTCCTGATGATCGCCGGCAGCCGCGGCTCCTACGCCCTGGCCGGGGCGGTCACCGCCACCGGACTCGCCGCGACCGCGCTGGTCGGCCCGTGGACGGCCCGCCTCATCGACCGCCACGGCCAGGCCCGGATCGCCGTACCGGCCACCGCCGTTGCGGTCCTCGGCTCGCTCTCGCTGCTGCTGTGCGTCCGCGCCGGCGCCCCGGACTGGACCCTCTTCGCCTCCTACGCCGCCACCGCGACCACCCCCAACACCGGCGGGATGTCCCGCGCCCGCTGGGCCCACCTCCTGCGCGCCGACCCCGCCGCCCGGCACGCCGCCAACTCCTTCGAGCAGGCCGCCGACGAACTGTGCTTCCTGCTCGGCCCGCTCCTCGCGACGCTGCTGTGCACCGCCGTCGCCCCGGAGGCCGGCACCGCCGTCGCCGCCGCCCTGCTCCTGACCGGCGTCCTGCTCTTCGCCGCCCAGCGCCGCACCGAACCCCCCGCCGTCCCGCGGCCGCCCGGCCGCCCCGGCTCCCCGCTGCGCGCCCCCGGCCTGCCCCCACTGCTGCTCACCTTCGTGGCCACCGGCGCGGTCTTCGGCTCCCTGGAGGTCGTCACGCTCGCCTACGCGGACGCGCACGGCTTCCGGGCGGCGGCGGGCGGGCTGCTCGCCCTCCAGGCGACCGGATCGGGCGCGGCCGGGCTGCTGTTCGGCCTGCTGCCCCCGGCGGCCCGGCCCGCCCGGCGCCTCCTGCGCTGCACCGCCGCGATGGCCGCCCTGCTGACACTGCCGCTGCTGGCCGCCGCAACGGGCGCCCCGCCGCTGCTCGCCGCGGCCCTGCTCACCGCCGGCACGGCCACCGCCCCGACCATGGTCACCGGCATGGGCCTGGTCCAATCCCGCACCCCCGCCGGCCGGTTGAACGAGGGGATGACGCTGGCGGTGACCGCGCTGCTGACCGGCATCGCGGCCGGCTCGGCCACCGGCGGCTGGGCCGCGGACCACCTGCCGTCCCCCGCCGCCGGCTACGCCGTCCCGGCCGCGGCGGCCGCCCTGTCCCTCGCCCTCACCGCGGCGACGGGCACCCGCGCGCCCCACGAACCGGCCCGCCGCACCTGACGACGGAGCCCCCGCCCGACGGCGGCGCCCCGCCCCGCGAAAGCCGCACACAAACGACGACAGGCGACGCCGCCCGCGCTTTTCGCGGGCACACGTCGCCTGTCGTCTTCGTGGAGATGGCGGGAATCGAACCCGCGTCCAACGGTGCGGAATCAGGGCTTCTCCGAGTGCAGTCCGCTGCGCTTTTCTCGGCCCCGGAGATCACACGGACAAGTCTCCGACGGGCCCAGCCACTGTTTGATTTCCCTCTTCACCCCGTGACCGGGATCGAGGTTTAGTCCCCTAGCTGATGCCAGGATCCGGGTCGGGAACAGCCCCGGGCTGACACTTCGCAAGTCGCTACTTAGGCAGCGAGGGCGAAGGAATCGCGCTTGGTGTTGGCGATTATTGGTTTCGGCATGTGGTTTACGAGATCATTGCCGCTTCCTCGACTCGCTTCCCCTGCTTCGACATCCGCTGTCGAAACCGATCATCCCCATGTTTTCTTTTCAAAGGTGGTGCCACACCCTCGCGGGGTGTGTCCCCATCGTACGTGACCACCGCACGCGCGTGCCAGCACATTTCCCGGCGGCCGCTCACGGCCCGGGCCCGGCCGCCGGGAGCTACGCCCGCTGCCGGCGCCGGACCGCCGAGATCGCCCGCTCCGTCTCGCGACGGTCCTGCTTCTCGCGCAGCGTCTGCCGCTTGTCGTACTCCTTCTTGCCCTTGGCCAACGCGATCTCGACCTTGGCCCGGCCGTCCTTGAAGTACAGGGCCAACGGCACGATCGTGTGACCCGTCTCCTGGGACTTGACCTCCAGCTTGTCGATCTCGACCCGGTGCATCAGCAGCTTCCGCTTCCGCCGCGCGCTGTGGTTGGTCCAGGTCCCCTGCGCGTATTCCGGGATATGGACGTTGTGCAGCCAGGCTTCCCGATCGTCGATCTGGACAAATCCGTCCACCAGGGACGCCCGCCCCTGACGCAGCGACTTCACCTCGGTGCCGGTCAGCACCAGACCGCACTCGAAGGTGTCCAGAATGTGGTAGTCGTGCCGCGCCTTCTTGTGCTGCGCGACGAGCTTGCGCCCGTCGTTCTTCTCTTTGCCCTTGCCCTTGGTAGCCATAGTGCGGCCATTTTCGCACTACGCACCGGTGCCGAGGCCACTCAATACTGTGCGGGCCCGTTCTTCGGCGTGATCCGGGGCGATCAGGTCCGGGGTGATGCCGGCGCCGTCCACGGCCCGGCCGGACGGAGTGCGGTAGTGGCCGACGGTCAGCTCCGCGACCGAGCCGCCCGGGAGCCGGGTGGGCATCTGGACCGAGCCCTTGCCGAACGTCGGCGAGCCCACCACGACGGCCCGGCCGCGGTCCTGGAGGGCGCCGGACAGCAGCTCGGCGGCGCTCATCGTGCCGCCGTCCACCAGCACCACCAGCGGGGTCCGGGGATCACCGACGCCCTGCGCGTACAGCGCGCGCTGGCTGCCGTGCACGTCGTAGGTGGCGACCAGGCCACCGTCGAGGAAGTCCGACGCGGTGGCGACGGCCTCGCTGACCAGGCCGCCGGTGTTGCCGCGCAGGTCTAACAGCAACCCGTCCCGCGGGTCGGCGGTGCGCAGCGCGCGGCGGACCGCGGCGCCGGTGCCCTTGGCGAACGCGGTGATCTTGATACGGGTCGGGCCGTCGCCGCCGGCCGGCCGGTCCACGGTCACGTTCTCGGTGTGCAGCCGGGTGCGGTGCAACATCGCGCTCCAGTGGCGGGCGCCGCGGTCGAGGTCCAGCCGGACGGGCGTGCCGGGGGCCGCCCCGGAGCCGTCCGGGCCGTCGCCGCGCAGCCGGCCGACGGTCTCGGTGACCGGCCGGCCTCGGGCGGGCCGGCCGTCGACGGCGTCGAGCCGGTCACCGACGGCGATCCCGGCGCGCTCGGCGGGGCCGCCGGGCTGGACCCGGGACACCGTGATCCGGCCATCGTCTCGCTGCCGCACCCACAGCCCGACGCCGACGTAGGAGCCGTCCAACTGGGCCTGGAAATCGGCGAATTCGCCGGGGGTGTAGACCGCCGACCAGCGGTCGCCGCTGCGGCTGACCACGTCATCGGCCGCCTGGGTACCGGACTTGCCGTCCGCGACGGCCCGTTCGGCGGCCCGGGCGGCCCGTTCGGCGGTCGCCGACCCGGCGGGCCCGTCGTCGGCGGGGCGGCCCTGGGCGGCCGGCTCCGCGGTGTCTCCGACGTCGTCCCAGGTGCCGGTGGCCGCCCCCGCGGCGAGCACGCCGGCGAGGAACAACGTCAGGGCCGCCCCGCGGCGGATGCGGCGGGGCCGACCGTACCGACACGGGCCCGACATGGCGGCGAGTCTAGGCGACGAAAGGGCGCCGTACGGGGAGTTGACCGTACGGCGCCCTTGGCGAAGCTCACACCTTGAGGTACTTGCGCAACGCGAAGAACGCGGCGAGCGCGGGCATCAGCAGCCCGATGAGCAGGACCAGCGGCAGCACCGCCAGGACGGAGTCCCAGCCGATGAAGTTGACCACCTGGATCTGCTTGGCCAACCACTGGTTGATCATGAAGTACTTGCCGCCGACGAGCAGCACACAGGCGAACACGGCGCCGATGAGGCCGGCGATCGCCGCCTCCATGATGAACGGCATCTGGATGTAGAAGCTGGACGCGCCGACCAGCCGCATGATGCCGGTCTCCCGGCGGCGGCTGAACGCGGAGACCCGCACGGTGTTGACGATCAGCATCAGCGCCACCACCAGCATCAGGCCCATCACGCCGAGCGCCGCGTACCGCATGCCGTCCAGGAGGCGGAACAGCGGCTCGACGGTGTCCCGTTGGTCCTGCACCTGCTCCACGCCGGGCCGCTCGGAGAACGCCGACTTGATGACGTCGAACTTGGTCGGGTCCTTGAGCTTGACCCGGAAGGACTCCGGCAGTTGGTCCGGCGTCACCAGACCGGCGACGGGGGTGTCGCCGAACTGCTCCTTGTAGTGCTTGTACGCCTGGTCACTGGTCTCGTGCTGCACGTTCTGCACCAGCGGGAGCCGGTTCAGCTCGGCGAGGATGTCGTCCTTCTGCTGCTGGGTCGCCGCGCCCTTGGCGCAGTTGGCGGCCGTCTCGGCGTCGTTCTTGTTGCAGAAGAAGATGGAGACGTTGACCTTGTCGTACCAGTAGCCCTTCATCGTGCTGACCTGGTCGCGCATCAGCAGCGAGGCACCGAAGAGGCCGAGCGAGAGGGCTACGGAGACGATGACGGCGAAGGTCATCGTGAGATTGCGGCGGAGACCGACGCCGATCTCCGACAGGACGAACTGGGCGCGCATGGCGTCCTTTCAGTGCTGGTAGCCGTACACGCCGCGCGACTGGTCGCGTACGAGCCGGCCCTTCTCAAGTTCCATGACCCGCTTGCGCATCTGGTCGACGATCTGCTGGTCGTGGGTGGCCATGACCACCGTCGTGCCGGTGCGGTTGATCCGGTCCAGCAGCTTCATGATGCCGACGGAGGTCTGCGGGTCGAGGTTGCCGGTGGGCTCGTCGGCGATGAGCAGCAGCGGGCGGTTGACGAACGCCCGCGCGATGGCGACGCGTTGCTGCTCACCACCGGACAGCTCGCCGGGCATGCGGTCCTCCTTGCCGCCGAGGCCGACGAGTTCGAGGACCTCGGGCACCGTCTTGCGGATCTGTCCGCGCGGTTTGCCGATGACCTCCAGGGCGAAGGCGACGTTCTGCCCCACCGTCTTGTTGGGCAGCAACCGGAAGTCCTGGAAGACCGTGCCCACCTGGCGACGCATCTGCGGCACCTTCCAGTTGGAGAGCTTGGCCAGGTCCTTCCCCAGTACGTGGACGGCGCCGTGACTGGCGCGCTCCTCACGTAGGAGCAGCCGCAGGAAGGTGGACTTACCGGAGCCCGAGGAGCCCACCAGGAAGACGAACTCGCCGCGCTCGATCTCCAGGGAGACGTCCCTGAGGGCGGGGCGGTTCTGCTTCGGGTAGGTCTTGGAGACGTTGTCGAATCGGATCACTGATGCACCACGGTCGACCTGGGTAGGGGAACGGGTTGCCGGTCGTGGCTCCCGTCGGTGAGCGTGACCCTACGCGAACCTCACGTGGCCGCGAAGCCGCCGACGGGGGTTGGTGCGTTTCTTCACTGTGCCTACGGGACAAAAGACGCACAATCCGGGCGACGGGCGGGCGCGTTTCGCGCGGGCGGGGCCGGAACGCTCCATGGGCGCGCGCCGTACCACGGCGGACCTGGCACAGTGGTAGTGGGAACCAACGCGCCTCCTGGTGCGTTGGTCCAGTGAAGTAAGGAGGTCGCATGACGTACGACCGATTGGTGTGCGCCAACTGCGCGGCCCCTGTGAGCGAGGGCCGCTGCCCTGTGTGCCGGGCCAGCAGGGAACGACTCCAGCAGCAGGCGGGCTTTTTCGGCCAACTGAACCCCGTAGTGCTGGCGGCCTTGCTGGTCGCGCTGATCGCGCTCGCGGTGCTGCTCCGCCAGGCCGTCTGAGAGCGGCCGCGGCGCCGCCTTCGTCACGACGCCGCCACGCAGGGTGCGCGAGAACCGCCCCTCACCCCACCTTGACGCCCGAGGGGCCCGGGACGGCGTGCGTCCCGGGCCCCTCGTCGCGTAACGCGTCGGCGTCAGGCGGCCGCCGCGCCGTTGCCCTTGTTCATCAGGCGCGGCAGGACCCGGAAGCCCACGCCGCCGGCGATCATCGTCGCCGCACCGATCAGCAGGAAGGTCGTGCCGGACGAACCGGTCTCGGCGAGCTGACCGCCCTTGGCCTGCTGCTTGGCCTGGCCCGGGGTGTCGACGACCTGCTCCTTGCCCTGGCCGGGCTGGTCGATCGGCTTGGAGCCCTCGTTGTCGGTACCGGTACCGGTGCTGTCACCGCCGGTGGTGCTGCCACCGCCGGTGCTGCTGCCACCGGAGTGGCCACCGGTGCTGCTGCCACCGGAGTGGCCGCCGGTGCTGCTACCGCCGGAGTGGCCGCCGGTGGTGCTGCCACCGGTCTGACCACCGGAGGTCTGGCCGCCGGAGGTGTGACCACCGGTGGTGTCGCCACCCGTGGTCTGACCGCCGGTCGTCTGACCGCCCGTGGTGTCGCCGCCGGTGGTGTCGCCACCGGTCGTCTGACCACCGGAGGTGTCGCCGCCCGTGGTGTCGCCACCGGTCGTGTCGCCACCGGTCGTGTCACCACCGGTCGTGTCGCCACCAGTGGTGTCACCGCCGGAGGTCTTACCGCCCGTGGTGTCACCGCCGGAGGTGTCGCCACCGGAGGTCTTGCCGCCCGTGGTGTCACCGCCGGTCGTGTCGCCACCGGAGGTCTTACCGCCCGTGGTGTCGCCACCCGTGGACTCACCACCGGTGGAGGTGCCGCCGCTGGTGTCGTCGCAGAACAGCTTGAGCACGTCCCACGGCTTGCAGACGGTGCCCGCAGCCTGGCCCTGCCCGGTCTCGGCGGCGGACGCCGCGCCGGCCGCGGTCAGCGACGCACCGGCCGCGATCACCGCACCGGCCGCAATGCGCGCCACGCGCAGCCGCGTCTTCTTCGTCATGTACTGCTACCCCCAGTAGCTGAACTCGTCATTGGAGCACCGCCGCACGGGGCAACGACCGATGGGGGTGTGCGGACCGACGCCCCGCGATCGCGGGCGGGCCCTTCGTCTCCCCGTTCCTACACGCGCCCCATGACACACGCATGCCGCGCTCAGCCTTCCCAGTTCTCGGAACATCGTCAAGGCCGAATAAAGGCTTGATGCCTGAATTGCCATGAGTTGGGCGATACATGGACGTACGACTGTGACCTAACCGCCACCACAAACGACAACTGCCTCCCCAGGGGAGGCAGTTGTCTCGTGCGGCACGCGGAACTTTGTCCGCTTTCGGCTTACTTGGCCTGCTGCTCGCTCTGCTTGCGCCAGCGGATGCCGGCCTCCAGGAAACCGTCGATGTCGCCGTCCAGCACGGACTGCGGGTTGCCGACCTCGAAGTCCGTACGCAGGTCCTTGACCATCTGGTACGGGTGCAGGACGTACGAACGCATCTGGTTGCCCCAGGAGTTGCCGCCGTCGCCCTTGAGGGCGTTCATCTTGGCCTGCTCCTCCTGGCGGCGCCGCTCCAGCAGCTTCGCCTGGAGGACGTTCATGGCGGTGGCCTTGTTCTGGATCTGCGAGCGCTCGTTCTGGCAGGAGACCACGATGCCGGTGGGGAGGTGGGTCAACCGGACCGCGGAGTCGGTGGTGTTGACGCCCTGTCCGCCGGGACCGGAGGAGCGGTAGACGTCCACCCGCAGATCGCTCTCGTCGATCTCGATGTGGTCGGTCTGCTCGACGACCGGCAGCACCTCGACGCCCGCGAACGACGTCTGGCGGCGGCCCTGGTTGTCGAACGGCGAGATGCGCACCAGGCGGTGGGTGCCCTGCTCGACGGAGAGCGTGCCGTAGGCGTACGGCACCTGGACGGCGAAGGTGGTCGACTTGATGCCGGCCTCTTCGGCGTAGGAGGTCTCGTACAGCTCGGTCTTGTGGCCGTGGCGCTCGGCCCAGCGCAGGTACATCCGCTGGAGCTTCTCGGCGAAGTCGGCGGCGTCCACCCCGCCGGCCTCGGCGCGGATGCTCACCAGGGCCTCACGGGCGTCGTACTCGCCGGACAGCAGGGTGCGGACCTCCAGCTCGTCCACCGCCTTGCGGACGTCGACGAGCTCGCGCTCGGCCTCGGCACGGGTCTCCTCGTCGCCCTCGGCCTCGGCGAGCTCGAAGAGCACCTCAAGGTCGTCGACGCGGCCGCGCAGCTCCTCGGCACGGCGGAGCTGACCCTGGAGGTAGGAGAGCTGGCTGGTGATCTTCTGCGCGTTCGCCGGGTCGTCCCACAGGGACGGCGCCGCGGCCTGCTCCTCAAGCACGGCGACATCGGCCCTCATCTTGTCGAGGTCCAGGACGGCCTCGATCGACTCCATGGTCGAGGAGAGGGACTTCAGCTCTTCGGATACATCGACGACTGCCACGCACCCAGCCTAACGGCTGCTACCGACAATCTGTCCCGGAGCGTTGTCGACCCCGGCGCCCCGGGCCGGCCGGGAGCGGGCCGCGCAGCCGCTCCGCGCGGCCCGACCGAAGCCCCCGTCACGGCGTCCGCCGCAGGTCACGGGGCCTGTCGCGGGTCCTGCGGTAGCTGCTGCGGCGGGTCCTGGTGCGGCAGGTGCACGCCGGGGGAGAGGTCGCGCGGTGCGTCGTCGCCCCCCGAGGCCAACAGGCCGGCGACCGCGGCCGCGACCAGGACCAGGGCGGCCGCCACGCCCAGCTTGATCCGGCGCAGGCGCACCGCCTCCGGGGTGGAGCGGTGCCGGGCCGAACCCGCCCGGCGCTCCCCCGCGGCCCGCGGCGTACGGGCGGTGCCGTGCGCACCGCCGGCCAGCTCGTCCGGCTCGGGGACCCGCATGCTGGTGTGCGTCTCCCGGTTGGAGTCCGGTGTGGCGCCCTGGACGAGGGGGACCGCGCCGCGCGGCGGGCCCTCGGGGGCCGTCGCCGGATAGCGCGCCTCCTGGTGGGCGCCGGCGGGCGCGCCCTCCGGGTCGTCGGCCGCCTGCTCGTCACCGGGCTCGTCGATGTCCAGCGGCGGGATGCCGGCCAGGTCCGGCAGGATCTCCCGCAACCGGGCGGCCAGTTCAGGGGCGCGCAACCGGGAGGCGGGCGCCTTGGCCAGACACTGGATGAGCAACTGCCACAGCTCGTCCGGGATGCCGGGCAGCGGGGCGACGCTCTCGGTGACGTGCCGGCGCAGCACCGCGCCCGGGTGGCCGCCCCCGAAGGGCGTGAAGCCGGCGAGCATCTCGTACAGGACGGTCGCCAGCGCGTAGACGTCCACCGAGGCGCGCGGCGGCAGCCCCTCGATGATCTCCGGGGCGAGGTAGTCGGGGGTGCCGATGACCTTGGTCGAGCGCAGCGCGCCGGACGTCCCCCCGGCCTGGGCCTGGGAGAGGGTGCGGCGGGGTGTGTCGACCAGGCGCGCGATGCCGAAGTCGGTGAGCAACGCGGGGTGCGCGCCACCGGGGCCGAGTGGCCCCTGCATGTCCAAAAGGACGTTCTCCGGCTTGACGTCGCGGTGCACGATCCGGGCGGCGTGCGCGGCGACCAGGCCGTCGGCGACGTCGGCGGCGATGGCGACGGCGGCCTCCGGGGCCAGCCGCCGCTCGCGCTCCAGACGGGTGCGCAGGTCGGTCCCGCGGATCAGGTCCATGACGAGCGCGAGGTCGGCGCCGTCGACGACGAGGTCGCGGACCCCGACGACGCGCGGGTGCGCGAGGCTGAGCAGCGCCGCCCGCTCCTGCACGAAGCGGCCGACGAGCTCCTGGTCGGAGGCGAGGTCCTCGCGCAACAGCTTGATGGCCACGGCCCCTTCGGGCCCCTCGCCCAGCCATACCGTGCCGGCACTGCCGCGCCCCAGGATCTGGTGAGCGGTGTACCGGCTGCCGATCTTCCGTGCCAAGACTGCTCCGACGTGTCGGGCCCCCGAGCGTGCTGCGGGGGCTGAGGTTGGCGTCAAAGCTACGCGGGCGCCAGAGGGTTCAGTGCCCCCAATAGCGGCAACCGTCACTTCTGTACGGGAATTCACCGGCCCGATGTCGACAAATCCATCAAGCCGTCGACGCTCGCCCGTACGGACCGTCAGCCGCCGAGCTTCTGTACGAAGTGCTGGATCTGGCTGAAGACGTGCCCGACCTGCTCGAAGAAGCTCCGGCCGGTGCCGATCCACTGCTGGAGCGGGGTGAACTCCCAGACCAGCCAGCCCGCCACGAACAGCAGCAGCACCGTGAACAGACAGCCCTTCAGGCAGCCCAGGCCGGGGATCCGCATCGGGTTGGCGCTGCGCCGGCGCGGCTCGCGCGGGGGCCGGGGCTCCCGGGCGGGCGGCGGGGCCGGCTCATAGCGCTGCGGCGGCGGCTCCTGGCGGCGCTGCGGGGCCGGCGGGCGCTGCTGCGGGTAGCCGCCCTGCTGGCCGGCGTACGGGGCCGGGGCGGGCGCCGGGCGGCGCTGCGGGCGACGGCGCAACGGGTCGTCCTGCGGGTCCAGGTACTGCACCTGGGTCTGGTCGTTGCGGTCCCGGGCGGCGCGCAGTTGGGACTCCCAGGGGTGCGGCCCCTGGGGCTCCTGGGGGCCGGCCATGGGCATGCCCGCCGGCATCGGGGGCACCGGCGGCATGGCCCGGGTGGGCGCGGGGCCCCCGGTGGACGGCAGCACGCTGGTCGCCGCACCGGGGTCGTAGGAGGCCGCGTTGGTCGGCAGCACCTGGGTGGGCGCCGCGTCGCCCGTCCCCTGGCCCTCGCCGGTGCCGGGAACGGTGGCCGGGTCCGGGTCCGGGACGAGCAGCGCGGCGACGCCCAGCGCCGCCCGGGCCTGCTCGGGGGTGGCGTTGGCGCCGATGCCGGCCGCGACGGTGCGCAGCCCGCGGGCGAGGTTCTCGGCGCTGGGCCGCTCCTCGGGGCGCTTGCGCAGACAGCGCTCGACGATCGTCCACATCGGCCCGGGAACCGAGGCGGGGCGCTGCGGCTCCTCGCCCAGGTGCTTGTGCAGCACCTCCAGGGCGGTCGCGCCGCCGAACGGCGGGCGGCCGGTCAGCAGCTCGTAGAGCAGGATGCCGGCGCCGTAGATGTCCACCGCGGAGGTCTGCGGGCGGCCCTCGGCGGACTCCGGCGCCACGTAGGCGGGGGTGCCGACGAACTCGTGCGTGCGGGTCAGCCCCGGGGAGTCCGCCAACCTCGCGATGCCGAAGTCGGTCAACATCGGGTGCATCTCGCCGCTGCCGTCCGAGCCGGCGAGCAGGACGTTGGCCGGCTTGAGGTCGCGGTGGACGACGCCGTCGGCGTGGCTGGCGGCCAGCGCGTCGGCGACCTGCGCGGTGAGCAGGGCGGCCGCCACCGGGCTGAACGGGCCGTTGTCGCGGAGGTAGCGGTGCAGGTCGGGGCCGTCGACCAGGTCCATGACGAGCGCCAGCAGGTCGCCCTCGACGACCAGGTCGCGGGTCCGGACGATGTTGGGGTGGGTGAGCCGCAGCAGGACCGAGCGCTCCCGTAGGAAGCGCATCACCACGTCCGCGTCGGACGCCAGCTCCTCCTTGAGGACCTTGATCGCAACCGTTTCGCCGGGCTCCCCCGGGACGGCGGCCTCGGCGCCGGCCGTCTCCCTCTGGCGGGCACGCCAGACGGTGCCCGTGGCGCCGCGTCCCAGCGGCTCCTCAAGCAGGTACTTGCTGCCTACCGGCCGCACGTCATGCGCTCCCTGGTCGTGGTGGATGCTTGGCTCTGGCCCGCTGGGTCAGCTCGCGGCCCGTCCGCCCCACTGTAGTGCCGTCGCACAAACATTTCGGTTCGGCAGACGGGTCGGGGCTCTTCGGAAAGACGCCGGTTACGGGCCATTGGTTGCCCGGATTCCGGACGCCTCCGGGCCGGTCAGTACGGGGGCGTCCGGCGGTCGCGTCAAGGCGCCGGCGCCTCGCGTCAGCGGTCCGGGTGGCGTCCGTCGCTGATCGCTTCGACGACGCTTGATGATCGAAATCGGCCGGTTCGCTGCCCGTAACCAGGCGGTTTTCCGCCGAGCGCCGACCAATCAAGATCATTAAAGGGCGGTCGGCGGGCGTGTTGTCAGTGGCAGGTGCGAGGATGCATCCCAGCACGCACGCGGTAGGGGCGCGCGGTCACTGTCGCGACGTGCATGGGACATGTCCGTGCCGACGTGCCCGGGGTGCGGTGGGGGACGAGCGGAGCCCCTGCCGATCATTCCCGGCAGAAGGGACCGTTGACGGCGATGCAGATCCGGCTGACCGTCCTCGGGCCGCGCAGCGGCCACACCACGCGGGCCTGCGACGTCCTCGTGACGGCCCCCGCCGGCACCGCCCTGGCGACGGTGGCCGGCTCGCTCGCGGCGGCCGTGGCGGGCTCCGGCGCGGACGTCGGCACCACCGGCGGCAGCGCCCCCGTCGTGCTCTACGCCGGCACCGAGCGGCTCGACCCCCAGCGCGCGGCGCTCGGCGAGCCACCCCTGATCGACGGCGCGGTGCTCTCCCTCCAGGGCCCCGGCCCCGCCCCGGCCCACGGCCTGCCGCACGGCTCCGCCCAACTGCGCGTGGTCTCCGGCCCCGACGCCGGCGGCGTGCACCTGCTGCACGGCGGCCAGGTCCGCGTCGGCCGCTCCGCCGACGCCGACGTCCCCCTGGACGACCCCGACGTCTCCCGCCTGCACTGCGCCGTGACGGTCGAGCCCGACGGCGCCGTGTACGTCGCCGACCTGCGCTCCACCAACGGCACCGCCGTCGACGGCACCGAACTCGGCGACCTGGCCGTCCCGTTGCCGCCCGGCGTCCTGCTGCGCGTCGGCGAGTCCGCGCTGCGCCTCCAGGCCCCGCCGCGCACCCCGGAGGTGACCCTGACCGCCACCCCCGACGGCGAGGGCCACCTCCGGGTCGTCCCCGGAGGCATCGCCCCCGGGGCGGCGGCCACCGGGGAGACCGCGGCGGGCGTGCTGTACGCCGACGCCGGCCGGGCCCTGGACGACGGCAGCGGACCGACCACCGCCGCGCCCCAGGCGCTCGACCCGGACGGCCGCTTCGCGGGCGGCTCCCGGCGCCAGGAGACCCCGCTGCGCGGCTTTCCGGCCCCGGCGCCCGGTGACCACCGCGGCACGACGGACGCCCCGGAGGGGACCGACCCCCACGCCCCCGGGCAGACCGTGGACGGCCTGTTCCCACCCGCCGCCCCGGCCACGCCCCGCCAGGGCCCCGCCCCCACCGCCTACGGGCCGGACGCCACCGACGCCCCCGGCATGGCCTACGGGACGGGACACCCGACCGCGCCCACACCCCCCGGGACGGCCAACGGGCAGGAGGCCGCGGCCAGTTACCGCACCGACACCGGAGCGGGCTTCGACACCGCGCCCGCCGGTGGACAGACCCACGGCGGACAGCAATCCCTGGTCCCGCCGGACCCTGCGGGCACCCGTAAGTCCGGCCGGCGCGGCGGCCTCGGCGCCTGGGCGCGCCGCCTGGCCGGCGGCCGCCCCGCGGCGGAGGAGCCGCAGCAGGAGCCGGCGCCTCAGACCGCGTACCGCGACGCCGCCGGGACGGCCCCCGCGGACGACCAGGACCGCCCGGCCGCCGAGCCCCCCAGCGCGCCCTCCGCCCCCGCCGCACACGACCGCTGGCCGGACGCCGCCGGGATCCTACTCACCGCGCTAGGCCCGGGTCCCCGGCTCTGGGAGCGCGGCCCGGACCACCCGGACGCGTTCACCATCCGCCTGGGGACGGCCGAGCGGGACGGCGGTCGCACCGCCGCGCCGGTCGCCGTCGAGCTGCGTCGGGCCGGCGCCCTCGGGCTGGCGGGGCCGCGCGAGCGGCTGGTCGGGCTGGCCCGGTCCGCGGCCGCGCAGGTGGCCGCGCTGCACTCCCCCGGCGCGTTGGAGATCGTGCTGATCAGCACCGACCGGGCGCGCCCCGTCGAGGAGCGGGTGGCCGACTGGTCCTGGCTGGGCTGGCTGCCGCACGTCCGCCCGGCCCGCGGCCAGGACTGCCGACTGCTGCTCGCCTACGACAAGGAGCAGGCCGCGGCCCGCACGGCCGAACTGGTGCGGCGGCTGGACGACGGCCCATTGGGGCCCGGCTGGCCCAGTGCCGAGCGCGCCGAGGTGGCCGCGGTCGCCGCCCGCCACCAGGGGCCGCACACCCTGCTGATCGTGGACGGCGACCCCGGCTCGTCGGCGCTGCGCGAGACCACCGCGCGGCTGGCGGCGGGCGGCCCGGCGGCCGGCGTCCACGTCCTCTGCCTGGCCGAGACCCCGGCCGCCTCCCCCGCCTTCCCCCTGGCGGCGACGTACGAGGCGGCGCGGGCCGCGTCGCCGGCGTTCGGCGAGTGCGGGGCGGTGGCGGTGCTCAGCGGCGACGTCGCCACCGCCCTACGGGTGATCCAGCCGGGCTCCGGACCGAACGGCACGGTCGCGACCGTGGACGCGGTCTCCGCCGCCTGGGCCGAGCGGTTCGCGCGGGCGCTGGCGCCCCTACGGGAGGCCGAGGCGAGCGGCCGACCGGGCGGGCCGACCGCGCCGCGCGCCGCCATACCGCTGCCGGAATCGGCGCGGCTGCTGGACGAGTTGGGGCTCGCCCGGGCCACCCCCGCTTCCCTGATGGCCCGTTGGGCGGCCGCGCAGGACACCGACCGGCCCGGCGCCGCCGCGGTGCTCGGCGCCGGGCCGCACGGCCCCGTGGTCGCCGACCTCGCCGCCGACGGCGCCCATCTGCTCGTCGAGGGCGCGCCGGCCACCGGCAAGACGGAGCTGCTGCGGTCGCTCGCCGCGTCGCTGGCCGCCGCGGACCGCCCGGACCGGCTGTCGGTGGTGCTGGTGGACGGCACCGGCTCCGAGCGCGGCGAGGGCCTGCGCGCCTGCACCGAACTGCCGCACGTCACCACGCATTTGGCCGCCTCGGACCCGGTGCGGATGCGGGAGTTCGCCCAGGCGCTCTCCTCCGAACTGAAGCGGCGCGCCGAAATACTGGCCGGCACCCCCTTCTCCGAGTGGCGCACCAAGCACCTCCCGGCCCCGCGCATCATCGCCCCCCGCCGCTCCACCGAGGGCAGTTCCGCGCCCACTCCCTCGCCCTTCCCCACCGCCACGGCGAGCGCCTCAACGCCCCCGCCCGCGACCCCCTCCGTCACCTCAACCCCACCCGCCACTTTCACAACGGGTAACGAATCCCAGGAACAAATCACTCTCCGTAATCGTTGCCGGAACAAGGAAGGAGGCAGCGGCGCCCAGGCGGACCCCGCGGACCCCACCCGCACGGGCACCCTCCGCCTCCGCACCCGCCCGGACACCCCCGCGCAGGACCCCCATCGCTCCCGCGACCACCAACCAGACCACCCCAACCACCGCCCCGACCACCAGGCCACCCAACAGCCGTACCAGGCGCCGCAGATCAGCCCAGCCCCCTCCGCCGGACCCGGCACGGCCGCACCCGCACCCGCGGCCGCGTCCGCACCCCCGGCCGCATCGGACGCCCCAACGGCAGCCGAGGCAGCCGCCCGGGCCGCGGCGCCGATGCCCCGGCTCTTCGTCCTGGTCGACGACTTCGACGCGCTGGTCTCACCGGCGCTGGGCAGTACGGGCCGCCCGGCCGCCGGTTCCGTGGTGCGCGCCCTGGAGGCGGTGGCCCGGGACGGCGCGGCCCTGGGCGTGCACCTGATAGCCGCGACGGGGCACCCGGACCGCACGGAAGGCACCGCGACCGCCGAACGGGCCACCCTGCGCGTCCAGTTGGGCGCCGTCGACGACCCGGGCGAGGACGCGCCCGGCTCCGGCTCCGAGCCGGTACCGCCCGGCCGCGGGCGGCTGCACCGTACGGCGGACGGCACGTCCGTCCCGTTCCAGGCCGGCCGGGTCACCGGCCGGATACCACGCACGTCGACGCTGCGGCCGACCGTCGTGCCCCTGGAGTGGTCCCGGATGGGTGACCCGCCGGCCCGGCGCCCGCTGCGGGAGTTGGGCAACGGCCCGACGGACCTCGCCCTGCTGGCCAGCGCGCTCCAGCGGGCGGCGCAGTCCTCGGGAGCGACGCCGGGGCAGTCGTTGATGTGACCGCCCGGTAGCCCACCGCGCCTGGTTGCCCATCCGGCCGGACCGGGCGGATGGGCAACCAGGTGGACCGATGTGTGCCGTCGCGCTGGCCGTGTGGGGGGCGTGGGGCGCTTGAGTGCCCGAGTATCCGTTGCCGGGCGTAGTGGCTGGCGGGGTTGGCGGGGCGGCCCGTAACGGGGCTATCACAAAAGGGGAGTTGGCGCGGGCGGCGGTATTGCGGAGCCGGTGGTGGGGGCGTAGGACTACGGCACCACCGCGTCGCGATCGGCGGCGCGTCACGAGCGGCGCCGCAGCGCGATCGGCACCGCAGCGCGATCGGTGGCGCGTCGAGGGGCGCAGCGCGGGCGTCACGGCAGTGCGGGCGTCATGGGAAGCACGAGCAGCGCGGCATCAGGTACGGCACGACACAGCGCGGCACAGCACAGCGCCGCGATCGGTGATCACTGCACCACGCGAGCGGTAGCGAAGCGCGACACGCACCGCACCGCGCCAGCGGTGGGCAGCACAGCACGCAGCACAGCACGCACGGAGTACACGGCACGGCGCCGCGGCGCCCGCGCTGAGGCGGGCGACGGGGCGTCCCGGCGGGGGCGAGGGCTACTAGCTACCTGGCTACGGGGAGGCGACGGGGATGCGTAGACGAGTCGGGCGGATCGGGCGGAGAGGTCAGGCGGCGGGGCGGACGCCGGTGGGGCAGGCAGGGTGGGCCTCCTGCTCGCGCCGCATGGGTCGCACGGGCCGCAGCGCGGGGCGGGCCGGTGCGGAGCCTCGAACCGGGCCTGCGTATCGGGTGGTTGGGCGGCGGCGCAGGGCCGTCGTTGGGGCGGTTGTGGTGGGCGTGGCGATGGCGGTGGGTTGGGTGGGTGTGGAAGTGGGGGTGGTGGTGGAGGTGGGGGAAAGGTGAGGGGGATGGTGGGGGGACTGCGCCCAGCGTTGCGTTGCCGAAGTGGGGTGGGCAGCGGGTGCAGGTGGCGGCGGTGTGGACGGGGGTGGAGCGGGACAACTTCGCGAAGGTGTTGGCGGAGTTCGAGAAGCGGACCGGGGCGAAGGTGGACTTCGTGCCGAGCGGTGATGACATGGCCGGGTTCGTCGGGTCCAAGATCGCGGGTGGTGGGCCGCCGGACGTGGCGCTGTTGCAGCAGGTCGGGGTGTTGAACGAGTTCGCCGAGAAGGGGTGGCTCAAGCCTCTCGGGGCGGACGCCAAGGCGGAGTTGGCGAGGAACTTCGGCAAGGGGTGGCGGGATCTGGGGGCCCACAAGGGCACCGAGTACGGGGTGTACTTCAAGGCCAGCAACAAGTCGTTGGTCTGGTACAACGCGAAGGTCTTCGAGAACGCCGGGGTGTCGGAGCCGAAGACCTGGCCGGAGTTCTTGAAGGTGGCGCGGACGGTGTCCGAGTCGGGGGTGGAGCCGGTCTCGGTGGGCGGGTCGGACGGGTGGACGCTGACCGACTGGTTCGAGAACGTGTATCTGTCGCAGGCGGGCCCGGAGAAGTACGACCTGTTGGCGAAGCACGCCCTCAAGTGGACCGATCCGTCCGTGACGCGGGCGCTGACCACGTTGAGGCAACTCTTCGGCCACAAGGAGCTGTTGGCGGGCGGCAACGCGGGGGCGTTGCAGACGGACTTCCCGACGTCGGTGACGCAGACGTTCAGCGGCGGGGACACCCCGAAGGCGGCGATGGTGTCGTCGGCCGACTACGCGGCGGCGGACATCGCGCAGACGAAGGCGAAGGTCGGGACGGACGCGAAGGTGTTCCCGTTCCCGGCGGTGGGCGCCAAGGCGCCGGTGGTGACCGGCGGGGACGTGGCGGTGGCGCTGAAGGGCACCAGGGCGGCGCAGGCTCTGCTGACGTTCCTGGCGTCGACGGACGCGGCCAAGATCTGGGCGCAGGCGGGCGGATTCGTCTCGGCGAACCGGGGGTTGGACCGGGCGGCGTACGCGGATGACGTGATGCGGAAGATCGCGGGGGCGTTGATCGCGGCGGGCGATGACTTCCGGTTCGACATGTCCGACCAGGCGCCGGCGTCGTTCGGCGGCAAGCCGGGGCAGGGCGAGTGGAAGGACCTCCAGGACTTCCTGAAGGACCCGGGGGACGTCGCGGGCACGCAGCAGCACTTGGAGCGGGACGCGGCGAAGGCGTTCGGGCACTGAGCGGGTGAGCGGGATGAGGGCAGGGGTTGGGGTGGGGCCGCGGCGGGTGGCCAAGCCGCGGGTGGGGGTGGCGGCGGTGTTCCTGTTGCCGGCGTTGGTGGTGCTGGGGGCGCTGGTGGTGTATCCCATCGGGTTCTCGGTGTATCGGAGCCTGTTCGACGCGTCGGGCAACGGCTTTGTGGGGCTGGGGAATTACGGGGCGATGTTCTCGGACGAGGCCATCCGGACGGCGCTCGGGAACACGGTGGTCTGGGTGGTGGTGGCGCCGGCGGTGTCCACGGCGCTGGGGTTGGTCTTCGCGGTGCTGACCGAGCGGGTGCGGTGGGGCACGGCGTTCAAGCTGGTGGTGTTCATGCCGATGGCGATCTCGATGCTGGCGGCGGGGATCATCTTCCGGTTGGTGTACGACCAGGATCCGCAGCGGGGGGTGGCCAATGCGGTGTGGGTGGCGGTGCACGACACGTTCGCCAAGCCGGCGCCGTTTCCGGGGGCGAAGCCGCGGCCGGGTGCGGATCTGCGGCCGTCGGGCGGTGGGGCGTTCAGCACGCGGTCGGTGGCGCGGGCGGGAACGTCGGTGAATCTGCCGTTGGTGGCGGTGCAGCCGTCGGATGTGCGGGGGGCGCGGCAGGCGGTGCTCGCGCGTCCGCGGCCGGGGAAGGTCACCGGTACGGCGTGGCTGGATTTCACCCGTGGGGGTGGGGGGCGGCCGAACGTCATCGATCCGGGTGAGCGGGCGTTGGCGGGGCTGACGGTGCAGGCGGTGCGGGGCGGCCGGGTGGTGGCGTCGGCGGTGACGGGGGCGGAGGGGACGTATGTGTTGCCGGCGGAGGCGGCGGGGGCTCAACTGCGGTTGCCGGCGGCCAACTTCGCGGCGGCGTACAACGGGGTGGACTGGCTGGGGCCGGCGCTGGTCACACCGGCCATCATCGGGAGTTATGTGTGGATGTGGGCCGGTTTTGCGATGGTGTTGATCGCGGCGGGGCTGGCGGGGGTGCCTCGGGAGTTGTTGGAGGCGGCGCGGGTGGACGGGGCCGGTGAGTGGCAGGTGTTCCGCCGGATCATGGTGCCGTTGTTGGCGCCGGTGTTGGTGGTGGTGCTGGTGACGCTGATGATCAATGTGCTGAAGATCTTCGATCTGGTCTATGTGATCGCGCCGGGCTCCAGCCTGCGGTCGGCCAATGTGCTGGCGTTGCAGTTGTTCCAGTCGTCGTTCGGGACGGATGTGGACGAGGGGTTGGGCAGCGCGATCGCGGTGTTCCTCCTGGTGCTGGTGGCTCCGGTGATGTACGTGAATCTGCGCCGGATGCGGAAGGAGCGCCGCCGATGACCTCGTCGATCCCGGCCGTGGAGGGGGCCGCGGCGCCGGCCGGTCACGAGGTTGGTCGGCGGGCGCGCGGGGGTCCGTCATGGGTGGCGCGGTGGGCGGCGCGCGCCGGGGGCGGTGCGGTGCGGGTGTTTCTGGTGCTGGTGGGGCTGTTCTGGCTGATGCCATCGGTGGGGTTGCTGATCTCGTCGTTGCGCAGTCCGGCGGAGATCGCGGAGTCGGGCTGGTGGCGGGTGTTCGCCCGGCCCGCGCAGTTGACGTTCGACAACTACGCGGCGCTGCTGTCGAACGGGAAGGTGATGGGGTCGCTGGTGACCACGGCGGCGATCACCGTGCCGGCGACGGTGTTGGTGGTGGTGATCGGTTCGTTGGCGGGCTATGCCTTCGCGTGGCTGGAGTTCCCGGGGCGGGACGGCTGGTTCATGGTGGTGGTGGGGTTGTTGGTGGTGCCGGTGCAGGTGGCACTGATTCCGGTGGCGAAGCTGTTCGGTGCGGTGGGGTTGTTCGAGACGACGGCCGGGGTGGTGCTGTTCCACACGGCGTTCGGGCTGCCGTTCGCGGTGTTCCTGCTGCGGAACTTCTTCGCGGAGATCCCGCGGGAGCTGTTGGAGGCGGCGCGGCTGGACGGGGCGGGTGAACTGCGGTTGTTCACGCGGGTGGTGCTGCCGCTCGGCGGTCCGGCGATCGCGTCGTTGGGGATCTTCCAGTTCCTGTGGGTGTGGAACGACATGCTGATCGCGTTGATCTTCGCGGACAGCGGGCATCCGCCGATCACGGTGGCGTTGCAGCAGGAGGTGCGGCAGTTCGGCAACAACATCGACGTGCTGGCGCCGGGGGCGTTCCTGTCGATGGTGGTGCCGCTGATCGTCTTCTTCGCCTTCCAGCGGCAGTTCGTGTCGGGGGTGATGGCGGGCGCGGTGAAGTGACCGCGGCGTACGGGGCGGGTGGTGCGGGTTCCTGGGCCGAGCCATGACCGTTGTGGGAGGCGCCGCTCACCTTCCGTTCACGTTCCTGGCGGACGATGGCGGCCGCTTCGTGAAACGCATGGTGCGGCGGGGGTCCTCCTGGAGCCCGCCGCACCACGGCGCGGCGGCGCCGGGGGACGGCCCGCGGCCCCACGTCCGCACCGCGCCCGCGTGCCGTGCCTCGCCATCGATTCCCGACCGTCTGGAGACGGACCGCAGATGACTGCCGTTACCGCAGACCAGAGTGCCGACCAACTGCCGCGCCCCAGCCGGCTGTCCGAGGTCAAGGGGTGGTTCTTCACCGCCGATCAGCTCCTGTTCGACTGGTTCCTGCGCCAGCAGCAGGACCGGGAGGTGCCGGGCGACCTGCTCGAACTGGGTGCGTACATGGGCAAGAGCGCGATCTTCCTGGGGGCCCGGCTGCGCCCGGACGAGCGGTTCACGGTCTGCGACCTGTTCGACTCGCCGGCCGAGGACGCCTCCAACTCCAAGGAGATGGCGAAGTCGTACGCGACGCTGACCCGGCGGGCGTTCGAGGCCAACTACCTTTCGTTCCATGAGGAGTTGCCGGTCATCGTGCAGGGGTTGAGCTCGCTGGTGAGCGAGCACGTCGAGGCGGACAGCGTGCGGTTCGCGCACATCGACGCCTCGCATCTGTACGAGCACGTGCACGGCGACATCCTGGCGGTGCGGGAGCTGCTGCACGACCGGGGTGTGGTGGTGATGGACGACTACCGGGCCGAGCACTGCCCGGGGGTGGCCGCGGCGACCTGGCAGGCGGTGACGGGCCACGGGCTGCGGCCGATCTGTCTCACCGGCACCAAGTTCTACGGCACGTGGGGCGATCCGGAGCCGTACCGCAGCGCGCTGTTGGGGTGGCTGGCCGGCCGCGGTGACGTCTGGCACGAGGTGCAGCAGGTCAACGGTGCGCCGCTGGTGCGGCTGAGCGCCAAGGGGGCGAAGGAGCCGGCGCATCCGGTGTCGCGGCACCGGAAGTCGGAGGCCGAGCGGAAGCCGGCGGCGGCGCCGGTGGACCAGGAGTCGGCGGGGGCGGCCCGGTCGGCCGCGGCGCGTCCGGCCGGGCGTCCGGTGGTTTCCGCCGCGTCGGGCGGGGTGCTGCGCCGGGTCGCGGTGGACGTGCTGCCGCCGATCGTGACCCGGGCACTGGCGCGGGCCCGTCAGCGGTCGCGGGCGGCGCGCGGCTGAGGCGCGCGCGGGGCGGCGGGCCTTGGGGGCGCGCCGGCCCGTCGGTGGCCCGCGTCGGGGCACCGCGTCATCCCCGGGGCACCTGTGCGACCAGGACGAAGCAGTTGGCCGCGAGGACCCGCCCGGCGGTCCGGGGCAGCGGGTGGGAGTAGGTGCGCCGCACGGCCAGCCCGGTGGCCTCGGCGAAGGCCCGCAGCAGGGTGAAGTCGGTGAAGCGGACGGGTTCCGGGCCGGCGCGGTGGCCGGCCTCCTGGGCGGTGATCAGCAGCACCCCGCCGCCGGGCCGGACGTAGGGGACGTAGGCCCGCAGCAGCTCCTCGACCTGTTCGTCGTCGAGGTGTTCCAGGACGTGGGCGGTGAGCAGCGCGTCGAAGGCGCCAGGGCGGGCGTGCGGGCCGGTCAGGAAGGCGTCGGCGGTGTAGGCGGTCAGGCCGCGGGCGCGGCAGTGGGCGACGGAGCGCGGGTCGTGGTCGATGCCGACGCTGCCGGGGGCGCAGCCGGCGAGGGTGTCGCCGTCGCCGCAGCCGATCTCCAGGACGCGGCCGGGGCCGATCCGGCGCAGTTGCCGGGCGAACGGGGGCCGGGCGGGCCGCAGTCGGGCCAGTGCGCCGGGTTCGCCGGGGGTGGGGAGCCGGACGGTGGAGGCGGCGGGGGCGGTGCCGGTGGGGCGGGTGTGAGTGCCGGGGGCCGGGGCCGGGGCCGCGGTGTCGGGGCGGTCGGTGGCGGCGGAGCTGTCGGTTCGGCCGGGCATCGCGGGGCGGTCACCTTCCTGGTCGGCGGCGGGGGCGGTGCCGGTGTCCGGGCGGGGGCACCGGTCGTGCGGGTCGCGTTGTCCACGGTGTACGCCATGGCGCCGTCCGGACCGGACCGCCGCACCTTCGCCTCACCCTTTCAGCGCAGCGTCGGTGACCGGGTCGGCGATGGACGAGTTGAGGGACGAGTCGGCCGCATCGCCCCGTGTGCGTCCCGGGGTTGCTCCCGTGGTCCGCCCGTCCGGAAAGGCTCGTTACGCCCATGAAGCCTCGGCTCACCGTCGTCGTCCCGGTCCCGCGCGGTGTGGGGGCCGCGCGCCATGTCCAGGAGTGTCTGGCGTCGGTGGCGGCGCAGACGTTGGCGGAGTTGGACGTGGTGCTGGTGGACGACGGGCCGGCCAACGGGCCAAAGGGTCCGCCGGCGGCGGTGCGGCGGGTGGTGGAGCGCGATCCGCGGTTCCGGGTGGTGCACCACGAGGGCGGGGGCCTGGGTGGGGCGTGGAACTTCGGTGCCCGGCACGCGTTTCCGGACACCGGGTACCTGGCGTTCCTGGCGCCGGACGATGCGCTGCTGCCGCGGGCGTACGCGGACCTGGTGGGGCTGTTGGACGCGTCGGGGGCGGAGCTGGCGACCGGCAACGTCTACCGGTTGGGGCCGGCGGGCCGCAGCCAGTCGTCGGACCATCCGGCGGGCCGGGAGACGGCGCTGCGCACCCATGTCACCGGGGACCCGGCGCTGCTGCGGGACGGGCTGGTGGCGAACAAGGTGTTCCGGCGGGCGTTCTGGGACCGGCATCGATTCGCCTTTCCCGAGGGCGAGTTGGGCGACGAGGCGGCGGTGGCGCTGCCGGCGCACGTGCTGGCGGAGGCGGTGGACGTGCTGCACGAGCACGTCTGTTACCGGCGGCTGCCGGAGGGGCCCGAGCGTCGGCCGCGGCCGACGGCGCAGGCGGTGCGGGACCGGTTCGCGGCGGTGGCGCGGATGCGGGCGCTGCTGGCCGATCCGGCGCGGCCGGCGGGCGGCGGGCTGCGGGCGGAGTACGACCGGGTGCAGTTGACCGGGGGGCTGGCGGACCTGGTGGCGGCGGTGCCGGGGGCGACGCCGGAGGTGCGGACGGCGTTCCTGGACTGTGCGCGGGACTTCCTGGCGCGGACCGATCCGCGGCTGCTGCGGGCGCTCCCGGTGGAGTTGCGGATGCGCTGGTATCTGGTGCGGTCGGGTCGACTGGCGGACGTGGCGGCGCTGTTGGGGCACGAGGCGCGCAATCCGGGCGGGTTCGTGGTGGCGGGGCCGCCGCTGCGGCGGCGGGCGGTGTTGCCGCCGGAGGCGCCGCTCGCGCTGCCGGCGGGGGTGGTGCGGCTGTCGCGGGCGGACTTCCCGGTGCGGGCGGAGGTCCGGGAGGCGGTGTGGCGGGGCGGGGTGCTGCTGCTGCGCGGCTGGGCGTACGTGCGGAACCTGCCGGCCGCGACCCGGCACGGCGGTCTGCGGACGGCGGTGCTGTCGTGCGGGCGGCGGCGGATCGTGCTGCCGGTGCGGACGGTGGCGATGCCGGAGGCGACCGCGGCGTCCGGGCAGGAGCTGCACTGCTACGACTGGTCGGGGTTCGAGCTGCGGGTGGATCCGGCGCGGCTGTTGCGGAAGGTGCCGCCGCGCAGCGGCGACGTTGAGGGGATTGGGGCCTCCCCTGCTCGAACGGAGTTGAGAGCTTGGGGACGGTCGGGCGACGGGCGGGCCGAGTGGCGGGTGGAGCTGCTGTTGGCGTCGGCCGGGGTGGTGGTGGCGGGCGAACTGGCGGCGCCGGAGAGCGGGTCGGGGGCGGAGCCGTCCGGGTACGAGGGCGCGGGCGGGGTGTGGGTGGTGCCGCGGTATGTGGACGGGCGGCTGCGGATCGCGGTGGCCCGTCGGGTGCGGCGGTTGGCGGGGCCGCCGGTGGTGGCGGGCGGGGCGCTGGAGTTGGCGGTGGTCGCGCCCGGTCCGGCGCCGGTGGCGCTGCGGTTGACGCACCAGGGGACGGGGACGGTGGTGTCGTTCCCGGCGGAGGGGGCGACGGACGGGGGCGGTCGGTGTCTAGTCCGGGTGCGGTTGGACGCGTGGGACGCGGCCCGGCCGGTGCGGGACGGCGAGCCGGCCGCGGTGCCGCCGGCGCACACCGAAACCTGGCTGCCGGAGCTGGTGTTGGCCGACGGCGGGACGGACGTGGTGGCCTGTCCGTCGGGGACGGCGCCGGTGGCGCATCCGCTGCCGCACGGCCGGGAGGTGGTGGCGGCGGCCGCGACGGGCGGGGAGTTGGTGCTCCAGGACCGGGTGCCGCAGGCGTCGGTGGACCGGGTGGTGTGGCGGACGGACGGGACGCTGTTGTTGGCGGGGGCGCTGCCGGACGCCGCGCCGGCGGCGCCGGAGGTGGTGCTCAAGCACTCCGCGCACGCCGACGAGGTGGTCTTCGAGGCCGTGCACGACGACGGGCGGTTCCACTGCGCGTTGCCGCTCGCGACGCTGCCGTCGTGGGCCGGGGAGGTGCCGCTGCGGGAGGGCCGGTGGACGGTGCACCTGCGGGAACAGGGGGCGGTGGGCTCGCCGTTGGACCCGCCGGTGCGGTGCGTGCCGGCGGTCTTCGACGGGCTGCCGGTGTCGCGGACGGTGCGCGGCAAGCCGTTCGTGCTGGACCGGGTGCGCCGCGACGAGCTGTTCGTGGCGGCGGGTCCCGCGGTGCCGCCGGTCGATCGGGGCCCGTACCGGCGCCGGGTGCTGCGCGAGCAGCACTATCCGCTGCACCGGTCCCGTCCGCTGCGCGAGACGGTGCTCTACAGCAGCTTCGGGGGCCGGGCGTACGGGGATTCGCCGCGGGCGGTGCACGAGGAACTGGTGCGGCGGGGGCTGGAGGTGACGCATCTGTGGGCGGTGCGGGACGGGCAGACCGCGGTGCCGCCGACGGCCCGTCCGGTGATGGTGGGCAGCGCGGCGTGGCACGGGGCGTTGGCGCACAGCCATTGGATCGTCACCAACACGCATCTGCCGCGGTGGTTCGTGCGGCGGGCCGGGCAGCGGGTGATCCAGACCTGGCACGGGACGCCGCTGAAGCGGATCGGGGCGGATCTGATGGGGACGCTCTGCGAGGGGCTGGCGCATCTGGCGCCGCGGCCGCGGTTGGGCCGGCAGTGGAGCGTGTTGCTGTCGCCGAACGCGGCGAGCACCCCGGTGCTGCGGTCGGGGTTGGGCTTCGGCGGGAAGCTGTGGGAGACCGGGTTGCCGCGGACCGACGCGCTGCACGCCGCGGACCGGGACGAGGTGGCGGCCGCGGTCCGGGCGCGGCTGGGGATCGGGCCGGATCAGAAGGCGGTGCTGTACGCGCCGACGCCGCGGGACGACGTGGCCTACGACGCCTCGCACCACCGGCTGCACCTGCCGCTGGACCTGGACGCGGCGCGGGCGGCGCTGGGCGGGGACCATGTGCTGCTGGTGCGCAGCCATCCGCAGGTGCCGGACCGGTTGCCGGGTCACCACGCGCCGTTCGCGGTGGACGTGTCCTCGTATCCGGACGCCACCGAGCTGCTGTTGGCGGCCGATGTGCTGGTGACCGACTACTCGTCGCTGGCGGCGGACTTCGCGGGCACGGGCCGTCCGATGCTGTTCCTGACGCCGGATCTGGCGCACTACCGGGACGCGCTGCGCGGTTTCAGCCTGGATTTCGAGGCGCGGGTGCCGGGTCCGTTGCTGTCGTCGACGGGCGAGTTGATCGAGGCTCTGGGGGATCTGCCGGGAGTGGCGCGGGCGAGCGCGGGGGCGTATGCGGAGTTCCGGAAGCTGTTCTGTCATCTGGACGACGGCGGGGCGGCGGGCAGAGTCGCGGAGCTGATCCTTCAGTGAGCGGCCGGGCGCCGGGGAGGCGGACGGATCGGGCCGGTGGGCGGTGGCCGGATCGGCATCCTCCGGCGTCGGCGTCGTTACAGCATGTACCGGCGTCCTTGCGGGGCGTTCGCGCGGGTTAACGTACGGCGCTGTCCCGGGGCTCGGCGGGTTAAGAGACGGCAATGAGGCGGAAAAAGAGGGTGGCCGGTGCAACCGCTCGGTGGTTTTCGACCTCTGACCCTGATGAACAGGGGTCCGAAACCCGCTCGCGCCAAGAGCTGCTGTCGACACGAAATGTAGATTTAGTGACTGTGAATGAAGCCCTTGAGCCACAGCCTGGGCCTACCCTCACGCCCACCGCACAGGTCAGCGTCGTCGTCATCGCGTTCAACGACGCCGGGCACGTGGCCGACGCGGTGCGCTCCGCGCTCGCGCAGGGCGACGCCGTCGCCGAGGTGGTCGCGGTGGACGACGCCTCCACCGACGGCACCGGCGCGGCCCTGGACGCCCTGGCCCGCTCCGAGCCGCGGCTGCGGGTGCTGCACCGGGGGGAGAACAGCGGTGGTTGCGGGTCCCCGCGCAACGACGGGGTGCGGGCCGCCGCCGGCCGCTTCGTGATGTTCCTGGACAGCGACGACGTGCTGCCGCCGGGCGCGGTGCCGGCCCTGCTGGCCGCGGCGCAGAAGCACGAGGCGCCGGTCACCGCGGGCGCCTGTGTGCGCCGGGAGCTGCCGGCCCGCCGGGACGTCCCCTGGCAGCCCGGCCTCTACCGCGAGCCGACCGTGCACGACAGCCCGGACGCCGCGCCGCAGTTGGTCCGCGACACCCTGTGCGTCAACAAGCTCTACGACCGCGCCTTCCTCATCGACCACGGCATCGCCTTCCCCGAGGGCCGCTACCACTACGAGGACTTCGTCTTCACCGCCCGCGTGCTGGCCGCCGCCCCGAAGATCGCCACCGTCCCCGACACCGTCTACGTCTGGCACGTCCGGCGCGCCGCCGCCAAGCAGTCGATCTCCCTGGACCGCAAGGACGTCGCGAACTGGCGGCAGCGCATCGAGGCGCACCGCACGGTCCTGCGGACCCTGCGCGATGCCGGGCGCGACGGTCTGGCGCGGGCCGCGGCCACCAAGTTCCTCGACCACGACCTGCGGATGTACGTCCGGGAGCTGCACACCCGCGGCGCGGACTACCAGGGCGAGTGGTGGCGGCTGACCCGCGAGCACCTGGCGTCGTTCGAGGAGGCCGAGCTGCGCGCCGCGCACGCCCCGGCCCGCTGGCTGGCCCGGGTCGTCCTGGCCTCCTCCGCCCCGCGCGACCTGGACCGGCTGACCCAGCTCGCGGCGCGCCCCGGCCGGCTGTTGCCGCCGTACCCGACGGGT
The DNA here is from genome assembly GCF_028898845.1 of Streptomyces sp. WZ-12. NCBI lineage: Bacteria > Bacillati > Actinomycetota > Actinomycetes > Kitasatosporales > Streptomycetaceae > Streptomyces > Streptomyces sp. WZ-12. The sequence continues at coordinate 5,556,198 of NZ_CP118574.1, read as the reverse complement.
CCCGACGGCGGCCCGGTGTGGTCGACGGACCTGCCCCAGGTGCGCCTGGACGGCCTGGTCGCCGAGGACGGGGTGGACGCCGCGGACGAGGACGTGCCGGGCTTCGACGCGTCGCCGCGGCTGCCGGTGACGGTGGACGCCGATCCGGTGCTGGGCGCCAGCGGCGGTCTGCTGCGGCTGCGCGTGCACGACCTGTACGGCACGGTGGCCGCGGCCGGCCCGGTCAGCGTCGAGGTCGCGCTGCACCGGCGGCGCGACGGCCGGCCCGGCCCCGTCTACACCGCCACCCTCACCCCCGCCGCCGACGGCACCGCCTGGACGGCGTCGGTGGGGCTGGACCTCGCCCCGCTGATCGAGCTGCCCGGGGCACGGCCCGCCGACCCCGAACCATGGGACCTGTCGGCGCGGCTGACCTGCACGGACGGCACCACGACCGGCGTCGGCCTGCGGGCCGTGGGCAACGGTCTGACGCGTCGGGTGCTGCCCAGTCGGCGCCATGTGGTGCTGCTCGCCCAGCCGTACGCGACGACGGGCGGAGCCCTGTCGTTGCGGGTGGCGTCCGGGCCGCGCAGCGTCTGGCGGATCGCCGCCCGGAAGCTGCACCGCTGACCCGGGCACCCCTGTCCCTCTGTTCCCAGCCTAGGATTGGCGCTATGTCTTACCTGATCACGGGTGGTGCCGGTTACATCGGCTCCCATGTCGTAAGGGCCCTGCGGCAGGCCGGCGAGTCGGTTGTCGTCCTCGACGATCTGACGACGGGCGTCCGCGCCCGGGTGCCGGAGGACGTGCCCCTGGTCGTCGGCTCGACGCTCGACCGCGCGCTGCTGGACGCCACGATCGCCGAGCACGGCATCACCGACGTCGTCCACCTGGCCGCGAAGAAGCAGGTCGGCGAGTCCGTCGAGCTGCCGCTGCACTACTACCGCGAGAACGTCCACGGTCTGCAGACGCTCCTGGAGGCGATGGCCGCCGGTGGCGTGCCGCGGCTGGTGTTCTCCTCCTCCGCCGCCGTCTACGGCATGCCGGACGTGGACCTGGTCACCGAGGACACGCCCTGCGTGCCGATCAACCCGTACGGCGAGACCAAGCTGGTCGGCGAGTGGATGGCGCGGGCGGTCGGCAAGGCCCACGGGATCTCCACCGCCTGCCTGCGGTACTTCAACGTCGCCGGCGCGGCCACCCCGGAGCTGGCCGACACCGGCGTCTTCAACATCGTCCCGATGGTCTTCGAGCGGCTCACCCAGGGCGCCGCGCCGCGCATCTTCGGTGCCGACTACGACACGCCCGACGGCACCTGCATCCGCGACTACATCCACGTCGCGGACCTCGCCGACGCCCATGTCGCGGCCGCCCGGGCGCTGGCCGAGCCGGGCCCGGTGCGGGACCTGACGCTCAACATCGGCCGGGGCGAGGGGGTTTCGGTCCGCGAGATGGTGGACCTGATCGCCGAGGTCACCGGGCACCAGGGCGTGGTGCCCGAGGTCACCCCGCGGCGCGCCGGCGACCCGGCCCGCGTGGTGGCGGCCGCCGACCGGATCACCAAGGAGCTGGGCTGGCAGGCCCGGTACGACGTCCGCGACATGATCACGTCGGCGTGGGCGGGCTGGCAGCACCACGCCTGAGCCCCGCCGGGGCCGACGCCCGGATCCGCCTGCGCACCGCCCGCCCCCGTCTTCCGGGGGCGGGCGGTCGTGCGTGGTGCGGCCGGCGGTTCAGCCCGTCGGGCGCTGGCGCCAGGGGTGGACGAAGTCGTGCAGGGCCCGCCGCGCGGCGGGGGCGAGCACCGGCTCGTTGGTCGGGGTCCCTGCGGGGTGCAGAAAGTGGTCGAGGCCGGGCAGCACCCGCAGCCCGGGCCCGGTGGTGCGGGCCGCGGCGAGGGCGGCGCGCAGCGGCCAGGTGGTGCGGCACGGCACGTTGGCGTCCGCCGTGCCGCAGGTGATCAGGGTGCGGGTGCCGGGCGCGACGCCCCGGGCGACGGACGGCGGGTAGAGGGCGTCGTCGCTGCGGACGAAGTCCGCGTTGACCGGCCCGAAGACGCCGCCCAGGAGGGTGGCGAGGGAGGGCAGCAGGCCCGAGGTGTCGACCGGGCGCCCGGCGCGGAAGTCGGCGATGGCCCTGGCGATGTCGCGCTTGTTCAACTCCGCCTGTGCCGGCGTGAGATGGCCGGCGGCGACCTCCTGGTCCAGGCCGTCCGCCAGTTGGAAGTCCAGCATGTCCAGCAGGCGCAGGTCCTGCGGGGCGAGGAGCGCGAGGCCGGCGGGCTTGGCCGTCACCGCGCGGTCGACGAGCAGCGCCTGGAGCCCGCCCTCGCTGTGTCCGACCACGAGCGGGGCGCGCGGATCGGCCTCCGGTTGGGCGCGCAGGGCGCGGTAGGCGGCCACGGCCTGGCGGGTGTAGGCGGCCATGTCGGGGGCGCGGTGCCGGCCGCCCAGGCCGGTCCGACCGGTGCCGTACTTGTCGAACCGCAGGCTCATCACGCCGTCCCCGCCGAGGGCGCCCGCGAGCAGGGACAGGGTGTGCGGGGTGTGGGCGGGCGGTTGGTCGCCGTTGCGGTCGGTCGGTCCGCTGCCGGGGATCAGCAGTGCCGCGGCCAGCTTGCGGCCGGGCCGGTGGGCGGGGATGTGCACCGTGCCGTAGGCGGTGGTGCCGTCCGCGGTGAACTGGATCTCGCGGTCCGCTGCGGGCACGAGGGCGGCGGCCCGCGGGGCGGCGGACGCGGGCGTCGCGCTGAACGCCGGGCCGGCGACGGCGGCGGCCGCCGCCGCGAGCGCGGCGAGCACCCTGCCGCGCCGGAGCGTGCGTGAACGCATGGATTCCCCCTGTGAGTTGAGGCGGCGAGCCGGAACGTGCTCTCGCCACTTGTTCTAGCTTTTATAGAACAAGTGGCTGCCGGGCGGCTACCGGAAGAGCGCCGAGAACGCGCCAAAGTCACGGAACACGCAACGGCCGGGCCGCTCCGCCTCGTTCGGCGGAACGGCCCGGCCGGGTCCGGTCGTCAGCGGCGCGCGCCCGGCACCGTGAGGGTCAACGGGCCACCGCCGTCGGCGACTTGGACCGGGAGCTCGCGGCGGAGGGCGCCGGCGGTGAGGCGGAGGGTGACCCGCCAGTCGCCCGGGGGGCCACCGCGCAGGCGGGCGTGGGCGCGGTAGCGGTCGCCGGCGGCGCGCTCGACGGTGGTGCGCAGGGCCACGGTGCGGGTGGCGTCCCGCAGCACGAACTGGAGGGTGGCGTCGACGGGACAGCCGGGGAGGGTGAGGCCGGCGGCGACGGTGGTGCGGCCGGTGCGGGTGCGGGCGGCCGTGCCGTGCAGGTCGGCGCCGAGCGGGCGGCGGGCGCCGTCGTGGTCCAGGTCCAGGTGGAGGTGGCCGTGCGGGGAGGAGAGGAACAGGGCGGCGACGGTGGGACCTTCGGGGCCGTGGCTGATGACGCGGGGGGCGGTGTCGGTGACCGGGCCGCCGCCCTCGGGGACGAGCCAGACCTCGCGGCGCAGGGCGGGGGCCGGGGCGTCGGCGGCGTCCGGGGTGCCGTGCGCGGTGATCCCCAGCTTCAGCGCCCAGACGCCGTCCGCCAGAGGGGCGCCGCCGGCCGCGGTGGCCGGGTCGAGGGCGGCGTGCCAGGTGTCGCCGTCGGGGTCGTAGGCGGCGGGGATGCGGTGGTGGGCGCCGCTGCGGTGCAGGACGAGTTCGACGGCGTCGGCGCCGACGGTGCGCAGGGTGGCGGTGCCGCGGAGGTGGAGGAGGCCGCCGATCCACTGGACGCCGTCGAGGCACTGCCGGACCGTGATCCGGTCGGTGAGGTCGAAGAGGGTGTCCGGCAGCGGGTGGTCCGCGTCGCGGAAGTGCGGGTAGGCGGCGTAGGCGCGGCCGTCGTCGAGGCGGGGCGGGCCCAGGGTCCGGTCGGGGCCGGCGTCGGCGGCGACCACGGCGTCGAGTTCGGCGTCGAGGCCGGCGCGCAGGCAGTGGGCGCGCAGCCGCAGGCCGGGCGGGAGGGCGGCGAGCACCCGGTCGGTGAGGTAGGCGTCGACGAGGGGGCGGGCGGCCTCGCGCATGGCGCGGCGGCCGGTCTCGTCCCGGGCGAGGTAGGGGGCCGCGAACGGCATGAGTATCTCGCCGTGGAAGTGGCGGATCAGGAGTCTGTCGCGGTCTTGGCCGGGCGGGACCTCGGCGGCGAGGTCGGCCAGGACGGTGCCGATGTAGGCGAGGTAGGCGGGCCAGTCCATGTCCTGGCGGGAGGCGTTGCTGTCGTCGTCCCGGCCGTGCAGGTAGTAGCAGTCGTAGTCGGCGAGGACGGAGACGACCTCGGCGCGCAGCAGGGCGGTGATCCCGAAGGGGAGGTCCTCGGCGAGCAGGCGGCCCTCGACGAAGCGCAGCCCGTGGCGCTCGACGAAGGAGCGGCGGAAGAGCTTGTAGGCGGCCAGGGTCCAGTAGACGGGCGAGTCGTAGATCGAGACGCGGGGGCTGGTGGTGCGCAGGTCGACGGGGGCGCCGCGGCCGCCGGCGCCGACGATGCGGCCGTAGACGACGTCGGAGCCGTGCTCCTCGGCCATCGCGACCAGGCGCTCAAGGGCCTCGGGGCCGAGGTGGTCGTCGGAGTCGAGGAAGAAGACGTAGTCGCCGGTGGCGTGCTCCAGGCCGACGTTGCGGGGCTTGCCGGCGCCGCCGGAGGGCGGTTGGTGGAGGACGGTGAGGTGGGGGTGGGCGGTGGCGGCCTCGTCCAGCCAGGCGCCGCTGCCGTCGGTGGAGCCGTCGTCGACGGCGATGATCTCGATGCGGTGCCGGTCGAGGGTCTGGGCGAAGACCGAGCCGAGGCTGCGGTCGAGGTACCGGCGGGTGTTGTGGACCGGCACGATCACGGTGACGGTCGGCGCTGCGGGGCGCTGGTCACCGTCGTCGACGGCGGTGTTCTGGGGCACGGGAAACGTGGCCTCCGTTCCTTTCTGCGGGTCCTCGCCCTACCCCACCCCCTCCGGGGTAAAACGGACTAACGCGACATCAAGCCAGACAACTCGTTCGCTGCCTGTCTGTGCGCGGACTGCGCGCCGACCTGGAAGGAGCGCGGTGAGCCTGACACCTTCCGCACCCCAAGAGGGGGTCCGGACCCCGGAGGTTGCCCGGACCCCACCCGGCGCGACGCGCGCCACACCCGCGGCCCGGGCCCGGCGCCTGGCCTCCCCCGGCCTCGCGGCACTGCTGTCCATGGGAGCGTACTGCCTGGCCCTGGCCGCCTACGGCGGCTACCCGTTCGGGCCGCGCTCCCGCGCCGTCAACGACCTGGGCAACCAATTCGTGCCCTTCCACGCCCGGTTGTGGGACCTGCTGCACGGCACCGCCCGCGGCGACCTGCTCTTCAACTGGGGCAGCGGGTACGGCGTGCCCTTCCTGGCGGACTTCGTCACCTATCTGCTGAACCCGTTCTCGCTCCTGGTGGGCCTGTTCCCGCGGGCGCTGGTGGACCTGCCGGTGTTCCTGGTGACGCTGCTGAGCATCGGGCTGGGCGCGGCGCTGATGACCGTCCTGCTGGGGCGGCTGCGGCCCGGGCCGGGCGCGCTGCGGGCGCTGCTGGGCCTCGGGTACGGGCTGTGCGGCTGGGTGTTGAACGACGGGCACGCCGACCCGATGTGGATGTGGGGGCTGGTCTCGCTGCCGCTGCTGGGGATCGCGGCCGACTGGTGCCTGCGGCGGGTGCACTGGGTCGCCGGGACGCTGCTGGTGGCGCTCGCCTGGGCCGGGAACTTCTACACCGCGGCGATGGCCACCCTGGCGACCGGGCTGGTGTTGGCGGTGCGGCTGCTGACCGGGGACGGCGTACCGGGCGGGGGTGGGCGGGTAGCGCCCTCTTCTGGAGGCCGGGTGGTGGGCCGGGCGGCGGCGATGGCGGCGACTGGGATCGCGCTGGTCGCGCCGGTGCTCACCGTGACGTTTCGGGCCAGCCGGGCCGCGCAGCCGCCGCCGGAGGCGGTGTACGGGGGCGCGCCGCCGCTGCTGGATCAGTTGGCGCGGCTGCTGTCGGGCGGGCACGGCGGGGCACCGGCGCCGAACGTCTTCGTCGGGGTGCCGGCGCTGCTGCTGGTGGCCGCCTTCCCGTTCGTCCGGGCGGTGCCGGCCCGGGCCCGGATCGGCTGGTCGCTGCTGGCGCTGGGCATCGGCGCCTCGTTCGTCTGGAAGCCGACGATCCTGCTGTGGCACGGCCTGGCGCTGCCCAACGGGAGCCCGTACCGGGCCGGGTTCGCGCTCGGCGGGGTGCTGGTGATGATCGCCTGGCTGGCGCTGGCGGCCCGCCCGCGGGGGCGGGAGCTGGCCGCGGGGGCGGCGTTGGTCGCGCTGCTGCTGGTGTGCTGCCGCAACCGCGGGGTGATGGGGCCGGCGGCCTGGGTCGTGGTGGTCGGCGTCGGGGCGGTGGTGCTGGCGGCGCTGCCGGCGCGGGACCGCCTCGCCCGGCGGCCCCGGGCGCGGGCGGCCCTCACCGCGGCGCTGCTGTGCGCCGGCACCCTCAGCGCGGCGTACACGGCGTTCACGGTGACCACCGAGCGGGCCCAAATCCCCTGGTTCCGGCCGAAGTTGACGCTCTCCCCGGGGGCGCTGGCGACCCGCCGGGGGCTGACCGCCCGCGACGACTGGCCGCGCTCCCGCACGGACCCGGGCCCGCACGAGTTCGCCGACAACGACCCGCTGCTGCTCGGCGGCGAGGGCGGCGCCTACTACAGCAGCTACGTGCCCGCGGCGACCGCCCGGACGCTGCACGGGCTGGGCGCCGGCTGGTACATCCGAGGGCGGCACACGCTCAGCTTCGAGGACCCGGTGGGGCAGGCGCTGCTGGCGGTGCGCAGCGCCCAGATGCCGCCGGTGCCGGGCGGCGGGCCGCGCGGCGCCTACGTCGTCGAGCGGGGCCGGCCGGCGCCGCTGCTGACCGTGCGGCGCGGCCCGCTGCCGGCGCCCGGCACCGCCCCGGACACCGTCTTCGCCCGCCAGGAACGGGTGTTGGGCGCCCGGGTCTACGAGGTGCCGCGCCTGACGCCCGGCCCGGGCCCGGCCCCGCAGCCGGCCCCCGGCGGCTGGCTGCTGCCGGACCGGCCCCTGCCCGCCGCGGACGCCGGCGCGGTGACCGCGCCGAGCACCGGGACCGCCTTCACCGTGCACTGCACCCCGGGCGGCCTGGCGCTCTGGTACGCGCCGTGGTTCGCCGGGGAGGTCACCGGGCCGGGCGGGCCGACCCGGGCGGTCGGCCGGTGGGACGTCACCGCCAATCCGCTGCGGCGGCTGGGCACCGTGCCGGCCGACGGGACGGTCACGGTGCGCTTCGCCGGGCCCGGCCACCCGTACGTGCCCGAGCGGGCCGTCGGCTGCCTCGCCCCGGGCCGGCTGGCCGCGGCGGTGCGCTCCCTGGAGGGGCCGACCGAGCTCACCGCGGGCGGCCACGACCTGACGGCGACGCTGCGCCCGGGGGCCGCCGGGACGGCGGTGCTCGCCCTGCCGGCGGTGCCCGGATGGAGCTGTTCGGTGGACGGCGGGCCGGCCCGCGCTCCCGGGACGCTCGGCGGGCTGATGGCCGTCCCGCTGCGCGCCGGCGCGACCCGGCTGAGCTGCGCGTACGCCCCGCCGGGGCTGACCGCGGGGCTGGCGGCCGGCGGGGCCGGGGCGCTGACGCTGGCCGCGGTGGCCGGCGTCGCGGCGACCCGCCGCGGCCGCCCCCTCGCCCGCACCGCATGCCCGAATAGTGCGTTTCACCCTAATTTGTAAAACTGCCTTCCAGGGGACGACCACCTCAGCCGTCCCCTGACCCCGGCGAAAAGGCCCGCTCATGAAGCTCTCCATCGTCGTCCCCTGCTACAACGAAGAAGCCGTGATAGGCCGCTTCGACGAACAGCTCCGCGCGGTGCTGAGCGGCCTCGCCGTCGAGTACGAGCTGTGCTACGTGGACGACGGCAGCCTGGACGGGACCCTGCCCCGGTTGCGCGCCCTCGCCCACCAGCACCGCGGCACCACCCGCTACCTCTCCTTCAGCCGCAACTTCGGCAAGGAACCGGCGATGTTGGCCGGCCTCAGGGCGGCCACCGGCGACGCGGTGATCATCATGGACGCCGACCTCCAACACCCGCCGGAGCTGATCGAGAGGATGCTCGACCTCTACCAGCTCGGCCACGACCAGGTCATCGCCCGCCGCAGCCGGGACGGCGACCGGCGCCTGCGCACCGTCCTCAGCCGGCTGTACTACCGCGCCGTCAACACCTGGATCGACGTCGAACTGGTCGACGGCGCGGGCGACTTCCGGCTGCTGTCCCGCAAGGCGGTGGACGCACTGCTCTCGCTGCCCGAGTACAACCGCTTCTCCAAGGGGCTGTTCTCCTGGATCGGCTTCGACACCGTCAGCTTCGACTACCGCAACGCCGCCCGGGGAGCCGGCGAGACCAAGTGGCGCTTCGGCTCCCTGGTCAACTACGGCATCGACGGGATGATCTCCTTCAACTGCCGCCCGCTGCGCGCCGCCATCTACGCCGGCCTGGGCCTGGCCTTACTCGCCGCGCTCTACGCCCTGTGGGTCGTCGGCGCGGCCATCGTCGGCGGGGTCACCGCGCCCGGCTACGTGACGCTGGTGGCCATCGTGGTCGGGCTGGGCGGCCTGCAGATGGTGATGCTCGGGCTGATCGGCGAGTACATCGGGCGGATCTACTACGAGACCAAGCGGCGGCCGCACTTCCTGGTCAAGGAGAGCGACGGCGCCGCGCCCGCCCCGGTGCACGCGCCGGCCCCGTCGGGGACCGCCGCCGTCGGCCCGCGGCCCCGCTGATGCGCGGCCCGGCCGCGGCCCTCCCCTGGGGCCAGGTGGTCCGGTTCACGGCCGTCGGCGTCGTCAACACCGGGACGTTCTACGCCTGTTACCTGCCGCTGCACCGGCTGCTGCCGTACTTCGCCGCCTACACGACCGGGTTCGTCCTCAGCCTGGTCGGCTCGTTCTTCCTCAACACCTACTTCACCTACCGCACCCGCCCCACCTGGAAGAAGTTCCTGCTCTTCCCGCTGACCCAGGTCACCAACTACGCGGTGCAGAGCGCCGGTCTGGTGGCGCTGGTGAGCTGGCTGGGGATGGACAGCGTGGCGGCGCCGCTGGCCGCGGCGCTGCTGGCGCTGCCGGTCACCTTCGTGGTCTCCCGACGGATCCTGCGGCCCCCGGCCCGGCGGGGCGCCGCGGCCGGTCAGCCCGAGTCGCCGGTGCGCTCCGGCGACCCGGCCTGAGCCCGCCAACCCTGGAACGGTGCGGTCTGCCCGGCCTTGGCCTGCCGGGCCGCGTACAGCCGGCCGTCGTTGCCGAGCGCGACCACCACCGCCCGGCCGGCCGCGTCGTGCGCCACCCCGGCCGCCGCCGAGTGCGGTAGCCGGCAGCGCTGCCAGGGCTTGGGCCCGGCCTGGGCCATCGCCACCCGGACGTCCCCGGCGTCGTCCCGGGCGGCCAGCACCATCCGGTCGGCGCCGCCGGCCGGCGCCAGCGCCACCCGTCCGTAGCCGCCGGCCCGTTCGCACTGCCCGGCGACCCGCCAGGTGCCGAGCGCCCGCTGCCGCTCCGCGAGCAGCACCCGCGCGGTCCCCGACTGCCGGTAGGCGATCCGCACCAGCCCGCCGGCCAGCGGGACGACGCTGATCGGCCCGCCCGGCTCCGGCAGCCCGGTCGTCGCGCCCGGGCGGGGCGCGGCCCCCGGCTCCTTGGACACCCAGTGCTGCACCGTCCGGACGCTCGGCGCGACCAGGTGGACCAGCCCGTCGGAGTCCACGCAGGCGTCGATGCCGTCCACGATCTGCGGGGACGCCTTGAGGGTGCCAACGCCGGCCGGCCCCTCCAGCCGGTCCCACGGCGACCACTGCCCGCCGTGCGGCCCGCTGCGGTGGCCGATCCCGCCGTCCCAGGTCCGCACGAAGAGGTGCACGGTGCCGTCCGGGGCGGCCACCGCGGCCGGGAAGCCGATCTCCAACGACCGGACCGGTTCCGGGTCCGGCGAGCCCAGCGACTCCCACGGCCCGAAGGCCGGCACCCCGTCCCGCCCGGTGCCGGTCTGCCGCGCGGCGACCAGCTCGCGGCGGTGTTCGGTGCCCGGCCCCGGCAGGATCGTCCGGGAGGCGAAGAGTTGCAGGGCACCGTCCGGGTGCCGCACCACGTGCACCTGCCCCTGGAGCAGCTCCCCGCCGATCCGCACCGGGGCGCCGAACCGCCCGCTGCCCGGCCGGGTCTCCGCCCAGCCGTACGCGGCACCGGCGAGCACCGCGAAGGCGGTCAGCCGCCCGTCCCCGGCCGGTCGCACCCAGGAGTTGGAGCCGGGGGCGCGCAGCCGGGTGCTGCGGGTCCAACTGCGCGGGCTGCCGTTCAGGGCGGTGCCGCCGACCTTGCGGTCGCCGCAGCCGGCCGGGTCCGCGCAGCGCCGGTGGTCGGCCCAGCCGTAGATGTTCAGCGTCCCGGCCTTGCGGCGGACCGTGGAGGGGTCCAAATCGCCCGGCAGCACGCCGAGTTCGTAGCCGAGGTAGCTCTCCACGACGGTGCGGACGGGGCGGCCGCGGCCCCAGTAACGGGCCAGCGCGGCCTGGGTGAAGTGGGCGGAGGCGGTGTGGTCCTGGTGGTCGAGGTAGCGCAGGCCGGCCAGTCGGGGATCGGGGGCCGGCAGCGGCTTCTTGTCGGAGTGCACCGCGTTGGGGTCCAGGGTGCGCACGACGGTGGGCCGGACCCAGTCCAGGACCGCGACCAGGGTGTCGGTCACCTCCTCGCGGCGGTAACGGAACTGCCGTTGGACGGGGCTGCCCTCGGGGCGCAGCGTCGGCAGCGCGTCGACCACCCCGAGCCAGAGGCCGCGCAGGCTGGTGGCGCGCGGCTGGTAGACCGCGCGGGCCTCGACCAGCTCCACGAAGACCAACTGGTGCTGCGGGGCGGCCCGTAGGGTCTGCACCTCCACCTGGAAGCCGGGCAGCAGGGTGCGGGCCTCGGCGTCCCAGACACTCCCCAGGTCGCCGGTGGCCATCTTGGCGTGCGCGGCGAGCAGCCCGTTGGTCCTGGCCCGGGCGAACGCCGACCGGTCGGGGACCACGTGGTCGTGCAGGGCGGTGTGGTTGGGCGCGTTCCGGCCGTCGGACTCGCCGCCGGTCAGACAGACCGTGACGATCCGGGCGCCGCTGCGGATGGCCTGCTGTAGCCCCGGGTTCATGAAGAACAGCCCGTCGTCGGGGTGCGCGATGACATGCAGGAACACCTGCTCGTCCGGCTCCTCGGCGGACTCCTGCTCGCGGGCCGGCGGGGGCGGGCGGGTCGCGTCGGGCGAGAGCCAGGCCCACACCCCGGTGCCCGCGGTGCCCGCGAGGACGACACCGCCGGTGGCCTGAAGCAACCGGCGGCGGGAAATCGACGCTCCTGACGGTCCTGACCGGGGCACGTGACCAGTATTTGCGGGCGACGGCGATCACGCGCTACCGAAATGCCCTTGTTTGCCGGTCTTTTCTCCGGGCCACCCGTCCGTCGAGGCCTCCCCGACGCCCCCGCTCCCTACTCCGCGCCCAGCGCCGCCGTCACCGAGCCGGCCAGCGCGTCGAGGTACCCCGCGGGCAGCTCGTCGCGGGTCACCAGCAGTCGCCAGTACAGCGGCCCGGTCAGCAGGTCGAGCGCCAACCGGGAATCCACGTCCGCGGGCAGCTCCCCGCGCTCCACCGCCCGCGCCACCACCGCCGCCGCGACGCCCTCCTGGCTGTCGTGCAGCGCGGTCTTCAGGGCCGCGGCCAGCTCCGGGCTGCGCGCCGCCTCGGCCAGCAGGTCCGGGATGACCTGCGAGGCCATCGGGTGCCGCAGCGCCCGCGCCGCGACCTCCAGCAGCATCCGCACATCGCCGCGCAGGGCCCCGGTGTCCGGGGCCGGCAACCCGGCCACCGCCACCGCCGACACCACGTCCAGGACCAGGTGCAGCTTGGAGCGCCAGCGCCGGTAGACGGCGGTCTTGCCCACACCGGCCCGGCGGGCGATGCCCTCGATCGACATCCGGGCGAAGCCGACCGCGGCCAGTTCCTCGAAGACCGCCGCGCGGATCGCGGCCGTCTTGTCCTCCCGCAGCACGGCGGCGCCCGCCGGGGCCCGACGCGCCCCGGTCACCGTCGGGCCTGACGCACTCTCGGTGCCGTTCTTTGCCATGCCTTGATCCTAGCGGTACGACGCTACGGTTGCGTTTCGACGTGCGCCCGCCCTACTGTCGACGTCACGACGATACGGACCCGTTCCATCGTCGCGTCGGACTCTGACGTCCGCGTGACCGGACTCTGACGTCCCCGTACGAAAGCGAAAGCGCCCCCCATGCCCCAGACCCTCGCGCCCCCGGCCCCCGCCCGGCCGACCGGCCCCGACGCCACCCCCGACCCGGAGCTGCGCGCCCTGGCCGAGCGCCACGGCCTCACCGTGAGCGGCGCCCGCCCCTCGCTACCGGAATACACCCGGCAGTTGTGGCACCGGCGGCACTTCATCACCTCGTTCGCCACCGCCAAGCTCACCGCGATGTACACCACCGCCAAGCTGGGCCAGCTCTGGCAGGTGATCACCCCGCTGCTCAACGCCGGCGTCTACTACTTGATCTTCGGCGTGCTGATCGGCACCAAGAAGGGCGTCCCGGACTACATCCCCTACCTGGTCACCGGCGTCTTCGTCTTCACCTTCCTGCAGAACTCGGTGATGGCCGGCACCCGGGCGATCTCCGGCAACCTCGGCCTGGTGCGCGCCCTGCACTTCCCGCGCGCCTGCCTGCCGATCTCGTTCTGTCTGGCCCAGCTCCAGCAACTGCTGTACTCCATGGCCGTGTTGCTGGTCATCCTGCTGGCCTTCGGACAGGTGCCGACCGGGTCCTGGCTCCTGGTCTTCCCGGCCCTGACGCTCCAGTTCATCTTCAACACCGGCCTGGCGATGGTCATGGCGCGGCTCGGCTCGCGCACCCCCGACCTGGCGCAGCTCATGCCCTTCATCATGCGGACCTGGATGTACGCGTCCGGCGTGATGTTCAGCATCAGCCTCATCCTCAAGGGCAAGCACCTCCCGCAGATCGTGGTGGTGCTGCTGAACGGCAACCCCGCCGCGGTCTACATCGACCTGATGCGCTTCGCCCTGATCGACAGCTTCACCAAGCACCAACTGCCGCCGCACGTCTGGGCGTTCGCGGCCGGCTGGGCGCTGCTGGCCGGGGTCGCCGGCTATGTGTACTTCTGGAAGGCGGAGGAGCGGTACGGACGTGGCTGACTTCATGACGGACCCCGACGACGCGGCCCGGCCCACGGTGCCGGACGAGAGCCGCGCCCCCACCGTGATCGCGGACGACCTGCACATCGTCTACCGCGTCTACGGCACCGGCGCCGGCAAGGGCAGCGCGACCGCCGCGCTCAACCGCATCATCCGCCGCGGCCCCTCCACCAGCGTGCGCGAGGTGCACGCCGTCAAGGGCGTCTCCTTCACCGCCCACAAGGGCGAGTCGATCGGCCTGATCGGCTCCAACGGCTCCGGCAAGTCCACCCTGCTCCAGGCGATCGCCGGGCTGCTGCCCGCCGAGCGCGGCAAGGTCTACACCCACGGCCAGCCCTCGCTGCTCGGCGTCAACGCGGCCCTGATGAACGACCTGACGGGCGAGAAGAACGTCATCCTCGGCGGTCTGGCCATGGGCATGTCCCGCGAACAGGTCCACGAGCGCTACGACGGCATCGTCGACTTCTCCGGCATCAACGACAAGGGCGACTTCATCTCCCTGCCGATGCGCACCTATTCGTCCGGTATGGCGGCCCGGCTGCGGTTCTCCATCGCGGCCGCCAAGGACCACGACGTGCTGCTCATCGACGAGGCACTGGCCACCGGCGACCGGGCCTTCCAGAAGCGCTCCGAGGCCCGCATCCGCGAACTCCGCGAAGAGGCCGGCACGGTCTTCCTGGTCAGCCACAACAACAACTCCATCCGCGACACCTGCGACCGCGTCCTGTGGCTGGAGAAGGGCGTCCTCCGCATGGACGGCCCCACCGAGGAAGTCCTCGAAGCCTACGAGGACTTCACGGGGGCGTAGGCCCCCACCCGTCACGAGCGCCGGACGGGACCGCCCGGCCCGCCCGGGCCCACTCCCGCGCCCCCACCCCAGGGGCCCACCGCACACCCGGCCCCCACACACAAGCGCCGGACGGGCACTTCCAGCCCGTCCGGCGCTTGCGCGCAACGGGGCGGCACCCCACGGGCGCCGCCCCACCCGCCTCAGCTGTGCGTCCGCAGCAACGTCCGCATCGTCCGCATGGCCACCGAGAGGTTCGCCAGGTCGAAGCCCTCGGACCCGTGGATCTCCTCCAGCGTGGACCGGGCCCGCGTCAGGATCGCCAGGTTGGTCTCCTCCCACGCCTTGAACCGCTCCTCCGGCGTCGCCGAGCCGTTGCCCACGGCCAGCACGTCCGAGGTGAGCGCGGCGTGCGCGGCGAAGAGGTCCTCGCGGATCGAGGCCCGGGCCATCGACTGCCAGCGGTCGTTCCGCGGCAGCTCCAGGATCCGGTCCAGCAGTTGGTTGATCTGCAGCCGGTCACCGAGGTCGTAGTAGACCTCCGCGACGGCCAGCGGCTCCTTGCCGGTGCGGTCCGCGATGGCGACGATGTCCAGCGCCGGGAAGACCGAGGAGAAGCCGGAGACCCGGACGGCCAGCGGCTCGGGCACCCCGGCGTCCGTCAGCTCCTCCAGGATCGTCTGGTACCACTCCAGGTCGCCGCCCTGGAGCAGCTTCGGCAACTCGGCCCAGACCTGCGCCACCCGCTCCGCGAAGAAGTCGATCGTCCCGGACAACTCCAGCGGCTGGCGGCGGTTGTTGAGCAGCCAGCGGGTGCCGCGCTCGACCAACCGGCGCGAGTGCAGCCGGATCCGGGTCTGCACGTCGGCCGCGACCACGTTGTCCAGCGCCTCGACGTCGTCCCAGACCTCGCCCAGGCGGAAGATCGCGCGGGCCGCGGTGTGCGCCCGGACGACCTCCTCCAGCGACGCCCCGGTCTCCTCCCGCATCCGGTGCAGGAAGCTGGTCCCGCCGGTGTTGACGGTGTCGTTGACCAGCACCGTGGTGACGATCTCGCGGCGCAGCGCGTGCCCGTCGACCTGGCCGGTGAAGTCCTCCCGCAGCGCGGTGGGGAAGTAGGCGTGCAGCAGGTGCTGGAGGTAGGGGTCGTCCGGCAGCCCGGTCTGGATCAGCGCGTCGGCGACGGTGATCTTGGTGTAGGCGAGCAGGACCGCGGTCTCCGGCTGGGTCAGGCCGCGCCCGGCGCTGAGCCGCTCGCGGATCTGCCGGTCGGTGGGCAGGAACTCCAGCGCCCGGTCCAGATGCCCGTCGCGCACCAGGCGGCGCATGAAGCGCTGCTGGGCGTGGAGCATGCTGGAGGACTGGGCGATGGCCAGCGCCAGCGCGGTGTTCTGCGCGTAGTTGTTGCGCAGCACCAGCGCGCCGACCTCGTCGGTCATCTGCGCCAGCAGCTTGTTGCGCTGCTTGACCGTCATGTCGCCGTCGGAGACGACGGAGTTGAGCAGGATCTTGATGTTCACCTCGTGGTCGGAGGTGTCCACACCGGCGCTGTTGTCGATCGCGTCGGTGTTGATCTTCCCGCCGGCAGCGGCGAACTCGATCCGGCCCAACTGCGTCAGACCCAGGTTGCCGCCCTCGCCGACGACCTTGACCCGCAGGTCCTCGCCGTTGACCCGGATCGCGTCGTTGGACTTGTCGCCCACGTCGGCCTGCGACTCCGCCGACGCCTTCACGTACGTGCCGATGCCGCCGTTCCACAGCAGGTCGACCGGGGCCTTGAGGATGGCCTGCATCAGATCGGCCGGCGTCATCTTCTTCACGCCGGGCTCGATGCCGAGGGCCGCCCGCACCTGGGCGTTGATCGGGATGGACTTGGCCGACCGCGGGTGGATCCCGCCGCCCTGCGAGAGCAGTTCGGTGTTGTAGTCCGCCCACGAGGAGCGCGGCAGCTCGAACAGCCGGCGGCGCTCGGCGTAGGAGGTCGCCGCGTCCGGCTTGGGGTCGAGGAAGATGTGCCGGTGGTCGAAGGCGGCCACCAGCCGGATGTGCTCGCTGAGCAGCATGCCGTTGCCGAAGACGTCACCGGACATGTCGCCGACGCCGACGACGGTGAAGTCCTGGGTCTGGGTGTCGTGGCCCAGCTCCCGGAAGTGCCGCTTGACCGACTCCCAGGCGCCGCGGGCGGTAATGCCCATGCCCTTGTGGTCGTAGCCGGCACTGCCGCCGGAGGCGAACGCGTCGCCCAGCCAGAAGCCGTAGGACTCGGCGACCTCGTTGGCGATGTCGGAGAACGTCGCGGTGCCCTTGTCGGCGGCGACCACCAGGTAGGTGTCGTCCTCGTCGTGCCGGACGACGTCCCTGGGCGGGACGACCTGGCCGCCGACGAGGTTGTCGGTGATGTCCAACAGGCCGGAGATGAAGGTCTTGTAGCTGGCGATGCCCTCGGCCAGCCACGCGTCCCGATCCTGCGCCGGATCGGGAAGCTGCTTGCCGACGAAGCCGCCCTTGGCGCCGACCGGCACGATGACGGTGTTCTTCACCATCTGCGCCTTGACCAGGCCGAGGATCTCGGTGCGGAAGTCCTCCCGCCGGTCCGACCAGCGCAGACCGCCGCGCGCGACCTTGCCGAACCGCAGGTGGACGCCCTCGACGCGGGGCGAGTACACCCAGATCTCGTACGCCGGGCGGGGCGCCGGCAGATCGGGGATGGCCTGCGGGTCCAGCTTCATGGACAGGTACGGGCGCCAGTTGCCCCCGCCGTCCTTCTGGTAGTGGTTGGTGCGCAGGGTCGCCTTGATGACAGTGAGGAAGGAACGCAGGATGCGGTCCTCGTCCAGGGAGGCGACCTGGTCCAGGGCGCCGTCCAGCTCCTCCAGCAGCCCGTCGATCAGCTCGGTGCCGGCGCTCTGCCGCTCCGGCGACATCCGCGCCTCGAAGAGCGAGACCAACAGCCGGGTGGTGTGGACGTTGTTGGAGAGGGTGTCCTCCATGTACGTCTGGCTGAAGGTCGAGCCGGCCTGCCGCAGGTACTTGGCGTAGGCGCGGAGCACCATCGCCTGGCGCCAGTTGAGACCGGCGCGGAGCACCAGCTTGTTGAAGTTGTCGCTCTCCGCGGCGCCCGTCCACACCGCGGTGAACGCCTCCTGGAAGCGCTCACGGGCGTCGTCGCCCGTGACGTGCTCGGGCATCCGCAGGCCGAAGTCGTAGATCCAGGCGAGGGTGGCGTCGGCGCGGCGCAGCTCGTGCGGGCGCTCGTCGACGACCTCGACGCCCAGGCGGTTCAGGCCCGGCAGCACCTTCGACAGCGAGACCGGCTCGCCGCGGCGGTAGATCTTGAACCGGCGCTCGCCGGGCGCGGCGTTGACCGGCTCGTAGAGGCTGACCGAGAAGTCCCGGCCGGGCTCCTCGGTGAGCTTCTCCAGGTGCGTGAGGTCGGCGACCGCGGCGCGCGGGCTGTTGTCGGCCTTGTAGCCCTCGGGGAAGGCGTGCGCGTAGCGGCGCAGCAGCTCGGCGGCGCGCTCCTCGCCGACCTCGGCGGTCAGCGCCTCGGCGAAGCCGTCGGCCCAGGAGCGGGCGGCCTCCACCAGGCGGGCCTCGATGCGGTCCACGTCCGCGTCGGTGGGCTCGGGCAGGCGGGTGCCCGGCTCGACGCGGATGAGGAAGTGCAGCCGGGAGAGGACCGATTCGGTGTTCCAGGCGGTGAAGTCGACGCTGGTGCCGCCCAGTTCCTCCTTGAGGAGGTCGATCAGCCGCAGCCGGACGGCGGTGGTGTAGCGGTCCCGCGGGAGGTAGACGAGGGCGGAGTAGTAGCGGCCGTACTCGTCCTGGCGGAGGTAGAGCCGCAGCCGGCGGCGCTCTTGGAGGTAGAGCACGCTGGTGGCGATGGTCCGGAGTTGGTCCGGCGGGGTCTGGAACAGCTCGTCGCGCGGGTAGGTCTCCAGGATCTGGAGCAGGTCGCGGCCGTCGTGGCTGTTCGGGCTGAAGCCGGCGCCCTCCAGGACCTCGGCGACCTTGCGGCGGATCATCGGCACCCGGCGGACGGACTCGGTGTACGCCGCCGAGGAGAACAGGCCCAGGAAGCGCCGCTCCCCGATGACGTTGCCCGCCTTGTCGAACTTCTTCACGCCGACGTAGTCGAGGTAGGAGGGGCGGTGCACGGTGGCGCGGCTGTTGGCCTTGGTGAGGATCAGCAGCTTGTGCTCGCGGGCCTTGGAACGGGCGTCCGCGGGCAGCCGGTTGAAGGACGGCGAGACCGGGTGGCCGGCGTCGCTCTCCCGGTGCGCGGGGTCGGAGCGCAGGATACCGAGGCCGGTGCCGGGCACGGCGGACAGGACGTCCTCGTCGACGCCGTCGTCGCCGGGCGCGGAGGCCAGCTCGTACTCGCGGTAGCCGAGGAAGGTGAAGTGGTCGTCGGAGAGCCAGCGCAGCAGCTCCCGGGCCTCCTCGACGTCCTCGGCGCGGATGTCGTCGGCGATCGGCTCACCGGGCAGTTCCTCGGCGATCCGCAGCGACGCGGAGCGCATCTTGTCCCAGTCCTCGACGGCCTCGCGGACGTCGGAGAGCACCCGCAGCAGATCCGCGGTGATCTGCTTGAGGTCCTCCCTGTCGGTCTCGCGGTCGATCTCGACGTGGATCCAGGACTCGACGACCGCGTCGTGCGGCAACTCGGCGGCCTTGGCACGGCCGTTGGGACCGTGGATCTCGCTGCCCGCGTCGAGGACCTCGATCAGCTTGCCGGCGACGTCCCGGCGGACGGTCAACTGCGGGTGGATCACGACATGGATGCCGCGCCCCTGCCGCGAGAGCTCGTTGGTGACCGAGTCGACCAGGAACGGCATGTCGTCGGTGATCACCTCGACGACGGAGTGGCTGCACGTCCAGCCGTTCTCCTCGACGGTCGGGGTGTGCACCCGCACATTCGCAGTGCCCTGCGGCCGGTGCTTGGCGAGGCGGTAGTGGGAGAGCGCGGCACCGAAGACGTCGACCGGGTCGCGGTCCGCGAGGTCCTCGGGGGCGGTGTGCAGGTAGTAGCGCTGGAGGTATCCGGCGAGGGTGTCCGGGTCCAGCCCGCGGACCGGGGTGCCCCCGGCCGGGCTGCTCTCACCTACCCGGGCGGCCCTCGCGAGCAGCTCGTTCTTGGCTTCGTCCAGCTTGGTCTGCATGTCCTCTGGCTCCTGTCGCGCGCCGTTGCGTGACGTTGTGGAAGAACTCCGATGAAGCCGCACAACGCCACCGCGACGCGGGGTGTCCTGTCGCTGTCGACGCTATGCCGCGATGGGGAAAGGCCGGGCCGTCGTCGACGAGTTTTGACGAAGTCGACATGGGTTGGCGGCCGCAACGATCAGCGGTCGCCCGGTCACGGTGGTGTCCCGGGCGCACGGCGGGGGGCTTGCCACCCCCGCGGGCTATCGCGCTGATCACGGTGCAAGGCTATCGCTCCCGGCAAGTGGCCGGTTATGCGCCGTGCACGTAAAACCACACCTCTAACTTAGCCCTTCTGGACAACGGACCGCCGGGGTGTCGTATGCCTGGCGGACGCCCGGACCGGCCGGACTCCACGGCCCTACGCGCCGAGCTCCTCCGCGACCTGTACGGCCTCGGCCAGGCTGTCCACCACCGGCGCCCCGGCGACCGCCAGGCTGCCGCGGCTGTGCGATCCACCGGTGTAGAGCACCGCATGGGCCCCCGCGTCCCGGGCGGCGACCGCGTCGTCGACGGCGTCCCCGATGACCACCGTGCGCCCCGGGTCGACGCCCTCCAGGGCCGCCAGATGACGCACCATGTGCGCGCTCTTCGACCCGCCGGACGGCCCCGTGCGGCCCTCGACCCGGACGAACCGGGAGGCGATGCCCATCCCCTGCACCAGGGGTATCAACTCGTCATGGCCGAACAGGCTGAGGATCGACTGGCTCCGCCCGGCCGCCTGCCACGACTCCAGCAGCGCCGCCGCGCCGTCGGCCAGCCCGCACCCCGCGCGGTGCTCGGTGTAGTGCCGTTGGAAGGCCGCGTCCATGACCAGCCACTCGGCCTCGGTCGGCAGCCGGCCCATCAATCTCTCGTAGAACCGCGGCACCGGCACGCAGTACAGCTCGCGGTAGCGCTCCAGCGTGATCGGCTCCAGGCCGATCTCCGCGAAGGCGGAGTTGGTCGCCGCGATCACGGCGTCGATGTCGTGGAACAGGGTGCCGTTCCAGTCCCACACGATGTGTGCGGCGGGCTTCCTCATGCCGTCCGGTCCTTCCCCCCGTGCGAATGCCATGGGAAAAACCGTACCCGCCGCCACTGACAACGGCGCCGGGTCGCGGTCGAGCCCGCCGGAGCGGGTGTCACCCCAGCAACTGCGGGATCTCCTGCACCCCGAACCACATCAGGTCGTGGTCCTCGGCGCCGTCCACCGTGAACTGCGCGTCGTCGTCGCCGAGATCGGCCGCGCCGAGCATCGCCGCGGCCGCCGCCACGTCCTCCTCGGCGTCCGCGGAGTCCACGTGCACCGCCGCGGCCTTCGCCAGCGGCACCGGCCCGGCGACCCGCACCTCGCCCAGCGCGGACTGGTCCAGCCCGCGGTCCGGGTCCACCGCCGCGCTCCGCTCCGGCACGTCCACCGCCACCACGACGCGCCGCCGCGCCGTGTCCGGGTGGCCGGCCAGCAGCCGCAGCGACGCCTGCGCCGCGCGGTTCAGCGCCGCGTACTCCAGCTCCTCGATGTCGTCCGACACGTACCACTCCCGCAGCGCGGGCGTGACGGCGTACGCGAGCAGCGGGCCGGCCGCGAGCTCGCCGCTCTTGTGCGCCTCAGCGAGCCCGGAAAGCGTCAGGGGAACGTAGACACGCATAACAGCCGCTCTCGCTAGATCCAGAACAATGCCCCGCCAGCATACGGCGGTGCGTCCCCCTTCGTGCCGCCCGCGTTCCCCCCGGGCCGCCGGGCCGCGACCCCGGTGCCGTCCCGGACCCGCCCCGTGATCCCGGGCCCGTGCCACGGACGGGTGAAAATCGACCGCCGCCGCCCGGCCGGCCGGACGCCTTGCTGATGCCGGCGCCCCGCCGACAGGATCGCTCACCACAAGCTACCGCCCGGTAAACGCGCCGGGCCCGGCCTGAGGGGGCACCGCGATGACCGATCCGACCAGCCAGAACACCGCACCGACCGGCGCCACGGCACCGACCGCGCGCACCCCTGAGGCGCCCGCTCCGACCGTCCCCCGGCCCCGCCGCTCCCCCACCGACCGCACCCCCGACGCCCCGGCCGCCGCCCACCCCGTGCCGCCGCCCGCCGCGCCGCGGCGCACCGCCCCTCCGGCCCGCCGCGGCACCCGCCGCCCCAACGGCCCCGCGGGCCGCGGCCCCGGCTCAGCCGGCAACCGCGGCCCCACCCGCACCCCCTACCTCGCCCGCAACACCACACAGCGCCGCCCCGATACCACCGCCCCCACGCTCCCCACCCCCGGCGCCCAACGCCGCGCCCACGAGAACCGGCCGCACTTCTGGTTCGCCCACCAACTCCTGCTCACCCTCAGCGACCAGCGCCCCGTCCACGCCCTCCTCGGCCACACCCTCCCCGACGCCTACGACCGGCTCGCCGAACTCGCCCCGCTGTCCCCACTGCGCCCCTACGTCGCCCCGGGCCTGCGCGCCCCCGTCCCGGCCCTGCACGCCTGCGGCCTGTGTCGCCCCCGCGAAGGCATCATCGAGGCGTTCGCCCGGATCACCACCGGCGCCCGACTGCGCGCCCTGGCGTTCCGCCTCGAACGGGGCGCCGACACCCGCTGGCGCTGCGCCGCCCTCGACCTCGGGCCCCTCCCCTGACGGGCACGCCCCACGGCGCCCGCCCCGGGACGGCGCGAAGGGCGCCCGGCCGGATGGCCAGGCGCCCTTCGCGCGGTGCTCGGTGGTCGGCTACTTCTTGCGGCGCCGCCCGCCGCCCTTCTGCGCCTTGCGCCGCTCGGCGCGGGTCAGCCCGTCGGACTCCGAGCGCGCCCGCCCGTCGGACTCCAGGTCGCTGACGAAGTCGCCCTCGATGACACTGCCGTCGCCGTCGACCTTCGGCGCGGTGAAGTGCAGCCGGTCCGGACGCTGCGGCGCCTCCAGACCCTTGGCGTGGATCTCCGGGCGCCCCGCGCCGGCCGCCGCCGGAACGGCGTCCCCGTCGCCCTGCGCCGCCTCGGCCCGGTCCCCGGACTCCTCCACCGGAACCTCCTCGACCTGCTGCTCCACCTGGACCTCCAGGTTGAACAGATAGCCGACGGACTCCTCCTTGATGCCCTCCATCATCGCGGTGAACATGTCGAAGCCCTCGCGCTGGTACTCGACCAGCGGGTCCTTCTGGGCCATCGCCCGCAGGCCGATGCCCTCCTGGAGGTAGTCCATCTCGTAGAGGTGCTCGCGCCACTTGCGGTCCAGGACGGACAGCACCACGCGCCGCTCCAGCTCCCGCATGATCTCCGAGCCGAGCTGCTCCTCACGGGCCGCGTACTGCTCGTGGATGTCGTCCTTGATGGCGTCCGCGATGAACTCCGAGGTCAGGCCCGCGCGGTCGCCGACCTCCTCCTCCAGCTCCTCGATGCTCGCCTTGACCGGGTAGAGCTGCTTGAACGCGCCCCACAGGCGGTCCAGGTCCCACTCCTCGGCGAAGCCCTCGACGGTCTCCGCCTGGATGTAGGCGTCGATGGTGCCGTCCATGAAGTGCTTGACCTGCTCCTGGAGGTCCTCGCCCTCCAGGACGCGGCGCCGCTCGCCGTAGATGACCTCGCGCTGGCGGTTGAGGACCTCGTCGTACTTCAGGACGTTCTTGCGGGTCTCGAAGTTCTGCTGCTCGACCTGCGATTGGGCGGAGGCGATCGCCCGCGTCACCATCTTGTTCTCGATCGGCACGTCATCGGGCACGTTGGCCATCGCCATGACGCGCTCGACCATCTGCGCCTTGAACAGCCGCATCAGGTCGTCGCCCAGGGAGAGGTAGAACCGCGACTCGCCCGGGTCGCCCTGCCGGCCGGAACGACCGCGCAACTGGTTGTCGATCCGCCGCGACTCGTGCCGCTCGGTGCCCAGGACGTAGAGCCCGCCGAGCTCCTTGACCTCCTCGAACTCCGCCTTGACGGCCGCCTCGGCACGCTCCAGGGCGGCGGGCAGCGCGGCCGCCCACTCCTCCACGTGCTCGACCGGGTCCAGCCCCGCCTGGCGCAGCTCGGTCTCGGCGAGGTCATCGGGGTTGCCGCCGAGCTTGATGTCCGTACCGCGACCGGCCATGTTGGTGGCGACCGTCACCGCGCCCTTGCGGCCGGCCTGGGCGACGATCGTCGCCTCCCGGTCGTGCTGCTTGGCGTTGAGCACCTCGTGGGCGATGCCGCGCTTCTTGAGCTGCTGCGAGAGGTACTCGGACTTCTCGACCGAGGTGGTGCCGACCAGGATCGGCTGGCCCTTCCCGTGCTTCACGGCGATGTCCTCGACGACCGCGTCGAACTTCGCGGGCTCGGTGCGGTAGATCAGGTCCGCCTGGTCCTTGCGGACCATCGGGCGGTTCGTCGGGATCGGGACGACGCCCAGCTTGTAGATCTGGTGGAACTCCGCGGCCTCGGTCATGGCCGTACCGGTCATGCCGGAGAGCTTGTTGTAGAGGCGGAAGAAGTTCTGGAGGGTGATCGTGGCGAGCGTCTGGTTCTCGTCCTTGATCTCCACCCCCTCCTTGGCCTCGATGGCCTGGTGCATGCCCTCGTTGTAGCGACGACCGGCGAGGATACGACCGGTGTGCTCGTCGACGATCATGACCTCGCCGTCGATGACGACGTAGTCCTTGTCGAGCTTGAACAGCTCCTTGGCCTTGATCGCGTTGTTGAGGTAGCCGACCAGCGGGGTGTTCACCGACTCGTAGAGGTTGTCGATGCCCAGCCAGTCCTCGACCTTGCCGACGCCGGACTCGTGGATGCCGACGGTGCGCTTCTTCTCGTCGACGTCGTAGTCGCCGGACTCCTCGACCCCGCGCTGCGGGTTGGCCGGCTCGCCCCGCTTCAGGCGCTGCACCAACTTGGCGAAGTCGCCGTACCACTTGGTGGCCGAGTCCGCCGGACCGGAGATGATCAACGGCGTACGGGCCTCGTCCACGAGGATCGAGTCGACCTCGTCGACGATCGCGAAGTTGTGGCCGCGCTGGACCAGTTCGTCCTTCGACCACGCCATGTTGTCGCGCAGGTAGTCGAAGCCGAACTCGTTGTTGGTGCCGTAGGTGATGTCGCAGTTGTACTGCTCGCGACGCTGAGCCGGCGTCATGTCGGCCAGGATGCAGCCGACCTTCAGGCCCAGGAACTTGTGGACCCGGCCCATCATTTCGGAGTCGCGCTCGGCCAAGTAGTCGTTGACCGTGATCAGGTGGACGCCCTCGCCGGACAGCGCGTTCAGATACGCCGGGAGGGTACCGACCAGGGTCTTGCCCTCACCGGTCTTCATCTCCGCGACATAACCGAGGTGCAGCGCCGCGCCGCCCATGAGCTGGACGTCGTAGTGCCGCTGACCGAGCACGCGCTTGGCGGCCTCGCGGACCGTGGCGAACGCCTCGGGCAGCAGGTCGTCGAGGCTCTCACCGTCGGCGAAGCGCTGCTTGTACTCGTCGGTGAGCGCCCGCAGCTCGGCGTCGGAGAGGGCCGCGAAGTCCTCCTCGATGGAGTTCACCTGGCCCGCGATGCGGTGCAGTCTGCGCAGGATCTTTCCTTCGCCTGCACGCATGATCTTCGTCAAGACGGACACTTGGGCTGGTCTCCTTGCCGGTCGGGCCTGCACGGTCGAGTGCGCGGGCGCGGCATGTTTCCAGGGGGCAGGCCCCGCCGCAACGGCCATCGTAAAGGAGGACACTGTCCGGCCGGGAGGTCCGCCGCCACCGAGCCCGCCGACCCCTCGCCACGTCAACGCACGAGCCCGCGAGAAGGTGCCGGAAAACTTTCCGCCCGACCGTCCCAACGACCTGATCGCGGGGCGTTGTCAGTGCCCGCACCTACGCTGTGCCCCATGACCGCCGTGACGCAGCGACAGCCCACGCCACCCCCTGTGACCACCCTGTCCGCCGACGACGCCAGACGGCTGGCGCTGCGGGCCCAGGGCCTGCTCGGCGCCCCCGACCGACGGGCCGGCGTCCGCGGGATGCTGCGCAGCCTGGGCGCGGTCCAGCTCGACACGATCTCGGTGCTCGCCCGCTCCCACGAGCTGGTCCCCTACGCCCGCCTCGGCGCCGTCGGCCGCCCCGCCATCGAGGCCGCCTACTGGTCGGCGGGCCCCGCGGACGGCTCCCCGGCCCGGCCGCACAGCTTCGAGTACTGGTCGCACGCCGCCTGCATCCTGCCCATCGAGGAGTGGCCGCACTTCGCCTTCCGCCGCCGCGCCCGACGGGCCAAGGGCCACCGCTGGCACGTCATGAAGGACTCCGCCCGCTCCTGCGCCGCCGTCCTGGAGCGGCTGACGGCCGAAGGGCCGCTGACCACCTCGCAGTTGGGCGGAGGCCGGAAGGGCGGCGAGTGGTGGGACTGGTCCGAGACCAAGATCGCGGTGGAGTGGCTGCTGGACACCGGCGAGGTGGTCTGCACCGAGCGCCGCGGCTGGAAGCGGGTCTACGACCTCGCCGAGCGCGCCGTCCCCGGGCCGCTGCTGCACGACGACCTCGATGACACGGAGTGCATACGGCGCCTGGTCGCCCAGGCCGGCGCCGCGATGGGCGTGGCCACCCGCGCGGACCTGGCCGACTACCACCGTCTCAGGGGCGAGCAGGTGGCGGCCGTCATCGAGGACACCGGACTGGTGCCGGTCACGGTCGAGGGCTGGGCCAAGCCCGCCTGGGCCGACCCCGAGGCGCTCGCCGCGCCGCCCCGCGGCCGGCACCGCACGACCCTGCTCTCCCCGTTCGACTCCCTCATCTGGGACCGCCCGCGCACCGAGCGGATCTTCGACTTCACCCACCGCCTGGAGGCGTACGTCCCCAAGCCCCAGCGGATACACGGCTACTTCGCGATGCCCCTGCTGGCCGGCGGCAAGCTGATGGGCCGCGTCGACCCGGCCCGCGAGGGCACCACGCTCGTCGCCCGCCAACTCTCCCTGCACGGCCCCAAGGCCGTACGCCCCATGGCCCAGGCCCTCCGCGAGGCGGCGACCTGGGTCGACTGCGACGCCGTCCGCATCGAGCGCTGCGACGACCCACGACTGGCCGCCGCCCTGCACACCGAACTCGCCCGTACCGACGGGCAGGACATCCCCCTATCCCACGGCGCCCGACAGGACGCCACGGGCTGACCCACACCGTCCGGCACCGGCTCGGGGGCGAACCGCCCCCGGCCTCACCGGATTTCGAGGATCTTCTCCCGCATCGCATAGACCACGGCTTCCATCCGGGAATGCAGTTGCAGCTTCTCCAGGATGTTGCGCACGTGATTCTTGACGGTGTTCTCGGAGATGAACAACTCCTTGGCGATATCACGGTTGTTCATGCCCGTGGCGACGAGCTTGAGCACCTCCAGCTCGCGGTCGGTGAGCCGGGGCGCCGGTACCAGCCGGCGCTCGTCGGTGCGCTGGATCATCGACTTGAACTCCGTCAGCAGCTTGGACGCCATCGACGGGCTGATCTGCGACTGGCCGTCCGCGACCGCCCGGATCGCGGTGGCCACCTCGTCGGTGGAGATCTCCTTGAGGAGGTATCCGGTGGCGCCGGCCTTGATCGCGTCGTAGAGGTCGGCCTCCTCGTCGCTGATCGTCAGCATGATGATCTTCGCGCTGGGCGCCACCTCCTTGATGGAGGTACACGCCTCGATCCCGCCGCGCCGAGGCATCCGCACGTCCATCAGCACGATGTCGGGGAGCAGGTCGGCGGCCTTGTCGACCGCCTCCGCGCCGTCCCCCGCCTCGCCGACGACCTGGATGTCCTCCTCCTGCGCCAGCACGATCTCCAGGCCGCGACGGAAGAGCGCATGGTCGTCCACGACGAGGACGCGGATCGGCTCCTTGCGCGGCACTCGCGCGCTCTCCCCCTCGTCGACCCCCACGCCGCAGACGTCGCCGTCCGCATCACCCCGCGCGGGCCCGAAACTCTCCCCCATGGTTCCTCCCCGTCAACCACTCGGCCGAAGGCCAGAGCTTGGATATAAGGCTGGTTGACAACAGCCCTTTGCGGCCAGCCCGATCAATGCCATACGACCGTCTCCCCGGCATGTCGCCGTTTCGTGCCCACATACTCCCCGGCTGGCACAAACACTATACGGCTTCAACTCCAGCCTTCCGCAGGCACGATGGTGCCCCCGGGCGTGCGCCGGGGGCACCTAACGGGTGGGGATCAGCCGCCCAGTGCGCCCCCTGCACCGCCGGGCGATTCCTCTCCGAACGCGTCGGAATTCAAGTGGATGACGCCGTAGTCATAGGCGTGCCGCCGGTAGACGACACTCGGCTGCTTGGTCTCGGCGTCGACGAAGAGATAGAAGTCGTGTCCGACCAACTCCATCTCGTAGAGCGCCTGGTCGAGCGCCATCGGCGCGGCGGAGTGGGTCTTCTCCCGGACGACCACGGGCCCTTCGCCCTGGATCTCCAGCGATCCCATCCGGGTGGTCGGCACCTTCACCGCCTCCGCGGCTTCCTCCGCGGCCGTCAGGCCATGGCCGTTCAGCCGCGCCGCGTCGGGGACGGTGACCGCGACCTCGCTCGCCGGGATGCGTCCGTTGCCACGGCGCGAGTGACGCTTGTCGTTCTGTTTCCGCAGGCGCGCCTCCAGCTTGGCCGTGGCCAGGTCCAGAGCGGCGTACGGGTCGGCTGCGGCCGCCTCGGCCCGGACCACCGGGCCACGGGAGCGGAGGGTGATCTCCACTCGGTCAGAACGGTCGGCCTGCCGCGGGTTGGGCTCCTTGGACACCTCGACGTCCAGGCTGATTGCCTTGCCATCGAGCTTCTGGACCTTGTCCAGCTTCAGCTTCTCGGCCACGTGCTTGCGGAACCGCTCGGGCACCTCGGTCTTGCGGCCCTTGACGACGATGTCCACGCAGAACTCCGTTCCCGGATCGCCCCGCTCAGCAAGCGGAGCAGCTCCTTCTTGCACCAGGCCCCGGTGAGTGCCGGAGCCTCGGACTGGCGACTTTCACCTCCTCCTCCCCCAAGGACGAGCTCTCCACTCCCACTTTTCAGGATCGGCGAAAAACCCCGAAACGCATGCAATACGACATCCGAGGCAAAGCGTCTGCCAAGTCCTCACAACCGAACATAGCTCTACTGGACGGGTGTCGGCACCCCCTCGCCACGACCAGCTCCGTTTGAGTGAAAATCGCCCCTCACTACCAGCAACGACGCCGTTCCCGGCCCAGTTCCCTTTGCCGCTCGCGTTACCCGGCATCGAGGGGAGATCCGAGGAGAGAAACCCGCGGGGTCCGGTCTTGCGGGGTGTCCGGAGTTCGATCCGGTGTCCGGTCCCGCACCCGGTCCTGCGTCCGGCACCAGGCGTTGCGTGCGGGTGCGGCCGGCAGCCCCGGCCCCCCCGATTCGAGGGGCGCAATCGCCCCGGCTCTCGTAACACTCCTCAGCTTCCCGTTGGAACACCTCAGCTTCCGTTGAAAAGGAAAGAACTACGGGGTGCAGCCACCACCGCCGCACCCACCACCCGGCCCCCGGCCGCCCTCAGCGCCCGCGCCGCCTCGGCGAGCGTGGCCCCCGTCGTCACCAGATCGTCCACCAGCACCACCCGCGCCCCCGTCAGCAGCCTGCCGGCCGCGCCCGGCACCTCCAGTGCACCCGCGACGTTCAACAGCCGCTGTCGGGCGGCCAGCCCCGCCTGATCGGCCACCGCACGACGCTGCCGCAACACCGCCAACACCCGCACCCCGCGCCCCGCCCGCCGCAGCTCGGCGGCGGCCACCCACGCGATCCTGCGCACGGGGTCGTGACCACGACCGGCGACGGCCTTGCGGGCGGAGGGCACCGGCACCAGCAGGAGGGGGGTGCCCCCGCCCCCCCCACCCCCCGCACCGCCCCCGCCAGCACTGCTCCGAGCGGCGCGGCCAGCCGCAGCGCGCCGCGCTCCTTGTGGGCCAGCAGCACAGCCCGTACCTCGTCGGCGTACGGCGCACCGGCCCACACCCGCGGCAGCCCCGCGGGCACCGGCCACGGCCGTACCCGCCCGGCACCGCGACCACCGCGCCACAGCGCCCGCCGGCACTCCGCACACAGCTCCGTACGCGGCTGACCACACCCCGCACAGTCGACCGGCAGCACCAGCCCCGCCAGTTCTCGCCACACCCCCCGCATGACTCCACTTTCGCGTCGTGCGCGCCGGGCCACCACCCCTGTGGATAACTCCGCGCACGGGGCGAAGGCAGCGGACGGGACAGTGACCAGCGCTGACCCACCGCCCATCCGCCGCCGCTCAACAGCAGGCACGGCCATGCGCCCACGCCGGGGCACGGGCACGGCTACACGCCGCCGGCAACGGACCCGGTACGCGGGAGGGAGGCGCCGCTCATCCACCCACCCCGAGAGCCACGCACCTGCCAGTCACCCACAAGAAGCCAACCACCCGCCACCGAGCACCCCACGCCAGAAGCACCCGCCTCAGACGCCGGCGCCCAACGCACCCCACGAACAAGCCCAGAAGGCCAGAAGGTCAGAAAGCCGGAAGGCCACAACGACCGCCAAGCCCCCGACTGCAATCAGCAGCACGCCGGCAAGCGGAGCCCTCACCCCGGATAGACCGGCGCCGTCCCGTCCTTCGCCACCGTCTTCCAGTTCGCGTCCGGAGGGAGTCGCACGATGCCCTCCGTGGCGTCCGCGATCAGCGGGCGGGTCTCGTCCTCCGAAGCGGCCACCGCCTTCACGCCGTTGACACCGGGCAGCGTCTGCGCGTCCGACGCCGAACCGTCGGTCTCCATGAACTGCATCTGCTGCACCCCGCCGGCCTCCCGGCCCACGACCACCAGTCGGCTGCCGCCCGCCCAGGAGGCCGCCACCACGTCCTCCAACTGGGGCGCGATCGGCCGCAGTTCCTGC
Organism: Streptomyces sp. WZ-12; assembly: GCF_028898845.1. Classification (NCBI taxonomy): domain Bacteria; kingdom Bacillati; phylum Actinomycetota; class Actinomycetes; order Kitasatosporales; family Streptomycetaceae; genus Streptomyces; species Streptomyces sp. WZ-12. Next base: position 5,526,182 of record NZ_CP118574.1, on the reverse strand, counting down.
ACCGACAGCACGGGGTGCGCCGAGGTGCCGTCCCGCTCGACCCGGCCGAGTTGGAGCGTCGTACGGCCCTTGTCCTCGACCAGGATCGCGATCCGGATGCCGTCCGCGGCCACCTTGATCGCCTTGATCCGGCGTTTGCCGAGGCCGGGCACCGAGACCTCCTCGGGGTCGCCCTTGCCCTCGCGCATCCGCAGCAACCGCGACCCGTGCGCGTCCCGGTCGGCGATCCACAGGTCGCCCAGCCCGTCCCAACTCGGCGCGGTCAGGCCCTCGTCGGCGCCCTTGCCCGTGCTGGTATTGGTGCTCGTACTGGTCATCAGTGGCGCGCCGCGTGCGGCGCCGGCCTCCAGCCCGGCCACGTACAGATACCGGCCGTCGCCGGACACCCCGGCCGCGGTCGTCTCCCCGCGGGAGATGGCGATCGAGCGCAGCGGGGTCTGGCCGGTGCCGAACGGCCCCTGCACCGGCGTCGGTTCGGTGGTCGCATCCGACATCGCGACGACGCGGTGCTCGGCGTCGATGAAGTACTCCCGGCCGGCGGGCCCGTTGTGCCCCGGCGCCGCGAAGTCCTGGTTGGCCTGATCCTGGGTCAGCGCGCACAGCGAGTTGCCGCTCGGGTCCTGGAGCTCCACCTCGCTGATCTTCGAGGCGCGCGTCATGTCCTGGACGGTGAAGAAGAGTTGCGCCGCCATCCGCTTGCACTGGGCGGTGTCGGTGTTCACCGCCTGCTTGCTGAGCTTGACCTGGAGGCTGTTGCTGTCATCCAGGGACAGGTCGCGGGCGGCGAGCCGGGTGCCGGGCGGGAACGCCGAACTCGTCACCCGGTCCAGCCAGTCGGTGGGCCCGGTGAGCAGCGCATCCACGCTGGACGTGATCGGTTTTATCCGCTGTCGCAGGTAGACCGGGTCGGCGACGAGGACGTTCTTGCTCGCCTTGGGGTCGTCCGACTCGGACTTGTAGGAGGCGAAGTAGTACTTGTTGACGGAGCGGTAGATGCGCTGGAAGTCGGACTGCCCCAACACCAGCCCGTCGGGCAGCCGGTCGATGCGCCACTGGTCCCCCTCCTTGATGAGGTGGATGGTCGCGCGGTACGGCTTCTCCTCCGGGGTGTAGGCATGGTTGCCGTCCACCGTCGCGACCTGACTGCCGGCGAGCGTGACGGTGTAGCCGTCGCCGCCCTCACGGCCGGGCTGGGCCTCCGGCTCGGACTTGGGCCGCTCCTGGAGCACGTTGGTCATCAGGAACGGCCGCCAGGTCCGCTTCGCCGACGAGGCCAGATACATCCTGGCCGTGCGGAAGTCCGCCTCGTCGCTGGTGGTCGCGTCCAGGAAGCTGCGCACGATGTTGGTGGGTTGGGCGCCCTCCGCCGGCGGCACGCCGTAGACCCGCACCTGGGAGTCGCCGTCGGCGCGCGGGGACGGGTCGACGGCCGTGACGTCGCCGCCGTCCGGCATCGAGGCACAGCCGGCCAGCAACGCCCCGGCGCAGCCCAGCAGAACGGCCTTCCGGCCCATCCGCCCCAGGCGTCCCGGGTGCGCGGTGCCGGCGCGCCGCGGTATCCACCCCCGGAGCCTCGCGGTGCGCGTCCCTTCGTGCTCAGCGCCCACGCCGCCCGCCTTCCCGCTCCACATCGCCTACGGTTTCCTGCTCGGTGCGGTCCGCGGCCGGACCGCCGCGCCGCCCCGCACCGTTGTCCGGCACGTCCGCGCCCGGTGCGTCCGCGCCCGGTGCAGTGTTGGGTGTCGTGTCGTCGGGTGCCGTGTCGTCGGCGCGCGCGTCCTCGGTCGTCGGCGCGGTTCCTTGCGGGGGCAGCGCGCGGGAGCCGCCGGGGGGCAGCGCGGCCGGGGTCGATGCCGGCCGGGCCGGGGCGTGCGGCGTGCCGGGGCGCGGCTGGGCCGGGACGGTGGCGGGCTTGCGGCCCGCGCGGGGCCGCCCGTTCTCGTCCAGGCCGCGGTGGCGCCGGGAGTCCTCCGGCTCCAGGGGTATCGGGGAGCCACGCAGCGCCTCGCCGGCCGTACGGGGCAGCGTCAGTCGGAACTGGGAGCCGCCGCCCGGCTCGCCCCACGCCTGGAGCCAACCGCCGTGCAGCCGGGCGTCCTCGATGGCGATGGAGAGGCCGAGCCCGGTGCCGCCGGTCGTCCGGGCCCGGGCCGGGTCCGCGCGCCAGAAGCGGTTGAAGACCCTGGTCGCCTCGCCGGGCTTGAGGCCGACGCCGTAGTCCCGGACCGCGACGGCCACCGCGCCGTCGCTGCGACCGCCCGCGGACGCCAGCCGGACCACGACGTCGCGGCCCTCGCCGTGCTCGACGGCGTTGACGACGAGGTTGCGCAGGATCCGCTCCACCCGGCGCGGATCGGCCTCGGCCATGACGGGGTGCTCGGCACCGCGCACGACGATGCGGGTGCCCGTGCGCTCGGCGAGCGGTTCGGCGCCCTCGATGACGCGGTGGACCACATCGCGCAGGTCGACCGGCTCGGCCTCCAGGGCCGCCGCGCCGGCGTCGAACCGGCTGATCTCCAGCAGTTCGGCGAGCAGCGACTCGAAGCGGTCGAGCTGGCCGCGCAGCAGCTCCGCGGAGCGCGCGGTGGCCGGGTCGAACTCGTCCCGCACCTCGTGGATGACATCGGCGGCCATCCGCACGGTGGTGAGCGGGGTGCGCAGCTCGTGCGAGACGTCGGAGACGAACCGCCGCTGCATCCGGGACAGTTCCTCCAACTGCTGGATCTTGAGTTGGAGGTTCTGCGCCATCTTGTTGAAGGACTCGCCGAGCCGGGCGATGTCGTCCTCGCCGGTGACCTTCATCCGCTCCTGGAGGAGGCCGGCGGCCAGCCGCTCGGAGATCCCCGCGGCCATCCGCACCGGCGTGACGACCTGACGGACCACCAGCCAGGCGATGGCGCCGAGCAGGATCACCACGAACACCCCGGCGGTCGCCAGCGTGCCGGTGACCAGCTTCAGCGACTCCTCTTCCTGGTTGAACGGGAAGAGGTAGTAGAGCTGGTACTGGTTGCCGTTGATGTCGTTGAGCCGCTTGCCGATGATCAACGCCGGCATGCCGTCGTTGGATCCGATGCGCCGGATCTGGGTGTACTGGCGGAACGTCCCGGACTTGCTGTCCAACTTCCGCCGCAGGTCCGGCGGGACGCTGCGCTCGGGATCGACGTCCCCGGAGGCGCGCGGTCCTCGGGTGCCGGGCGTGGCGTCGCCGAACGGCTCGTCGGAGTCGGAGCTGAGCGCGACGACCGAGAACACGCCCTGGCCGCCGCTGGCGAGCTGCTCGACGAGGCTGGTCAACCAGGTCGCGGAATCCTGGGAGCCGCGGCTGGCGGTGCGGTTGCTGTCGTCGGTGTGGTTGTCGTCGCCGCCGTCGGCCAGCTTCCGGGCGACCTCAAAGCCGCCGACGGCCTGGCTCTGGGCGGCCTGTGCCTTGGCGGTCAGCAGGCCGTTGCGGACCTGGCCGACGACCACGACGCCGAGCAACAGCACCACGGCCAGCGACATCAGCAACGTGGTGGCGACCACCCGGAGTTGGATGTTGCGCCGCCACAGTCGCAGTGCGGGCAGCAGCGGGCGGCGCACCCAGCGGCTGAAGAGCCGCAGCAGGGGGTGGACCGGCCCGCTCACCGCGCCGTCGGGCAGCAGTTGCCCGCCGCGCAGCAGCCGTGCCGCCAACCGATCCGAAAAGGACATATCACCCGCAGGAGCGACGGTGCGACCCCGCTGTCCCTCGGGGGCCGAACCGTCCCGGGCCATCTCAGCTAGGCCCGGCCTTGTAGCCGACGCCGCGCACGGTCACCACGATCTCCGGTCGCTCCGGGTCCCGCTCGACCTTCGAACGCAGCCGCTGCACATGGACGTTGACGAGCCGGGTGTCCGCGGCGTGCCGATAGCCCCAGACCTGCTCCAGCAGCACCTCGCGGGTGAACACCTGCCACGGCTTGCGCGCCAGCGCCACCAGCAGATCGAACTCCAACGGGGTCAGCGCGATCGACTGCCCGTCCCGCTTCACGGAGTGCCCCGCCACGTCGATGACGAGGTCCCCGATGGCCAGTTGCTCGGGCGCCGGCTCCTCCGAGCGCCGCAGCCGCGCCCGGATCCGGGCCACCAGCTCCTTGGGCTTGAACGGTTTGACGACATAGTCGTCCGCACCCGATTCGAGGCCGACCACCACATCCACCGTGTCGCTCTTGGCGGTCAGCATGACGATCGGTACGCCCGACTCGGCCCGGATCAGCCGGCACACCTCGATGCCGTCCCGTCCGGGCAACATCAAGTCGAGCAGTACAAGATCGGGCTTGGTCTCGCGGAACGCAGCGAGCGCCTTGTCGCCGTCCGACACGAACGACGGTTCAAAGCCCTCACCACGCAGCACGATGCCGAGCATCTCTGCCAGTGCGGTGTCGTCGTCGACGACCAGGACGCGTCCCTTCATTCGGCCATCATCCCATTACCTGATCGTGACGTTCTCCATCGTGAGGCGGAACACACGTCCGCCAGACGCTCGCCGGTCACCGGCGACACCACCCCGGCCTCCGTGACGATCGCCGTCACCAGCTCCGCGGGCGTGACGTCGAAGGCCGGGTTGTAGGCCGGCGCGCCCAACGGCGCCACCGGCACCCCGCCGCCGGCCTCCCCTCCGGCACCTCGCAGGTGCGGCAGGGAGAACTCCGTCACCTCGCCGCCCGGCCGCTGCTCCACCTCTATGGCGCTCCCCTCCTTCGTCTCCAGATCCACCGTGCTGGTCGGTGCCACCACCACGAACGGGACGCCGTGGTGGCGGGCGAGCACGGCCAGGGGATAGCTCCCGACCTTGTTGGCCACCGCGCCGTCCGCCGCGATCCGGTCGGCGCCGATGAGCACGGCGTCCACCTCACCGGCGGCGAACAGCGAACCCGCAGCGCCGTCCGCCAGCACCGTGTACGCCATCCCGGCGCGCGCCGCCTCGTAGGCGGTCAGCCGTGCCCCTTGCAGCAGCGGCCGGGTCTCATCCACCCACAACCGCCGCAGCGCGCCCGCCCGGTGCGCCGCCAGCGCCACCGCCAGGGCGGTCCCCTCTCCTCCGGAGACCAGGGCACCCGTGTTGCAGTGCGTGAGAATCCGATGTCCGCCACCGGGCAGCAGCTCGCCCAGCAGCGCCAGACCGTGCTCCGCCATGCGCGCGCTGGCCGCCCGGTCCTCCCCGTGGACGGCCCGCGCCTCGGCCAGCGCCGCCCCTGCCGCATCCTCCGGACCGGCGCCGCCGGCCACCGACCGCCGGTACGCCGCGGCCGCGCGCCGGACGCCGTAACCGAGGTTGACCGCGGTCGGTCGGGCGTGCGCCAGTGCCTCCGCGGCCTCCTCGACGTCGAGCCCCCGCGCCGCGGCCAGCGCAACGCCGTACGCGCCCGCGATGCCCAACAGCGGCGCCCCGCGCACGGCCAACGTCCGGATCGCCCGCACCAGCGTCGGGACGTCCGCGCAGACCAGTTCGGCCTCCTCTGCTGGCAGCCGCGTTTGGTCGAGAAGGACCACGGCCGGGCCCTCGGGTGGTTCCGCCCAGCGCAACGACGGGATCGCGAGCGACCCACCGCCCGCCTCCGGTGCTTCGTGCTGATCAGCCATGGCCTCAGTCTGCCGCCGACCACCCGCCCAACAGAAGGTCGTCTTCCTCGAAGGGCACGGGTACAGAGCGCCATCGGCCATGACACGATGACTGACACCGCGGACCCCGGACCCCGGCCGCCGCCCCGGCGGACGGGCAGCAAGAAGGAGCGACGATGAACAACTCTCCGGGCTGGGCCTCGCCCGGATCCTCCCCCTCCGACCAGCCGGACCGCGGTGCCTCGGAGCAGCCCACCCAGCCGGCCGCTCCGGAAGACCGCCCCGGCGCGCCCGAGCAGGCGGCCCCACCGAGCTGGTCCAGCAACCAGCCGCCCCCTGGGCAGTGGACGGCCCCGGCCGGTATCCCCGGCCAGAGCGGCCGTGGCACCGGTGACCGCACCCGCGCCTCGTCCGGCCAGCCCCGGGGCGGCTGGACCACCCCGCCGGGCCCCGGCGGCGCCCCCGGCTGGGGCGGAGGCTGGGCGGCAACGCCACCCGCCGCCAAGCCGGGCGTCATCCCGCTGCGCCCGCTGGGCGTCGGCGAGATCCTCGACGGCGCGGTGGCCACCATGCGCGCCCACTGGCGCACCGTGCTGGGAATCTCGCTGATCGTCGCGGTGATCTCGCAGACAGCCGTCACGCTCGTCTCCGGCCTGTGGTTCCCCGGCCCCAATCCCCGCGCCGCCCTCGACGAGGGCTCCGGACCGCCGCTGCGCCAGCTCATGAGCGACATGAGCGACTCCCTCGCCGGCTCCGCCATCAGCTCGGTCATCGGACTGCTCGCGACGATCGTCGCCACCGGCATGCTGACCATGATCGTCAGCCGGTCGGTGCTGGGCCGCTCGGTGACCACCAAGGAGGCGTGGCGCGACGCCCGTCCCCAACTCCCGCGACTGCTCGGCCTGGTCCTCCTGCTCTCGCTGGTCGTCACCGCCGTGTTCGCGGCCGGTCTCGCCCCGGGTCTCCTCGTCTCCGCCTCCGGCCCGCTCTCCGTCGGCCTGCTGCTCTCCCTGCTCGGCCTGTTCGCCGCCGCCTGCGTGAGCATCTGGTTGTGGGTCCGCTACAGCCTGGCCTCCCCGGCTCTGATGCTGGAGAAGCAGGGCGTCTTCGCCTCCCTGCACCGCTCCGCCAAGCTGGTCCGGGGCGCCTGGTGGCGGGTGCTGGGCATCCAGCTCCTGGCCTACCTGCTGATCGTCATGGTCGAGTTCATCGTCCAGATCCCGGCCACCCTCATCGCCTTCCTGATAGACGGTGAGAGCCTGATGGACTGGGCCAACGGCGCCAGCGGCTCCACCGGCTGGTCGTTCCTGATCACGATGGGCATCGGCGCGGTCATCAGCTCGACGGTCGCGCTCCCGATCAGCGCCGGCGTCACCGCCCTCCTCTACGTCGACCAGCGCATCCGCCGCGAGGCGCTCGACCTCGAACTCGCCCGTGCCGCCGGCCTCCCCGGCTACGGCGCCGAGGCTCCCGCCGCGCCGCAGGCCACCGGCACCGCCCCGGCCCCCCGGACCGCCCCCGACGCCGCGCCGGGCGCAACCGCCGTCACGGAACGGACGGTTGACGCCCCGTCCGACCAGGTGGCGACAGCCCCAACACACCCGACGGAGCGTCAGCCAACGGCCGCTCAGCCGGCGAACGTTCAACTGACGAAGACCCACCCCTCCGAGGGCGAGAACGCGGCACCGAACCCGACCGCACCCGCCGCCGACGAGACGCCCGACACTCCGTCGGCACCCGCGGAGCCGTCCACCGACATTCCTGGCCCACGCCCGACCGACGCCGCGCCGGGAAGCTGATGCGGTGACCACAGGGGGGAAGATCGCCGCGCTCGTGCGCCTCACCGCGCTCTCCGACGAGGACACACCGGTACGGATCTCTCGCGTCCCCGCCCGTGAGGCGGCGGAACGCGAGCTGTCCGATCCCCGGTACCACCAGCACGACCCCAACCTGCTCCAGCGCGCCCTGAATTGGCTCTGGGACCATGTCGGCGAGCTCTTCCACTCCGCCGCCGGCGCCACTCCTGGCGGCTGGGTCGGGCTCATCGCACTCGCCGCGTTCGTCGTGCTGCTGATCGTCGCCCTCCGGCTGCGGCTCGGCGCGGTGCGCCGCACCCCGACCACGCTCGGCGCCCTCTTCCCCGATACGCCCCGGACCGCCGCCCAACACCGCGCGACCGCCGACCGGCACGCGGCCGAGGGCCACTGGAACGAGGCCGTCCAGGAACGGATGCGCGCCCTCGTCCTCGCCCTGGAAGAGCGCGCCCTGCTCACCCCCGGCCCGGGCCGCACCGCCGACGAGGCGGCCGCCGAGGCCGGCCTCGTCCTACCCGCGTACGCCGGACAACTGCGCACGGCGGCCCGCACCTTCGACGACGTTGCATACGGCGGGCGCCCCGGAACGGAACGGGCGCACGCCCTCCTGGCCGACCTCGACACCGAGCTCCAGCGCGCCAAGCCCCACCTGGCCGCTGCCTCAACCAGGAGCCGCGGATGACCACGGCCACCACGACTCCCAGCCACACCGCGCACCGCCTGTGGACCCGCTCCCGGGGCGTCCTGCTGGGCCTGCTGCTGCTCGTCATCGGCGGCATCGTCCTCGCCACTCTGCGGTCCGGCGAACAACACGGCCGGCTCGACCCCCGCTCCGCGGACCAGACCGGCAGCCGGGCCCTCGCCCAACTCCTGTCCGCCCACGGCGTCACCACCCAGGTCGTGACCACCTCCGAGGAGGCCGCCGCCGCGGCCGGCCCGGACAGCACCCTGCTCATCACCGCCCCCGACGTCCTGACCGAGGGCCAGCTGACCAGCCTCTCCGCAGCGGCCGACCGCGCTCCCGGCCGCACCGTCCTGCTCGCCCCCGGCGCCACCTCCCTCCAGGTCCTCGCGCCGACCGTCCAAGTCGAACCGCAGATCGGCAACGCGGCGCGCCAGCCCGGCTGTTCGCTGCCCGCGGCCCGCAGCGCGGGCGACGTGCTCCTCGGCGGTCTCCGCTACACCACCTCCGCCCCCTCGGTCGACCGCTGCTACGACGCGAGCGGTTACTCCGCCCTGTTGCGCCTCCCCGCACTCGACGCCGACCGTGACACGGTCCTCCTCGGCTCCCCCGACTTCCTCTACAACCAGCACCTCGCCGAGCGCGGCAACGCCTCGCTGGCCCTTCAACTCCTCGGTACGCACAAACATGTGGTCTGGTACCTCCCCTCCGTCAGCGACCCGTCCTCCACCGTCCCGGACGACAAGCCCGGTCTGCTCGGCCTCATCCCCGCCGGCTGGCGCTGGGCCCTCCTCCAACTCGCCCTCGCCGCCCTCTGCGCGGCCCTGTGGCGCGCCCGCCGGCTCGGCCCGTTGGTGCCCGAACGACTCCCGGTCACCGTCCCGGCCACCGAAACCACCGAGGGCCACGCCCGCCTCTACGAACAGGCCCACGCCCGCGACCGGGCCTCGGCCGTCCTGCGCTCGGCGACCCGCGACCGGCTCGCCCCCTTGATCGGCGTGCCCGCCGCGCACGCCCACACCCCCGACGTCCTCCTCCCGGCCGTCCGCACCCAGTTGGGCACCGCCCCCCTGGCCACGACCGACCTCCAGTCCCTGCTGTTCGGCCCCGCCCCGGCGGACGACAAGGCCCTGGTGCACCTGGCCGACCAACTCGACACACTCGAAAGCTCGATCGTTTCCCAAGAGAGGCACGCACCTCGTGAGCACCCCGACCGCTGACAGCGCCCGAGCCTCCCTTGAGGAACTGCGCACCGAGATAGCCAAGGCCGTCGTAGGCCAGGACCCCGCCGTCACCGGCCTGGTCGTCGCCCTGCTCTGCCGCGGTCACGTACTCCTCGAAGGCGTCCCCGGCGTCGCCAAGACCCTGCTCGTCCGCGCCCTGTCGACAGCCCTCGAACTCGACACCAAGCGCGTACAGTTCACCCCCGATCTGATGCCCAGTGACGTCACCGGTTCGCTGGTCTACGACACCCGCAACGCCGAGTTCTCCTTCCAGCCCGGCCCAGTCTTCACCAACCTCCTGCTCGCCGACGAGATCAACCGCACGCCCCCCAAGACCCAGGCGTCCCTGCTCGAAGCGATGGAAGAGCGCCAGGTGACCGTCGACGGCACGCCTCGCCCACTTCCCGAGCCGTTCCTCGTCGCCGCAACCCAGAACCCCACGGAGTACGAGGGCACTTACCCCCTGCCCGAGGCCCAGCTCGACCGCTTCCTGCTGAAGCTCACGATGTCGCTGCCCGCCCGTCAGGACGAGATAGACATCCTCACCCGGCACGCAGCCGGCTTCAGCCCTCGCGATCTGAACGCCGCGGGACTCCGCCCCGTCGCCTCCGCCGCCGACCTCGAAGCAGCTCGCGACGCCGTCGCCAAGACGGCCGTCTCCCCCGAAGTCACCGGCTACATCGTCGATATCTGCCGTGCCACGCGCGAATCCCCCTCGCTGTCTCTCGGCGTCTCCCCCCGAGGAGCCACCGCCCTGCTCTCCACTTCACGTGCCTGGGCCTGGCTCACCGGCCGCGACTACGTCACGCCCGACGACGTCAAAGCCCTGGCTCTCCCCACCCTCCGGCACCGCATCCAACTCCGGCCCGAGGCCGAGATGGAAGGAGTCACCGCTGACTCCGTGATCAGCGCCGTGCTCGCTCATCTCCCTGTCCCCCGCTGAGGCAAGCCCGTGGCCCTCACCGGACGTACCGCTCTCCTCTCCGCACTCGGAGCCCTCGTCGTGGGCTTCGCGCTCCCCGGCTGGCTCGGGATCCTCACCGTCCAACTCGCCTTGCTGATAGCAATCGTGTGCGATCTGGCCCTCGCCGCGCCAGTGCGAAAGCTCCATTTCACCCGAACCGGTGATACAAGCGTTCGACTAACGGGCGAAGCCCACATCCGCCTCACCCTCACCAACCCAGGCCGCCGCCCCCTACGTGCCGAGCTCCGCGACGCCTGGCCCCCGAGCTCCTTCCGCCCCGGCGACGACATCCCCGCGTCCCGCCACGCCCTCCGCGTCCCCGCCGGCGAACGACGCCGCCTGACCACCACGCTCCGCCCCACCCGCCGCGGCGATCACCACGCCGTCCGCGTCACGGTCCGCTCCTACGGCCCGCTCGGCCTGGCCGCCCGCCAAGGAAGCCACCACGTCCCCTGGACCCTGCGAGTCCTGCCTCCGTTCACCAGCCGCAAGCACCTCCCCGCCAAACTGGCCCGGCTCCGCGAACTCGACGGCCGCACCAGCATCCTGACGCGCGGTGAGGGCACCGAATTCGACAGCCTCCGCGACTACACCCCCGGCGATGACACCCGCTCCATCGACTGGCGCGCCACCGCCCGCCGGCAGACCGTCGCGGTCCGCACCTGGCGCCCCGAACGCGATCGGCGCATCCTCCTCGTCCTGGAAACCGGCCGCACCTCCGCTGGCCGCGTCGGCGACATCCCCCGCCTCGACGCCTCCATGGACGCCGCCCTGCTCCTCGCCGCCCTCGCCGCCCGCGCCGGCGACCGCGTCGACCTCCTCGCCTACGACCGCCGGGTACGCGCCTCCGTACAGGGTCGCACCGCCCGCGACCTCCTGCCGGCCCTCACCGACGCCCTCGCGCCCCTGGAACCGGAACTCATCGAAGCGGACGCCCGCGGCCTGGCCGCAACCATCCACCGCCACGCCACCCGTCGCTCCCTGATCGTCCTCTTCACCGGCCTCGACCCGGCCCCCACGGAAGAGGCCCTCCTCCCGGTCCTCCCCACCCTCACCCAACGCAACGAACTCATCGTCGCCGCCGTCGCCGATCCCCGTATCGAAGAGATGGCCGCCGGCCGCCGCACCCCGCAGGCCGTCTACGCGGCCGCCGCCGCGGAACAGACCCGCGCCGCCCGCCGCCGCACCGCCGACCGCCTCCGCCGCCACGGCATCACGGTCCTCGATTCCACTCCGGCCCACCTGGCCCCCGACCTCGCCGACGCCTACCTCTCCCTCAAGTCCGCCGGCCGCCTCTAACCACCACCCCACACAGCACGGCATGGCCCCGCCCCCATCCGTTGCCCCCTCCACACCACAAGCAGGCCAGACGGCCCCTCCCTTCCACCGGTCCCCTCCACTGCGCCCTTGCACCCTCGGCCTTGCGCACCCCACCCCACGATCAACTGCGTTGCCTTTCTATCCACACGGATACGTGCGGCCCACCACGGCCCCCAACAACATGCCTGTCTCACCCGCACACACTGCTGAAACCCGGCCCCACCACAAACCAACACCCGCCCCACAACGCAAAAAAGCCCCACCCCAAGCCAAACCCAGGAACGAGGCTCCAACACCACAACCACCAACCACCAACCACCACAACAACAACGCAAAAAAGGCTCCGACCCCCGAATCTTACGATTCAGAGGCCGGAGCCATAAAAGAAGTTCGGCGGCGTCCTACTCTCCCACAGGGTCCCCCCTGCAGTACCATCGGCGCTGAAAGGCTTAGCTTCCGGGTTCGAAATGTAACCGGGCGTTTCCCTAACGCTAAAACCACCGAAACACTATGAAACTTAGAACAACCGTTGGTCTGTTCGTGGCTTCAGAACCAACACAGTGGACGCGAGCAACTGAGGACAAGCCCTCGGCCTATTAGTACCAGTCAACTCCACACCTTACGATGCTTCCATATCTGGCCTATCAACCCAGTCATCTACTGGGAGCCTTACCCCATCAAGTGGGAGGGAGCCCTCATCTCGAAGCAGGCTTCCCGCTTAGATGCTTTCAGCGGTTATCCTTTCCGAACGTAGCCAACCAGCCATGCCCTTGGCAGAACAACTGGCACACCAGAGGTCCGTCCGTCCCGGTCCTCTCGTACTAGGGACAGCCCTTCTCAAGACTCCTACGCGCGCAGCGGATAGGGACCGAACTGTCTCACGACGTTCTAAACCCAGCTCGCGTACCGCTTTAATGGGCGAACAGCCCAACCCTTGGGACCGACTCCAGCCCCAGGATGCGACGAGCCGACATCGAGGTGCCAAACCATCCCGTCGATATGGACTCTTGGGGAAGATCAGCCTGTTATCCCCGGGGTACCTTTTATCCGTTGAGCGACGGCGCTTCCACAAGCCACCGCCGGATCACTAGTCCCTACTTTCGTACCTGCTCGACCCGTCAGTCTCACAGTCAAGCTCCCTTGTGCACTTACACTCAACACCTGATTACCAACCAGGCTGAGGGAACCTTTGGGCGCCTCCGTTACCCTTTAGGAGGCAACCGCCCCAGTTAAACTACCCACCAGACACTGTCCCTGATCCGGATCACGGACCCAGGTTAGACATCCAGCACGACCAGAGTGGTATTTCAACAACGACTCCACACCAACTGGCGTTGGCGCTTCACAGTCTCCCACCTATCCTACACAAGCCGAACCGAACACCAATATCAAGCTATAGTAAAGGTCCCGGGGTCTTTCCGTCCTGCTGCGCGAAACGAGCATCTTTACTCGTAATGCAATTTCACCGGGCCTATGGTTGAGACAGTCGAGAAGTCGTTACGCCATTCGTGCAGGTCGGAACTTACCCGACAAGGAATTTCGCTACCTTAGGATGGTTATAGTTACCACCGCCGTTTACTGGCGCTTAAGTTCTCAGCTTCGCCTGAACGAATCCAGACTAACCGGTCCCCTTAACGTTCCAGCACCGGGCAGGCGTCAGTCCGTATACATCGCCTTACGGCTTCGCACGGACCTGTGTTTTTAGTAAACAGTCGCTTCTCGCTGGTCTCTGCGGCCACCCCCAGCTCAGACAGAAAATGTCATCACCAGAAATGGCCCCCCTTCTCCCGAAGTTACGGGGGCATTTTGCCGAGTTCCTTAACCATAGTTCACCCGAACGCCTCGGTATTCTCTACCTGACCACCTGAGTCGGTTTAGGGTACGGGCCGCCATGAAGCTCGCTAGAGGCTTTTCTCGACAGCATAGGATCATCCACTTCACCACAATCGGCTCGGCATCAGGTCTCAGCCTTAACATGTGACGGATTTACCTACCACACGGCCTACACCCTTACCCCGGGACAACCACCGCCCGGGCTGGACTACCTTCCTGCGTCACCCCATCGCTTACCTACTACAAGTCTGGTCCGTCGGCTCCACCACTCCCCTTTGCCCGAAGGCTCCAGGGCGGCTTCACGGACTTAGCATCGCCTGATTCAGTATTGGGCGCTCCAAAGCGGGTACCGGAATATCAACCGGTTGTCCATCGACTACGCCTGTCGGCCTCGCCTTAGGTCCCGACTTACCCTGGGCAGATCAGCTTGACCCAGGAACCCTTAGTCAATCGGCGCAAGAGTTTCCCACTCTTGTATCGCTACTCATGCCTGCATTCTCACTCGTGAACCGTCCACAACTCGTTTCCACGGCTGCTTCACCCGGCACACGACGCTCCCCTACCCATCACCACACCCGTTAGGGCTCTCATGGCAATGACACGACTTCGGCGGTGTACTTGAGCCCCGCTACATTGTCGGCGCAGAATCACTTGACCAGTGAGCTATTACGCACTCTTTCAAGGATGGCTGCTTCTAAGCCAACCTCCTGGTTGTCTCTGCGACTCCACATCCTTTCCCACTTAGCACACGCTTAGGGGCCTTAGTCGATGCTCTGGGCTGTTTCCCTCTCGACCATGGAGCTTATCCCCCACAGTCTCACTGCCGCGCTCTCACTTACCGGCATTCGGAGTTTGGCTAAGGTCAGTAACCCGGTAGGGCCCATCGCCTATCCAGTGCTCTACCTCCGGCAAGAAACACACGACGCTGCACCTAAATGCATTTCGGGGAGAACCAGCTATCACGGAGTTTGATTGGCCTTTCACCCCTAACCACAGGTCATCCCCCAGGTTTTCAACCCTGGTGGGTTCGGTCCTCCACGAAGTCTTACCTCCGCTTCAACCTGCCCATGGCTAGATCACTCCGCTTCGGGTCTAGAGCGTGCAACTCAACGCCCTCTTCGGACTCGCTTTCGCTACGGCTTCCCCACACGGGTTAACCTCGCTACACACCGCTAACTCGCAGGCTCATTCTTCAAAAGGCACGCAGTCACGACGCAGAAACAAAGTCTCTGCGCGACGCTCCCACGGCTTGTAGGCACACGGTTTCAGGTACTATTTCACTCCGCTCCCGCGGTACTTTTCACCATTCCCTCACGGTACTATCCGCTATCGGTCACCAGGGAATATTTAGGCTTAACGGGTGGTCCCGCCAGATTCACACGGGATTTCTCGGGCCCCGTGCTACTTGGGTGGCTCTCAAGCAAGCCGCTGACGTTTCAGCTACGGGGGTCTTACCCTCTACGCCGGACCTTTCGCATGTCCTTCGCCTACATCAACGGTTTCTGACTCACCGACCGGCCGGCAGACCGATCAAGAAAGCTCCCACAACCCCGCACTGGCAACCCCTGCCGGGTATCACACCAATACGGTTTAGCCTCATCCAGTTTCGCTCGCCACTACTCCCGGAATCACGGTTGTTTTCTCTTCCTGCGGGTACTGAGATGTTTCACTTCCCCGCGTTCCCTCCACACTGCCTATGTGTTCAGCAGCGGGTGACAGCCCATGACGACTGCCGGGTTTCCCCATTCGGACACCCCCGGATCAAAGCTCGGTTGACAGCTCCCCGGGGCCTATCGCGGCCTCCCACGTCCTTCATCGGTTCCTGGTGCCAAGGCATCCACCGTGCGCCCTTAAAAACTTGGCCACAGATGCTCGCGTCCACTGTGCAGTTCTCAAACAACGACCAGCCACCCGTCACAACCTGCACCAAGCAGACCTACACCGGGACCGGCACACCGAAGGACGAGCAACGCTCGCACCCTCAGACACCCAACAGCGCGCCCAACACAACCAGCCAAGACCCCGCGTTCCACGCCGAAGCAGTACTAACAGTCCCAAACCGATCGTGCCGAATAGTCAACGTTCCACCCATGAGCAACCAGCATCAGACACTCGCCGATGTACTGGCCCCTGACCAAGCACAAAACTTGGTAAGAAGTGCTCCTTAGAAAGGAGGTGATCCAGCCGCACCTTCCGGTACGGCTACCTTGTTACGACTTCGTCCCAATCGCCAGTCCCACCTTCGACGATTCCCTCCCACAAGGGGTTGGGCCACCGGCTTCGGGTGTTACCGACTTTCGTGACGTGACGGGCGGTGTGTACAAGGCCCGGGAACGTATTCACCGCAGCAATGCTGATCTGCGATTACTAGCAACTCCGACTTCATGGGGTCGAGTTGCAGACCCCAATCCGAACTGAGACCGGCTTTTTGAGATTCGCTCCACCTCACGGCATCGCAGCTCATTGTACCGGCCATTGTAGCACGTGTGCAGCCCAAGACATAAGGGGCATGATGACTTGACGTCGTCCCCACCTTCCTCCGAGTTGACCCCGGCAGTCTCCTGTGAGTCCCCATCACCCCGAAAGGCATGCTGGCAACACAGAACAAGGGTTGCGCTCGTTGCGGGACTTAACCCAACATCTCACGACACGAGCTGACGACAGCCATGCACCACCTGTACACCGACCACAAGGGGGCGACCATCTCTGGCCGTTTCCGGTGTATGTCAAGCCTTGGTAAGGTTCTTCGCGTTGCGTCGAATTAAGCCACATGCTCCGCTGCTTGTGCGGGCCCCCGTCAATTCCTTTGAGTTTTAGCCTTGCGGCCGTACTCCCCAGGCGGGGAACTTAATGCGTTAGCTGCGGCACGGACGACGTGGAATGTCGCCCACACCTAGTTCCCAACGTTTACGGCGTGGACTACCAGGGTATCTAATCCTGTTCGCTCCCCACGCTTTCGCTCCTCAGCGTCAGTATCGGCCCAGAGATCCGCCTTCGCCACCGGTGTTCCTCCTGATATCTGCGCATTTCACCGCTACACCAGGAATTCCGATCTCCCCTACCGAACTCTAGCCTGCCCGTATCGAATGCAGACCCGGGGTTAAGCCCCGGGCTTTCACATCCGACGCGACAAGCCGCCTACGAGCTCTTTACGCCCAATAATTCCGGACAACGCTTGCGCCCTACGTATTACCGCGGCTGCTGGCACGTAGTTAGCCGGCGCTTCTTCTGCAGGTACCGTCACTCTCGCTTCTTCCCTGCTGAAAGAGGTTTACAACCCGAAGGCCGTCATCCCTCACGCGGCGTCGCTGCATCAGGCTTTCGCCCATTGTGCAATATTCCCCACTGCTGCCTCCCGTAGGAGTCTGGGCCGTGTCTCAGTCCCAGTGTGGCCGGTCGCCCTCTCAGGCCGGCTACCCGTCGTCGCCTTGGTAGGCCATCACCCCACCAACAAGCTGATAGGCCGCGGGCTCATCCTTCACCGCCGGAGCTTTCCACACGAAACCATGCGATCCCGTGTCATATCCGGTATTAGACCCCGTTTCCAGGGCTTGTCCCAGAGTGAAGGGCAGATTGCCCACGTGTTACTCACCCGTTCGCCACTAATCCCCTCCCGAAAGAGGTTCATCGTTCGACTTGCATGTGTTAAGCACGCCGCCAGCGTTCGTCCTGAGCCAGGATCAAACTCTCCGTGAATGCTTTACCCGACTGCGTTTAACTAAAAACCGCCGGTGAGACACTCGCGTTGAGCGGAACCACAAGGAGGAATAATCCCCGTGGTTCACAGCGTCCTCGCTGTGTGCGCCTCCCAAGAAACTTGGAAGGACTTTTCAAAGGAACCTCATCCCCCACGATGTGGGGAACGGGGTATCAACATATCTGGCGTTGACTTTTGGCACGCTGTTGAGTTCTCAAGGAACGGACGCTTCCTTCGGCCTGCCCTCGCGGGCTTCCTCCGGGCGCTTCCCTTCAGTCTTGCGTCTCCGACTCTATCAGATCCTTTCGGCCCTGATTTTCGCCGGTGCGATTCGACCTTTCGGCTTCTTCGCGATTCCAACCTTACCAGATCCGTTTCCGTCTCCGGCCCCCTGTTGGAGCGGGGTTCAACCGCTTCGCTTTCGCTTTTCGGTCTTTCCGACTTTATCAGATCTTCCTTCGTTTCCGGCCGCTGAGCGGCTGGTTCGAATTTCGCTCTGAATTGCCCGTCGAAGGGGCTTGCCTTTCGGCTTTTCCGACTTTATCAGAAGAAGATCGACCCGAAAGATCGGGTGAGACTTCCAGTGAAAGGCCGGATACGCTCCACCGATCTGAAAGGTGCGGCCGGAGCGGAGATTGAGACTAACCGTCGCGATCGAATTTGTCCAGTTCGTTGCAACCGTTTGAATCTACCTCCCCCTGCTACCCGTGTCAACGGGTTACTGGGGTGAAAAGGAGATTAGCAGGTCAGCGGGGGTATGCGCACGTCAGGCGGCGGTGGGGAGGAGGGCATCGCGGTCGGTGGGGGCGATGTCGCCGGTCTCGCCGACGCGTACGGCGCGGCCGCCCAGGACGTAGACGTAGGTGAGGAACGCCAGCTCGGCGAGGACGCCGATGCTGATGCGGGCCCAGGTGGGGAGGGCGGAGGGGGTGATGAAGCCTTCGAGGATGCCGGAGACGAAGAGGACGGCGGCGAGGCCGATGGCCACGCCCAGGGCGGAGCGACCTTCTTCGGACAGGGCCGTGCGGCGAGTGCGGGGGCCCGGGTCGATGACCGTCCAGCCGAGGCGGAGGCCGATTCCGGCGGCGACGAAGACGGCAGTGAGTTCGAGGAGGCCGTGCGGGAGGAGGAGGCCGAGGAAGGTGTCGAGGCGGCCTGCGGAGGACATCAGGCCCAGGCCGGCGCCGAGGTTGAGCATGTTCTGGAAGAGGACCCAGAGGACGGGGAGGCCGAGGAAGGCGCCGAGGACCAGGCAGAGGGCGACGGCCTGGGCGTTGTTCGTCCATACCTGGGCGGCGAAGGCCGCGGCGGGGTGGTTGGAGTAGTACGCCTCGTACTGGCCGCCGGGGCGGGTCATCTCGCGTAGGTCCTGTGGGGCGCCGAGGGTGGCCTGGACCTCCGGGTGGGCCGATATCCACCAGGCCAGGAGGGCGGCGGCGGTGAGGGAGAGCACCGCGGTGGGGATCCACCAGCGGCGCAGGCGGTAGACGGCGGCGGGGAACGAGGTGGTGAAGAAGTGGGCGGCGTCGCGCCAGGACGCCTTGCGGGCGCCGGTGACCTTGCTGCGGGCGCGGGCCACGAGGGAGGTCAGGCGGCCGGTCAGGGCGGGGTCGGGGGCGCTGGAGAGGAGGAGCGAGAGGTGGGTGGTGGTGCGTTGGTAGAGGATGACGAGTTCGTCGGCCTCGGCGCCGGTGAGATGGCGCTTGCGGCGCAACAGGGCTTCCAGTCGGTCCCATTCGGCGCTGTGGGCCGTGACGAAGACATCCAGGTCCATACGGTTCGCTCCTCGCAGCGCGGTGGGTGGGTGCCGGGCCAGCTTGGCAGACTGGCCGGACGCGGGGCCCCGGGTCTTCGGGGGTGGGACCGCGGTGGGACGAGAGGGAGTGGGTGCGTGAGTCAGCTGGTGACGGGGGAAGCGGTGGTGCTCGGGCTGCGGCCGGCGCGGCTGGCGAGCCGTGGGCTGGCGGTGGCGGTCGATCTCGCGGTGGCCTGGGGGACATACATCGCGGTGACGCTGGTGATGCTGAGCGCGGCGTCCTCGATGGACAGTGCGGTGCTGGCGGCCGTCCAGGTGGCGACGTTCGTGCTGGTGCAGGTCGGGGTCCCGATCGCGGTCGAAACGCTGAGCCACGGGCGGTCGTTGGGGAAGCTGATCTGTGGGCTGCGGGTGGTCCGGGAGGACGGAGGGCCGATCCGGTTCCGGCACGCGCTGGTGCGGGGTGCCATGGGGGCCGTCGAGATCGTGATGACGATGGGGGTGTTGGCATCGGTGGCGTCCCTGGTGTCGGCTCGGGGGCGGCGCCTGGGCGACGTGTTCGCCGGGACGCTGGTAATACGGGAGCGGGTGCCCGAGGCGGAGGGCGCGGGCGTGCAGTTGCCGGAGCCGCCGCCGTGGCTGGCCGGGGAGGTCGGGGGGCTCGATCTGTCGCGGGTCCCGGACGGGTGGTGGCTGGCCGTGCGGCAATGCCTGGGGCGGCTGGGCGAGTTGGACCCGCAGGCGGGCGCGGCGGTGGCCTGGCGGCTCGCCGGGGATCTGCGGGGCTTCGCGGGGGCGGAGCTGCCGGCGGGGGTGGATCCGGTGGTGTACCTGGCCGCGGTGGTGCGCGAACGGCAGGGGCGGGAGTCCCGGCGGGCGTTCGGGGAGGGCGGCGTTCCGGGGGTGGCTTCGGGGGGCGTGCCCGGGGGTGCGGCCCCTGGGGGCGGGGTGCCGACGGGTGGCGCTGTGGTGGGAGCAGCGTCCTCGGGTAAGAGGGGTGCGGTGGTGGCCGGTGGGGCGTGGGCTGCGCCCGGGGGTGCCGTGGCGACAGGGCAGGCGGTGGCTGGCCAGGTGGCCCGGCCCGCGGGAGAGGACGTGCCGGGTGACGGGCCGCGTGGGCGGTCGTCGACGGGCGGCGGGACGGGGTTCGCGCCGCCGGTGTGAGCCGGACGGAAGGCGCGCGGGGGCAGTCGCGAGACGGGCAACCAGTGAGGACGGCAGGGCGGGTGGGGGCCAACTGCCCGTCCACCGGCTCGCGTTCATCGGCAGTGGTGCTTCGGCTCGCGGTGTGGTGCGTGCGGTGCCGCTCCCTTCCTCCGCGTCAGGTGAACGTCGAGGGCGGCGAGTCGAGGGATTCGAGTTCGATGCCGGGGGCGGCGAGGACGACGTCGCCGGCGAGGTGGACGGCGTGCTGTTCGCCGGTTTCGAGGTCGGTGACCTGGTACTCGTCGGCGATCAGCGGGGCGTTGTCAGTGGCGTGTGGTGTGCTGGAGAGCAGCGCCCAGGACTGGTCGAGGGTGCGGGGTGCGAGGACGGGGGGTGTGAAGGCGACGAGGCGGACGCGGGTGGCTCCGGCGCCGGCGGTGAGGCGCAGCAGCCGGGCGGTGGCGACGAGGAACGCCGGTGAGGCGCCGGTGAAGGCGTGGGCGGGGACGTTGCCCTCGGTGGCGTGGGTGCCGGTGGGGTCGGTGCGTACCCAGGTGACGCCGTCGAGGGCGGCGCCGCGGACCTGCCAGGCGACGGCGTGCAGTTCGAGGCGGAGGGGGCGGCCGAGTTCGTCGAGGGTGAGGTCGACGGAGCCGGTGTGTTCGCCGGCGGTGTTGAGGGTCTGGGAGACGTAGCGCCAGCCGGAGGGGCCAGTGGCGCAGTGGAAGTGTTCTTCGCCGAGGGGGGTGTGGTCGTGCGGGTCGTGCAGGGAGTAGTGGCCGCGGGGCATGGGGGTGCAGTCCTTGGGAGCGGGGGGTGGGGCGGTGCGCGGGTGGCGCGGGGGTTTCCGGGGGTTCTGCGGGCCAGGCCCCCGCCCGGAGGGCGAGGGCCTGGTGCCAGCGGCTGCTGGGGGTGCCGGGTGCCGGTCCGCGGGCGGACCGGTGGCGGCTCAGTAGCGGTAGTGGTCGGGCTTGTACGGGCCCTCGACCTCCACGCCGATGTACTCGGCCTGCTCCGGGCGCAGGGTGGTGAGCTTGACGCCCAGCGCGTCCAGGTGCAGCCGGGCGACCTTCTCGTCCAACTGCTTGGGCAGCACGTACACGTCGGTCGGGTACTGCTCGGGCTTGGTGAACAGCTCGATCTGCGCCAGCGTCTGGTCCGCGAAGGAGTTGGACATCACGAACGACGGGTGACCCGTGGCGTTGCCCAGGTTCAGCAGCCGGCCCTCGGACAGCACGATGAGCACCTTGCCGTCCGGGTGGGTCCAGGTGTGCACCTGGGGCTTGACCTCGTCCTTGACGATGCCCGGGATCTTCGCGAATCCGGCCATGTCGATCTCGTTGTCGAAGTGGCCGATGTTGCCCACGATCGCCTGGTGCTTCATCTTGGCCATGTCCGCGGCCATGATGATGTCCTTGTTGCCCGTCGTGGTGATGAAGATGTCGGCCGTCTCCACCACGTCGTCCAGGGTGGTGACCTGGTAGCCGTCCATCGCCGCCTGCAGCGCGCAGATCGGGTCGATCTCCGTGACGATCACGCGGGCGCCCTGGCCGCGGAGGGACTCGGCGCACCCCTTGCCGACGTCGCCGTAGCCGCAGACGACGGCGGTCTTGCCGCCGATCAGGACGTCGGTGGCCCGGTTGATGCCGTCGATGAGGGAGTGGCGGCAGCCGTACTTGTTGTCGAACTTCGACTTGGTCACCGCGTCGTTGACGTTGATCGCCGGGAACAGCAGGACGCCGTCGCGGTGCATCTCGTAGAGGCGGTGGACACCGGTGGTGGTCTCCTCCGTCACGCCACGGATCTCGGACGCCAACTTCGTCCACTTCTGGGGCTGTTCGGCCAGCGTGCGGTTGAGCAGCGCCAGGATCGCGGCGTGCTCCTCGTTCTCCGCGGACTCCACCGCCGGCGCCTGGCCGGCCTTCTCGTACTCCACGCCCTTGTGGACGAGGAGGGTGGCGTCACCGCCGTCGTCCAGGATCATGTTCGGGCCACCGGTGGGGACGTCCGCCCAGGTCAGCGCCTGCTCGGTGCACCACCAGTACTCCTCAAGCGACTCGCCCTTCCAGGCGAAGACCGGGACGCCCTGGGGGTTCTCCGGCGTGCCGTTCGGGCCCACCGCGATGGCCGCGGCGGCGTGGTCCTGGGTGGAGAAGATGTTGCAGGACGCCCAGCGCACCCGCGCGCCCAGGGCGACCAGGGTCTCGATCAGCACGGCGGTCTGCACGGTCATGTGCAGCGAGCCGGTGACCCGCGCGCCCTTCAGCGGCTGCTGCGCGGCGTACTCCTTGCGGATCGCCATCAGGCCGGGCATCTCGTGCTCGGCGAGGGTGATCTCCTTGCGGCCGAAGGCGGCGAGGGACAGGTCGGCGACCTTGAAGTCCTGGCCGGTGGCTGCTGTGGTCATACGGGCTGCTCCTCGGAGTCGAGGTTGATCGGGCATTTCGGGCAGTCTGCGGCGCGGGTCGGGGTCCCGGGGTTCTCCGGGCGTAGGCGAGCCTACGGGGAGGCGGGTACACCTCTCCCCTTGCCGCAGCGCAGTCCGTCGGAGGCCCTCTCTCCCTCGGTCGGTCCGCGGTGCGGACCGCCCGACCGCCATCAGCAGCGACGTCTGGCACTGGGGTCGAATTTACACCGATCCGATCCGTGGCCCCAGACCGCATGGTCTTCTCCGCCGGCTTGGCTTCGTCGGGCGGTTGGTTGGCTTGTTCCGTGTGGTGCGGGGAGGGCGGGCCCCGGGGGGACGGTGCGGGCCCCGCCTCCCTGGGGGTGGCGGGGCCCGCGGTGGTCAGTTGGTGCCGGGGGGCGCGGCGGCGGCCCGCTCGTCGTAGATGTCGGGTTCGAGGTAGATGACGCGGGCGATGGGGACGGCTTCCCGGATGCGGGCCTCGGCGGCGTTGATGGCGTCGGCGATCTGGCGGGCGGTGTCGTCGTGCTCGACGGCGATCTTGGCGGCGACGAGGAGTTCCTCGGGGCCGAGGTGGAGGGTGCGCATGTGGATGACGCGGGTGACGACGTCGCCGTCGACGAGGGCCGCGCGGATCTTGGCGATCTGGTCCGGGCCGGCCGCCTCACCGAGCAGCAGGGACTTGGTCTCGGCGGCGAGGACGAGGGCGATCAGCACCAGCAGGGCGCCGATCGCCATGGTGCCGATGCCGTCCCAGACGCTGTTGCCGGTGACGAGGGTGAGGACGACGCCGCCGAGGGCGAGGACCAGACCGATCAGGGCGCCGAAGTCCTCCAGCAGCACGACGGGGAGTTCGGGAGCCTTGGCCCGGCGGATGAACTGGGTCCATGTCTGCTGGCCGCGCAGCGTGTTGGACTCCTTGACGGCGGTGCGGAAGGAGAAGCCCTCGGCGATGACGGCGAAGAGCAGGACGCCGACCGGCCAGTACCAGTTGTCCAGCGGGTGGGGGTGCTGGATCTTCTCCCAGCCCTCGTAGAGCGCGAAGACGCCGCCGATGGTGAACAGGACGATGGAGACCAGGAAGCCGTAGATGTAGCGCTCGCGGCCGTAGCCGAAGGGGTGTTCTGCGGTGGCGGCGCGCTTGGCCCGCTTGCCGCCGAGGAGCAGCAGGCCCTGGTTGCCGGAGTCCGCGATCGAGTGCACGCCCTCGGCCAGCATCGAGGACGAGCCGCTGAAGGCGAAGGCGACGAACTTGGCTGCGGCGATCGCCAGGTTGGCGCTGAGCGCCGCAACGATCGCCTTGGTACCGCCGGATGCGCTCATGGGTGCGCAGGTCCCTTCCGTAGACCGGGCTTTACCGCTCCTTTAACGCGGTTGCGGCGGTCATTGTCGCAGTCGGGCCGGTGGGGGATGGCGGGCGGCCGGATGCCGGACGGGCCGTTACGCGACGACGGTGGCGCGGAAGAGGGTGCCGTCCCCGCAGGCGGTGAGGTGTTCGCCGGCGGGGGCGAAGACGGAGCCGCCGGGGGCCAGGGTCAGCTCCCGGGTGGTGCCGGCGTCGCTGGTGAGGCGCACGGTGCCGGCGGTGCAGAGCAGGATCTGCGGGGTGCGGGCGGGCAACGGGCGCGGGGTCCCCCCGGGGGCGAGGAGGAAGCGGGAGAGGCGGAACTCGTCGACGGGGGTGTCGTAGACCTCCTCGCCGTCGACGTCCTCGGGGCGCAGCACGCCGGCGTCGCGGGGCTCGAAGCGGACCACGCGCAGGAGTTCGGGGACGTCGACGTGCTTGGGGGTGAGGCCGCAGCGGAGCACGTTGTCGGAGTTGGCCATCAACTCGACGCCCAGGCCGCTGAGGTAGGCGTGCGGGATGCCGGCGCCGAGGAACAGGGCCTCGCCGGGCCGGAGTTGGACGTGATTGAGCAGCATCGCGGCGAGGATGCCGGGGTCGCCGGGGTGGTGGTGGGCGAGGTCGGCGTAGGCGGCGTACGCCTCGGCGTGCGGTCCGCCCTTGGGGGCGAGGTGGGCGGCGGCGGTGGCGGCGCGTTCGACGGTCTCGGCGATGGCGTGCCGTTCGGCGCCGAGGACGGCGGTGAGCACCTCGCGCAGGGCGGATTCCTCGGGGTTGGCGCGCAGGATGTCGACGTACGGCTTGAGGTCGGCGACGTCGAGGCCCTCCAGGAGGTCGGCGGCCTCGGCGGGGTGCCGGAAGCCGCACAGGCCGTCGAAGGGGGTGAGGGCGCAGAGCAACTCGGGCTTGTGGTGCGGGTCCTTGTAGTTGCGGTGCGGGGCGTCGAGGGGGACGCCGCGGGCCTCCTCGGCGGCGTAGCCGGTCTCGGCCTGGATGCGGTCGGGGTGGACCTGGAGGGAGAGCGGGGCGCCGGCGGCGAGGATCTTGAACAGGAACGGCAGCCGGGGGCCGAAGGCGCGGACGGTCTCGGCGCCCAGTTCGGCCTCGGGGTCGGCGGCTATCACGTCGGCGAGGGAGACCGGGCCGTCGCCGCGGTCCAGGCGGGAGGGGGCGCCGGGGTGGGCGCCGAGCCACAGCTCGGCCTGCGGCTCGCCGGTGGGCGGGACGCCCAGGAGGTCGGGGAGGGCGGTGAGGGAGCCCCAGGCATAGGGGCGCACGGTGTTGACGAGGCGGTCCATGGGGCGGCTGCTTCCTGACGTGGCGTGGGCGGTCCGGTGGGGCGCGGGGCCCTGCTCCCTAAGAGCTCGGGGCCGGGCCGTCTGCCGCGGGCCCCACCGGAGCCATGATCACTCGGTGCCGGCGAGCGCCAGGTAAACGGCGCCGAAATCGGCGATGGCGAGGAGTTCCGCGGCGCGTTCCAGGTCGCTGCCGGCGGTCGGCTCCAGTGCGCTGAGGGGGGTGTCGCGTTCGTCGGCGAGCTCCTGGGCGGCGCGGGTGGCGGAGAGCGGGCCGGGTGCGTCCTCGCGGAGCAGGACGACCCGCGCGTGCAGGGCGGCGGGCTGTTCGACGCGGTCGCGGAAGAAGTCGTCCGGGTCGGCGCCGGCGGCCAACGCGCCGGCGAGCAGCGCGCGGTGGGTGGTGAGCGCCTCGGGGAGGTCGGCGGCAAGGGCGGGGCGGCCGGCCAGTCCGGCGAGTTCGGTGGCGAAGTGGCGGCCGACGGCGCCGGCGATCAGGCCCTCGGTCCAGATGAGCGGGAGCGCGTCGGCGAGGTCGGCGGCGAGGGTCTTGCCGGGGTTGGTGTAGGTGGGGATGGCCGGGCCGCAGCGCTCGGCGACCTGGTCGAGGCGGTCGGCCAGCTTGCCGATGTCGTCCACGGAGGCGCTGATCAGGCCGATCCGGTCGGCGAGCACCAGCAGCGGGATGAGGACGGACCAGAGGGTGCCGGGGGCGGCCGGCGGGGCGCCCTCGACGTCGAACTCGGCGTCGTAGTCGGTGGTGGCCAGCGGGACGGCCAGGCCGCGGGCCTGGACGACGGCGTCGGCGAGCGGGCCGCCGGCGGGGGTGACGGCGACGACCGCGCAACCGCGGCGGTAGGACTGCTCGACGAGTTCGGCGAGGCCGGGGTCGGCGGCGTCGGGGCCGGCGACGAGGAGGAGGTCGAGGGGGCCGGCCCAGCCGGGGAGGGTCCAGCGCAGCGCACCGGGGACGGGGGCGACGCCGGTGGGCTGGATGAGACTGACCGGGCAGCTTCCGCCGCTGAGGGCGCGCAGCAGGTCGGCGACGCCGGCGGCGGCCGGGCTGGGGCCGGCGACCAGGACGGCGCGCGGGCGGCCGTCGGGGGTCAGCTCGGGGATGCCGGACTCGGCGGCGCTGCGGGCCGCGGTGCGGACCCGGGCGCCGGATTCGGCGACGCCGCGCAGCAGGCCGAAGCGGTCGGCGCCGGCCAGCGCCTCGGGAGCGTCGAGGAGTGACTCGTCGAGCATGGTGGCGCGGCCTCCGATCGCCGGCGGGGCGGGTGGTGCCGGGTCAGGCGGGGCGGACGGCTTCGTCGACGAGGAGGACGGGGATGCCGTCGCGGACCGGGTAGGCGAGGCCGCAGGCGCCGGAGGTGCAGACCAGCTCCGCATCAGACGCCGGACCCGAAGGGTCTCCGCCCGGGGTGGTGGCGGGAGACGGGTGGGAGGCTGCGCTGCGGTCCTCCAGCGGGGCGTGGCAGGCCGGGCAGGCGAGGATCTGGATCAGGCTGGCGTCGACCGGCATCGGGGCTCCTTCGGCGTGGTTGCGGCGTGGCCAGCGTACCGCCGGAGTGGGGGCCGGGGCTTGCCCGGAGGGGTGGGGCTGCGGGGAGGGCCGGGCGGCCGGCCCTCCCGTGGGTGGCGGTGGGTCAGCCGCGGATGATCGCGAGGGCCTCGTCGCGGATGCGGTCGACGGTGGCCCGGTCGCGGGCCTCGGCGTTGAGGCGGAGCAGCGGCTCGGTGTTGGAGGGGCGGACGTTGAACCACCAGTCGGCGGCGGTGACGGTGAGGCCGTCGAGCTCGTCGAGGGCGATGCCGTCGCGGCCTTCGTAGGTGGCCTTGAGGGCGGCCAGGCGGCCGGCCTGGTCGTCGACGGTGCTGTTGATCTCGCCGGAGGCGGCGTAGCGGTCGTACTGGGCGACGAGCTGGGACAGCGGGCCGGCCTGTTCGCCGAGGGCGGCGAGGACGTGGAGGGCGGCGAGCATGCCGGTGTCGGCGTTCCAGAAGTCGCGGAAGTAGTAGTGGGCGGAGTGCTCGCCGCCGAAGATGGCGCCGGTGCGGGCCATTTCGGCCTTGATGAAGGAGTGGCCGACGCGGGTGCGGACGGGGGCGCCGTCGTGCTCCTTGACGACCTCCGGGACGGACCAGGAGGTGATGCAGTTGTGGATGACGGTGCCGCCGGGGTGCTTGGCCAGTTCGCGGGCGGCGACCAGGGCGGTGATGGCGGACGGGGAGACCGGGTCGCCGTTCTCGTCGACGACGAAGCAGCGGTCGGCGTCGCCGTCGAAGGCGAGGCCGAGGTCGGCGCCGACGGCGCGGACGCGGGCCTGGAGGTCGGTGATGTTCTTGGGGTCGAGCGGGTTGGCCTCGTGGTGGGGGAAGGAGCCGTCCAGCTCGAAGTAGAGGGCGTCGAGGTCGAGGGGCAGGCCCTCGAAGACGGTGGGGACGGTGTGGCCGCCCATGCCGTTGCCGGCGTCCACCACGACCTTCAGGGGGCGGATGGCGGTGAGGTCCACCAGGGAGCGCAGGTGGGCGGCGTAGTCAGCGAGGACGTCGCGCCGGGCGACGGTGCCGGGGCGGGCGGCCGGCTCGGGGGCGCCCTGCTCGGTCCAGCGCTCGACCAGCGCGCGGATGTCGGCGAGGCCGGTGTCCTGGCCGACGGGGGCGGCGCCGGCCCGGCACAGCTTGATGCCGTTGTACTGGGCCGGGTTGTGCGAGGCGGTGAACATCGCGCCGGGCAGGTCCAGGGCGCCGCTGGCGTAGTAGAGCTCGTCGGTGGAGCACAGGCCGATCTCGGTGACGTCGACGCCGCGGGCGGCCGCACCACGGGCGAAGGCGCGGGACAGGCCGGGCGAGGAGGGCCGCATGTCGTGGCCGATGACGATCGCGTCGGCGTCCGTGACCTGGACGAAGGCCGCGCCGAAGAGCTCGGCCAGCGCCTCGTCCCACTGGTCGGGGACCACACCGCGCACGTCGTACGCCTTCACGATCTGCGACAGGTCAGTCACGCCAGCCTCCTGGGGTCGCCTACGGGGGGTCACAAACCTACCCGTACGTTCTGTACGGGGGCCGTGAACCAGCCGGGTACGGGGGCGGGCGGGCCGGTGACGGCCCGGTGCTCAGGAGTCGGGCGAGCGCAGGACCCGGAGGTGGCCGCGGCGGGCGACCTCCATGGGGTGGCCGTCGCGGCCCGTGGGGGTGGGGGTGTCGGTGCCGCCGGCGGCGCGCTCCTGGGGGCGGGCGGCCTCGCGGACGGCGTTGGCCAGCGCTTCGAGGTCGTCGCCGCTGGGGCGCGCGGGTCCGGGGTCGATGGCGAGGCGGACGACCTCCCAGCCACGGGGGGCGGTCAACCGCTCGGAGTGCTCGGCGCACAGGTCGTAGCAGTGCGGTTCGGCGTAGGTGGCGAGCGGTCCGAGCACGGCGGTCGAGTCCGCATAGACGTACGTCAGCGTTGCGACGGCGGGGCGGCCGCACGCAGTGCGCGAACAGCGACGTACAGGGCTCACGACGTTGGACGGTACCGCACTCTTGAGCGGGCCGCGACGACTCTCCCTCGGCTCACCCAACCGTGTCGTCCCGCTTCGTCCGATGCGTCTGACCTGCACCCCCCGGCCGGGGGGCGGTACGGAGGTGACCGCCGAGGCCGTGCGGTGGGCGGGATCCCGAGGGCATCCCATCACCAGGTAGTGCATTTCATGTCATTCCGCGTCGGACCGCGGGAGTTGGGCGGTCGGATGCGGTGCGGCAAACGGACCGAACCGGGTCTGGTCCGGTCAGCCGGCGACAAGTGGCGAGTTGTCGCACAACGCCGTGCCGGTCGTCCCCGGAGGGCTACGCTCGATCTGATGGACAGCCCCGTACCTCCCCGTCCTGCGGAGCCCCGGCCCCGGCGCCGCGACCGCCACGGCCGTGGCATGCGCGGCCCGATCGCCCCTCCCCAGGTGCCGCTGTCGGTGAGCCGCGGCGACGCGTTCGCGGACCTGGTCTACGACTCCCGGGACCGGCTGGAGCGGCGCTGGCCGCAGCTCGCACAGGTCGACTTCCTGGTGCTGGAGGTGCCGGGGTTCGGGCTGGACGGCGGGGCGGATCCGCTCCTGGAGGACGACGTCGTGCCGCTGGGTCGGGTGCTGCCGGCCGGCGACGAATATCGCGATCGGATCGTGATCTACCGCAGGCCGGTGGAGATCCGCACGAAGGGCCGCGACGAGCGGGCGCTGCTGGTGCACGAGGTCGTCGTCGAACAGGTCGCCGAGTTGCTGGGGCTCGCGCCGGAGTCGGTGGACCCGCGCTACGGGCAGGAGTGAGCCGGCGGCGCGGGTGTCGCCGCTGAGGGGCGGTGATCGGCCGTCAGCGGGCGAGCAGGGACAGGTCCTGGCCGGCGGTCGGGACGAGCACCGAGCCGCGGTCGTCGGGCAGCGGCTGGATGGTGAAGGCGGGCAGCCCGCCCTGCGGGACCTCCAGCATCCGGGCCGCGTAGACCGGGCCGCTGCCGGACTGGGGCTCGACGGTCAGCGCGTAGGAGCCCTTCAGGCCCGTCGGTTGCGGCGGCTGGACGGCGAGGCTGGTGCCGCCCTTGACCGTGTACGTCTTGCTGGTCGGGGTGCCGCCGCCGCTGCCGGCCGACGCGGTGACCTTCACCTTGGCGTCCTTGCCCTTCTGGGGGGCGACGAGGGTGAGCGTGCTGCCCTTGGCGCGGTTGTCGACGGCGGTGCCGCGGGCCTCGATCGGCCGGGTCGCCGGGATGAACGCCATCTCCTGGTTGTCGCCCTTGCCGCGGACGACCCGCAGCGCCGCGGCGATGGGCGCCGCGGAACCGTCGCCGCTGGGGGTGAGGACCAGCGAGCCGGCCTCGCCCTTGGTGACGTCCTTGAGGTCGACGGTGGCCGTCATCCCGCTCTTGACGTGCAGGCTGTCGAGGCCGGTCGGGGTGATCAGGCCGGTGGGCGTGGCCAGTTGGACCTTGAGGTCGGCGTCGGAGTTGCCGGGGGCCACGGCGACGAGCTGGACGTCGGTGGCGTCGGAGGGGATGCCGGGGAGGACGGCCTCGGGGGCCGGGTCGGCGGCGGGCGGCAGCCAGTCGCCGCCGCTCTTGGCGTCGGCGGCCTGGACGGCGGCGCCGACCCGGCCGGAGCGGGCGGTGACGTGCAGCGCGGCGCCGTCGGCGGGGCCGCTGGTGAGGGTGGAGAGCAGCACCGGGACGGTGGTGTGCGGCGGCACGGTGATGTCCTCGCCACCGCCGCTGCCGGTCAACGGGCCGTCCTTGCCGCGCATTTCGAGGTCGACGACGGCCGGCGCGCTGTCGGGGTTGGTGAGGTGGACGTAGTCGGTGCGCCCGGCGGCGGTGCTGACGCCGGGGAACCAGAACTGGGTGTCGGGGGCGGTGCAGCTCAGGCCCTGGAGGCCGCGGCCGGAGCCGGCGGCGATGCTGGTGGTCTGCTGGACGGTCCAGCCGGGGGCCAGCACGCCGTCGGCGGAGCCGGCCAGGGCGGGGGCGTTGGCGCTGTCGGTGCTGGCGGTGACGGGCTTGCCGGCTTCCTGGAGGGGCACCAGCGGCTTGCTGTCGGCCGGCGGCACGGTCGCCGGCG
Source organism: Streptomyces sp. WZ-12 (assembly GCF_028898845.1). Lineage (NCBI taxonomy): Bacteria > Bacillati > Actinomycetota > Actinomycetes > Kitasatosporales > Streptomycetaceae > Streptomyces > Streptomyces sp. WZ-12. The sequence goes on along the minus strand of NZ_CP118574.1, from coordinate 5,495,535 downwards.
CCCCGCCCTGGTCCACCGCGCCGCCCTTGCCCTTGGCGTCCTTGCCGCCCTTGCCGGCCGGGTTGCCGTGGCTGTCGGCGAGCGTCCCGGTGGGCCGGAGTTGGGCGGTGCCCTTCTTGGTGTCCGCGCCGGCCGCCGCCCCCGGGGGCGCGAAGGCGGTGTAGGTGGTGTCGGCGACCTCCGAGGAGCTGGGCGCCGGGCACACCAGCGTGGACCGCTGGACGGGCAGCCGGGTGCCGCTGGTGGGGGCCGCGGTGGTGCCGTCGCCGGGGGCCGCGACCGCGGCGACGCCGGTGACCGCGGCCAGCGCGGCGGCCGCGGCGGTCAGGGACAGGATGGTGCGCTTCACTGCTGGTCGCTCCCGTCACGGCGCGGCTCGGGGAAGGCGCCGGGGTACGTCGTGCCGTCGTAGTGCTGCGGGTGCTGGGGCTGCTCGGGGTGCTGGGGCTGCTCCACCGGCCCGGCGTCGGGGTAGGGCGACTGCTGGCCGTAGCCGTACGGGTCGTAGGCGCCCGCCTGGTACGGGTCGGTCGCGTAGCCGCCGGACTGGTAGCCGCCCGCCTGGTAGGGGTCGGCCGGCGCGGGCTGCTGCTGGCCGTCGTAGTAGCCGGGCTGGTACGGGTCGGCCATCGGGGCGTAGGGCTGCTGGTCGGCGGCCGGGTCCGGGGCGGGGGCCCAGCCCTCGTAGGAGGGCTGCGGCGGGACCGCGGCATACGGGTCGACGACCGGGGTCGGGTCCGGGGCCGGCGCGGCGGCCGGCGGCTCCTCGGCGCTGCGGGCGGCCGGGATGTCGGTGGCCTGGGCGGCGGTGCCGGCGGCCTCGGCCTGGGCGCGCAGCCGGCGGGCCCGGCGCCCCTCCCCCGCGACCGGGGCGGTGACCACGGCCGCGGGGGCCTCCTCGGGCAGGTCGTCGTCGATCTCCCGCCGGCGTCCCGGCAGCGCCATCACGACCAGGACGAGCGCCAGCAGGCCCTGCGCCCACAGCCAGAGGGTGTGGCCGAGGGGGTTGTCGTGGGTGAGGTCCAACCGGCCGCCGTTGGACGGCAGTTGGAAGCCCTGGGCCCAGCCGTCGACGGTGACCGGCTTGAGCGGGGTGCCGTCGAGGGAGGCGTGCCAGCCGTCGTCGGCGGCGTCCGCGATCCGCAGGATCCGGCCGGCGGGCCCCGCCGGCACCTTGGTGGTGTGCGCGTCGACCGGCCCGGCCGGCACCGGGACGGGGGCGACGGCGTCACCGCTGGCGGTGCCCTCCTTGGTCGGGCCGGGCACGATCGCGATCCGGGAGACGCGCTGGTCGACCCGCCACAGGGCGCTGCCGTCCTCCTGGCTGAGCCGGGTCAGGCCCGGGGTGGCGTCCAGGACGCGGCCCATCTCCCGCGGGGCGCCCTTGCGGACCAGGATGTAGCGGACCGCGTAGCCGCCGAGCCGGTCGGTCTGGTCGGCGCCGGAGCCGGCGACGAGGTGGGCGACGACAGCGTCCAGGCGGGCGTCCGGGCCGGCCTCGGCGGCCAGGTCCGCGTCGCCGAGCTGGGCGCCGGCGCCGCGCACGAGGGAGTAGTCGACGTGGCCGGGGGTGCCGTCCAGGACGAGGGTGCGGGCCCGGTCGGTGGTGGTGGACTCCTCGGCGACGAACGCCGGGACCTGGGTGGCGTCGCGCCGCTGGACCGGGCCGGCGGCCCCGGTGATCATCCAGCTGACCGCCGCGTAGAGCGGGGCGATCAGGCAGGCCAGGGCGATCAGCACGGCGGCCGGCTGCTTCCAGCCGAAGCCGAGCGCGGTCATCCGGGTGCGGATGCCCTCGGCACCGAGGGCGGCCGCGCACAGCAGCGCCAGGCCGTAGACGAGCAGGGCCGGGCCGGTCCAGCCGGAGCCGTTGCCGAGCGCCGCGCACAGCAGTCCGACGAGGGCGACCGCCCAGGCGGTGCGGATCGCGCTCTGCCGGGCGTCGCGCAGGGTCGCGCCGAGGGCGGCCAGCACGACGCCGAGGAGCAGCAACCCGCCGACGGCCTTGGGGCCGCCGGGGCTGATCCCGATGAGGTTCAGGACGGAGGCGGAGCCGGCACCGTAGTCGAGGCCGACCTCGCGGAAGAACCGCGACGGGTTGGCGAGCAGCGACAGCGACCAGGGCGCCAGCACCACGAGCGGGGCGAGCGCCACGGCCAGGAACCGCAGCAGGTAGGGCACCAACAGGCCGCGGTTGCCGTCCAGGAACCGCAGCACCAGAAGGCCCACCCCGAGCAGCACCGCGATCGGCCAGACGATCGGGGTGAAGGCGGTGGTGACGGTGACCAGCAGCGCGTACGCCCAGGCGGCCCGCCAACTGGGCCGGGTGCCGGGAGCCAGCCGCAGCCCGCTGGCGGCGACCGCCGCGCGGGCCATCAGGGGCAGCAGGATGGCCAGTACGGCGGTGCCCAGGCGGCCGCCGGCGAGCGCGCCGGTGGCGGCGGGCAGGAAGGCGTAGGCGATGCTCGCCCAGGCCCGCAGCAGCCGGGAGGCGACGAGGGGGCGGGAGGCGAAGTAGGCGGTGAGGCCGGCCAGCGGCACCGAGCAGACCAGCAGCAGGGTCAGGGTGAAGCCGGTGCTGCCCAGGAAGAGCGAGGAGAGCGCGGCGAGCACGGCGAGGTAGGGCGGCGCCGCGGCGGTGTCGCCGACGCCGACCGGGTGCCAACTGTCGACGTACGAGGACCACAGCGCGCCGAGGCCGCCGGGCGCCGGCAGCAGGGCGCCGCCGACCAGCGAACCGCCGCCGAGCAGCCCCCGGCAGGCGATCAGCGAGACGACCAGCAGGACGAGGAAGAGCACCGGCGCGGGGCGGCGGGCGATCCGCTTGAGCCGCGCGAACTGCTCGATCTCCAGGTAGTCGGCGTCGTCGCCGCCGGGCCCGGACTCCACCGCGCCGTGCCGGCCGGCGGAGGCGACGTCGGGGGCGGCCCGGCCGGCGAGGTTGCCGGCGACCTGTTCGACGGTGGCGCGGACGGTCGCGCCGGGCGGCGGGAAGAGCGAGCGCAGCTCGCCCGCGTCGACCGTCGGCTTCCCGCGTCGCTTACGGGCCGCGAGGATCTTCCCCGGGCGCAGCAACGTGCCGAAGAGTCCGGCGAGTTCGTCCAGGGCCTGCCCGGGGACCTTGCCGACGAGGTAGGCGACGACCCGCAGCAGCGTGCCGATCAGCAGCCGCAGCAGGGTGTACGGGAGCAGCGCGCCACGGGTGTTGGCGAGCAGGGCGTAGACGGCGCCGGCCTTGTCGACGCGGTGCGGGCTGGCCACCGAGCGGCCGACGCAGTCGATGGGGCGGCGCTCGCGGGCGGCGGCCTCGGCGTGCCGCAGCGCCGCGTCGGGGGCGATGAGCACCTGGTGGCCGGCGGCCTGGGCGCGCCAGCACAGGTCGACGTCGTCGCGCATCAGCGGCAGCCGGCGGTCGAAGCCGCCCAACTGCTCGTAGACGTCGCGGCGGATGAGCATGCCGGCGGTGGAGACGGACAGGACCGGGCGGACCTGGTCGTGCTGGCCCTGGTCCTGCTCGCGGCGGTCCAGCCCGGTCCAACGCCGGCCGCTGCGGGCGATGCTGACGCCCGCTTCGAGCAACTGCCGGCGGTCGTACCAGCTGCGCAGCTTGGGGCCGACGACGGCGGTGGACGGGCTGGCGTCGGCGACCCGCAGGAGCTCGGCGAGCGCGTCGGGCGCCGGCGCGCAGTCGTCGTGCAGCAGCCACAGCCACTGGACCGGTTCCCCGTGCGGGAGTTCCGGCAGGTCGTACGCCTCGTCGTGCCAGGTGCGGCTGACGGGGTCCCAGCCGCTGGGGCGGCGCAGGTAGGGCAGGTCGTCGGGGCCGAGGACCGGGGCGGTGCGCACCGCCTCGTCGACGGCGGTGCCGAATCCGGAGCGGCGGGCGAGGTGGAGCACGCGGTCGTCGCCGATCGCCTCGGCGAGGAGTTGGGCGGAGTCGTCCGCGCTACCGGTGTCGGCGCCGATGACGTTCTGCACCGGTCGCTCCTGGCCGAGCAGCCCGGCGAGCGCGTCGGGCAGCCAGCGGCCGCCGTCGTGCGAGACGATCACGGCGGTGACGACGTGCCGCGGGAACTCCGGTGCGGCGGTTGCGTAGGGGGCGGACTGGGCCGCCGACTGGCTGTGCACGGACATCGAGGTACGGGCCCTCCGGACCCGGGAGTTCGGGGCCCGCGGCGAAGTCGCTCAAGGCCCCCGCCCCCGGAAGACACTGCGACGGACTACGAGGGACACGCGCACCCCGCGCCGGCGGTGCGGGCGTGTCTCGGACGGGGCCCCACACTAATGGTTCGCGACGGGGCACCGATCGGCTCCGTACACAGCAAACCGCCTCCGGCGGACAGGGCGCCGGAGGCGGTGCGTTCGGTATAGGTGGATATGGGGAGTTGGAGAGGTGCGGCGGCGCGGTCGGCACGGCCGCGGGGTGCGGGGTGCTGGGCTGCCACGGTCAGACGGCGGCCTTCTTCAGGCGGCGGCGCTCGCGCTCGGACAGACCGCCCCAGATACCGAAGCGCTCGTCGTTGGCGAGGGCGTATTCGAGGCACTCGGACCGGACTTCGCAGGCGAGGCAGACCTTCTTGGCCTCGCGGGTGGAGCCACCCTTTTCCGGGAAGAAGGACTCGGGGTCGGTCTGGGCGCACAGTGCGCGCTCCTGCCAGCCGAGCTCCTCGTCCGCCTCCTCGACCAGCAATTCCTGGAACAGCTCGGTCATGTGCGCCCCTCGTCTGTCTTTACGTCCCCGTGATCAAGCCGTGATCGAAATCGGCTGAACGACACGAGTGAAATTACAAGTGTGCTGATCCGGGCCAGTCAAGCCGAGATCTGCTATTGGGCCTCTTATTCACTCTGCGGAACCAAGCGTATGCGGAAAGTGTTCAAATCATCCAAAACTAGGACACTTCACCGGGCAATCAACCCGTGGCCTCCTTCTCACCGAGTGAGACGCCACCGGACACCTTTTGCGTTGCACTTCGCGCGCCAGAGCGGGGAAGATCACAGCGGGGTCACAGCTCTACAACGGCCGCCCCGGGTGCGGATGCTGGTCCGCTTCTCCTCACCGGGGGTCGCACAAACCTTTCTCCGAACGGCGTAACCGGATGAGGTGAACGCCGCCGACCCCCGCGCCCTCCGTTTGACATCGCGCTGCCGCCCCGTGTCTCCTTGTCCGCATGCCAGCGACCTCCGCGCACCGACTGACCCGCTCCTACGGGTCCCTCTGCGCCGTGCAGGCCCGCTGTCGCTGTTCGAGCTGTCGTAGCCACTGAGCTCCAGCCGCCGCGCTCGGAACACCCCTCCCCCAGCCACCGCTGGGAGGCACCCGCAGCGCACCGCTTCTCCGCGACCACCGCGCCGTGCCCCCACAAGGAAACGGCCCGCGCCGTGCCGCACCCTCTCCCGCCCCGCCCCGCGGGGTTTCGCGCGTACGCCCAGCACTCCCGCCGAGGAACCCGTCCATGAACAGCGACGTCCAGATCGCCGGCGACCCGCTCGCCATCCCCCACCTGCTGCCGCCCGTCCCCGCCCACCCCAGCACCGTCGCCGGCTTCGCGGGCCTGGCCCGCTCGATCGCCGCCGACCGCGACGCCTGGGCACCCCTGGTCCGCTACGACGCCACCACCCGCTGGTACCACCGGCTGCGCACCGGCCCCCAGTACGAGGTGTGGCTGCTGAGCTGGCTGCCCGGGCAGGGCAGCGGCCGGCACGATCACGGGCCGTCGTCGGGCGTACTGACCGTCCTGGAGGGCGAGTTGACCGAGCACACCGCGGACGGGCCGCGCGGCCTGACGGCCGGGAACCAGCAGGTCTTCGCCCCCGGTTACGTCCACGAGGTCGTCAACGACGCGCTGGTGCCGGCCGTCAGCCTGCACGTCTACTTCCCGGGCCTGACCGAGATGCCGATGCGTCCGCGCGGCCGCCTCCGTCCGGCCGGGGCGGCCCCCGCGCAGGAGCCCGCGGCCAACTGACGCCCCGCGCCCGGTCCGTGGTCCGGCCTTCCCCAAGCTCCCAACTCCGTCCGGGCAAAGGGGAAACCCCATCCCCCTCAAGGACTCGGCCGGCGGCTGACATGCTTATGGGCATGCGCATTGTGGTTCTGGCCGGCGGTATCGGCGGCGCCCGCTTTCTGCGGGGACTGAAGGCAGCGGCTCCGGACGCGGACGTCACCGTCATCGGCAACACCGGTGACGACATCCATCTGTTCGGGCTGAAGGTGTGTCCGGACCTGGACACCGTGATGTACACGCTCGGCGGCGGCATCAACGAGGACCAGGGCTGGGGACGGGCCAACGAAACGTTCCGGGTGAAGGAGGAGTTGGCCGCGTACGGCGTCGGGCCGGAGTGGTTCGGGCTGGGCGACCGGGACTTCGCCACCCACATCGTGCGGACCCAGATGCTGGGCGCCGGCTATCCGTTGAGCGCCGTCACCGAGGCGCTCTGCGACCGTTGGCAGCCGGGCGTGCGGCTGCTGCCGATGTCCGACGACCGGGTCGAGACCCATGTGGCCGTCGAGGACGAGAACGGCGAGCGCAAGGCGGTGCACTTCCAGGAGTACTGGGTGCGGATGCGGGCCTCGGTGCCGGCGCTGGCCGTGGTGCCGGTCGGCGCCGAGGAGGCCAAGCCGGCGCCCGGCGTGCTGGAGGCGCTCGCCGAGGCCGACGTGATCCTCTTCCCGCCGTCCAACCCGGTCGTCAGCGTCGGCACGATCCTGGCCGTGCCGGGCGTCCGGGAGGCCGTCGCGGCGTCCGGGGCGCCGGTCGTCGGGCTGTCGCCGATCGTCGGGGACGCGCCGGTGCGCGGGATGGCGGACAAGGTGCTGGAGGCGGTCGGCGTCCGGTCGACCGCGGCGGCGGTGGCCCAGCACTACGGCGCGGGCCTGTTGGACGGCTGGCTCGTGGATGACGTGGACGCCGGCGCGGTGGCCGAGGTCGAGGCGGCGGGGATCCGTTGCCGGGCGGTGCCGCTGATGATGACCGACCTGGACGCGACCGCGGCGATGGCCCGCGAGGCGCTGGCGCTGGCCGCGGAGGTGCGGGCATGACCGGGACGGCTCCGGAGCCCGGCTACCGGGTGTGGGCACTGCCGGGGATCCCCGAGGTGCGGCCGGGCGACGACCTCGTGAAGCTGATCGCGGCCGCCACGACGGCCGAGGGCGCGACCCAACTCGCCGACGGCGACGTGGTGGTGGTCACCTCGAAGATCGTCAGCAAGGCCGAGGGGCGGATCATCGAGGCCACCGACCGCGAGGCGGCGATCGACTCCGAGACGGTGCGGGTGGTGGCCCGCCGCGGCACCCTGCGGATCGTGGAGAACCCCCAGGGTCTGGTGATGGCCGCGGCCGGCGTGGACGCCTCCAACACCCCTGCCGGCACGGTGCTGTTGCTGCCCCTGGACGCCGACGCCTCGGCCCGCGCGCTGCGCGCCGGGCTGCGCGAGACGCTCGGCGTGGACGTCGGGGTGCTGATCAGCGACACCTTCGGGCGGCCGTGGCGCAGCGGGCTCACCGACGTCGCCATCGGGGCGGCCGGGGTGCGGGTCCTGGACGACCTGCGCGGCGGCACCGACGCGTACGGCAATCCGCTCAGCGCCACCATCGTGGCCACCGCCGACGAACTGACCGCCGCGGGCGACCTGGTGAAGGGCAAGGCGACCGCGCTGCCGGTGGCGGTGGTGCGCGGGCTGCCGCACGTCGTGGCCGAGGAGGCGGAGACCGACGAGGGGGAGGTGCCGGGGGCCCGGGCGCTGGTGCGCGACGCCGAGAACGACATGTTCCGGCTGGGCACCTCCGAGGCCGTACGGGAGGCGGTGACGCTGCGGCGCACGGTGCGGGAGTTCACCGACGATCCGGTGGACCCGGGCGCGGTGCGGCGCGCGGTGGCGGCGGCGCTGACCGCGCCAGCGCCGCACCACACCGCGCCGTGGCGGTTCGTCCTGCTGGAGTCGGCGGAATCCCGGACCCGGCTGCTGGACGCGATGCGGGACGCCTGGGTGGCGGACCTGCGCGCGGACGGGAAGTCGCAGGAGTCCATCGCCAAGCGGGTGCGCCGCGGCGACGTGCTGCGCAACGCGCCGTACCTGGCGGTGCCGTGCATGGTGCTGGACGGGTCGCACGCCTACCCGGACGCGCGGCGCGCCGCCGCCGAGCGCGAGATGTTCGTCGTCGCGCACGGCGCGGGCATCCAGAACTTCCTGGTGGCGCTGGCCGGTGAGCGGCTGGGGTCGGCGTGGATCTCCTCGACGATGTTCTGCCGGGACGTGGTCCGGGAGGTGCTGGAACTGCCGGCGGAATGGGAGCCGATGGGGGCGGTGGCGATCGGGCGGCCGGCGGCGCCGCCCCGGGAGCGGCCGGCGCGGCCGGTGGACGGCTTCGTCACCGTCCGCTGACGCGTCACCGTCCGCAGACGCCGCGCGCGGTGGGCGGCGCCGCCCCGGTCACAGCCGGGCGATGTCGCCCACCGGGAAGCGTGGGGCGCGGCGCGGCGGGACGAGGCCGGAGAGCAGGATCAGCCGGGCCGCGCGGTGCCGTTGGCCCTCGTAGGGCGCGAGGAGCTTGAGCATCTCCTCGTCGGTGGTGCCGCGGCGGCCGGTCAGCGCATAGCCGATGATGTTCGGCAGGTGCAGGTCGCCGACGGTGAGCGCGTCGGGGGCGCCCAGGGCGCGCTGGAGGGTCTCGGCGGCCGTCCACGGGCCGATGCCGGGGATCGCGGTCAGCCGGCGGGTGGCGTCGGCGAGCTCCATCGACGCGGCCTGTTCCATCCGCGCCGCGGCCCGGACGGCGCGCACGATCGCCGACGACCGCTTGGCGTCGACGCCCGCGCGGTGCCACTCCCAGGACGGGATCAGCGCCCAGGCGCGCGGGTCGGGCATCACCCGCAGCCGGTCCCAGGGGCCGGGGGCGGGCGTGCCGTGCCGCTGGAGCAGCAACCGCCAGGCGCGGTAGGCCTCGTCGCTGGTGACCTTCTGCTCCAGCACCGAGGGGATCAGCGACTCCAGGACCAGGCCGGTGCGGGCGAGCCGGACGCCGGGGTGGCGGCGGCGCGCCTCGTGCACGACCCGGTGCCGGGCGGTCAGTTGCTCCGGCTCGTCGCACTCGCCCAGCAGCTCCGGCAGCTTCTCCAGCAGCCACTGCGCGCCCGGGCCCCAGGCCGTCGCCGCGACCGTCCCCTCGGCGGGGCGGGCGACCAGGCGCAGGGTGCCGGGGCCGGCGGGGGTGCGGGAGGCGCGCCAGACCTCGTCGCCGCGGACCGCGAACGCGGGGTCGCCGGGGCCGCGGCGCAGCACCCCGAGGGTGCGGTGCAGGTCGTACGGGCCGGGCGGTACCCAGGTGCGGGCGGGCATGGGGCCAGGTTAGGCGATCGGGCGCGGGCCCGGTCCCGGCTGTGGACGGGCCGCCGGTCGACGGCCCGTCGTCACTGGTCGGAGGAGAAGCGGACCGCGCCGGCCGGGATCTCGGCGCCGCACCAGATGCGGATGCCGCCGCGCAGTTCGTTGTCGGCGCCGACCACCGCGCCGTCGCCGATCACCGCGCCGTCCAGGACGGTACGGGCCCCGATCCGGGCCCCGGCGCCGATCAGCGAGTCGTGGATCCGGGCGCCCTCCTCGATGACCGCGCCGTCCAGGACGGTGCTGCCGTCCACCTGGGCGCCGGCCCCGATCCGGGCGGTGGGGCCGACGGCGGTGCCGCCGGTCAGCTTGGCGTCCGGGGCGACCTCGGCGCCCTCCAGGACCAGGCGGTCGCCGCAGCGGCCGGGGACGGCCGGGGACGGGGCGCGCCCCTGGACCAGGTCGGCGGAGCCGCGGACGAACGCCTGCGGGGTGCCGAGGTCCAGCCAGTAGGTGGAGTCGACCATGCCCTGGAGGTGGGCGCCGTCGGCGAGCAGGCCGGGGAAGGTCTCGCGCTCGACGGAGACCGGGCGGCCGGTGGGGATGGTGTCGATGACCGACCGGTTGAAGACGTAGGCGCCGGCGTTGATCTGGTCGGTGACGATCTCCTCGGGGGTCTGCGGCTTCTCCAGGAAGGCGGTGACCCGGCCGGTGTCGTCGGTGGGGACCAGCCCGAAGGCGCGCGGGTCCTCGACGCGGGTGAGGTGCAGGGAGACGTCGGCACCGGCGGTGCGGTGGGTGTCGACCAGGGCGCGGATGTCGAGGCCGGTGAGGATGTCGCCGTTGAAGATCAGCACCGGGTCGTCGGGGGCCGAGTGCAGCCGCGAGGCGACGTTGCGGATGGCGCCGCCGGTGCCCAGGGGCTCGACCTCGGTGACGTATTCGAGGTGCAGGCCGAGCGCGGAGCCGTCGCCGAAGTACGGCTCGAAGACCTCGGCGAGGTAGGACGTGGCCATCACGACGTGTTCGACGCCGGCGGCGCGGGCGCGCGCGAGCTGGTGGGTGAGGAAGGGCACGCCGGCGGCCGGGACCATGGGCTTGGGCGTGTGCACCGTCAGCGGGCGCAGCCGGGTGCCCTTGCCGCCGACCAGGAGGATCGCTTCGGTCACTGTGTCCTCAGTTCGCTGTGGGGTGGTCGGCCGGTGGGCGGACCAGTGTAGGCAGACGGTCCGCCGGCCGCCCTCGGCGGGACGCCGGGACGGGAGCCGGGCGACGGGTCCGGCGGGGTCCGGCGGGGGCGTTTGCGGTCCCTAGGACGGGCCGGGGCGGCGATCGGTTCAGTGCCGCGGATGACGGCGAAGTGACCGGCGGGTGACGAGTTTCACGGCGAACGGGGCCGGGTGGCGGGGAGCGTTGTCGACGGTCCGGTGTGCGGTCGTCAGCGGCCCTGGAGGCGGGCCGCGGTCTGGCGGATCGCCGGGAGGTCGGCGTAGAGCAGGGCACCGGGGCATTCGGTCTTGAAGCCGTCCCGGTGGCCGGAGATGACGTGCTGTCGGACGACCATGCCCTTGCGGTAGAGGTTGCCGCCGGTGGACGTCATCGGGGTGCTGCCGCGCGGATCGGCGCTGTGCAGGCCCAGTTTCCAGGCCGCCAGCCGGCCGAGCGCCTCGACGGCGGGCGGCGGCGGCGCGGTCTTCTGGAAGGTGCCCAGCAGGGCGATGCCGGTGCTGTCGTTGTTGAAGCCGAGGGTGTGCGCGCCGAGGACCGGCTTGGCGACGCCGCCGGCGCGGCCCTCGTAGACGGTTCCGCACTTGTCGATCAGGAAGTTGTAGCCGATGTCGCGCCAGTGGCTGCTCTTGACGTGGAAGCGGTACAGCGCGCGGATCACCAAAGGGGCCTGCGCGCAGGTGTAGTTGTTGCCGGTGGCGCTGTGGTGGACGAAGGCGGCGCGGACGGCGTGGGTGTAGACGAAGCGGGCCTCGCGGAGCCGTTCGTCGGCGCCCCAGCCGGCCCGGGTGACGATGCGGGGGCGGGCGCCGATGTACGCCGGCCCGTTGGGGGTGGGTTCGCCGGCGGCGGCGATGTCGGCCCGGGCGGCGGCCTGGTCGGCGGCGGGGATCTCGGTGGCGCCCGGTGCGGCCAGCGGCGCGTTGGCGGCGGAGCTGGCGGCGGCCTCGGGGCTGACGGGCGGTTCGCCGCGCAGGGCTGAGGTGTTGGGGCCGGGGTCGACGAGTTCGAGCCGCAGGCCGTGCGGCAGGACGACGGGGGCGCGCACGGCGACGGACGCGGCGTCGGCGCCCTTGGCCGGGTCGGTGCCCGGGGTGAGGGTGAGGCGCAGTTGGACCGCGTCGCTGGCGCCGACCCACAGCGGGGCGGTGCTGCCGCGCGCCGCGCTGCCGTCGCGGGCCTCCTCGGCACCCGGGTCGGGGGCGTCGTCGCTGGCGTTGGTCAGCTCCTGCCAGCCGGACCAGGTGCCACTGCCGCGGGCCCGGGTGCGGACCTGGGCCCGGCCCTGGAGCGCCACCGAGGCGTCGTCCCAGACGACGCCGACGAGGGAGAACGGGCGCACCCTGCGGGTCGTCAGTTCCCGGACGACGGGCCGCCGTGGGGCGGCCGAGGTGCGCGGGGCGGCCCGGCCGAGGGCGTCCAACGGGAGTGACTGGGTGGCGCCCGGTAGGCCACGGGCCCGCGCCGTGCCGGGCGCGGCGGCGGGGCGCGCGGCGGCCGGGGCGGGGGGCAGGGCGAGGGCGGCCGTGCACGCGGCGCCGAGGCAGGTCGCGAGGAAGGGGCGCATGGGAAATCCTGGGCACGGCCGAGGGCCGCCCGCCATCGCTGGTCTGACGGGGCATCGGCCGAACCGGTGGCCCGGCCGCGCCGCCACCGGACTGACCGTCGGCGGCCGCCGCGCGTACCCTGGCGCCGATGAACGCCACCGATCGCACCCCTGCCGACCTGCTGGGTTCCGCGCTGGCCGCGGACCCGGGCCGCCCGCTGCTGACCTTCTACGACGACGCCACCGGCGAGCGGGTGGAACTGTCCGTCGCGACCTTCGCCAATTGGGTGGCGAAGACCGCCAACTACCTCCAGGGCGATCTGGCCGCCGAGCCCGGCGACCGGCTCGCGCTGCTGCTGCCCGCGCACTGGCAGACCGCCGTGTGGCTGCTGGCCTGCGCCTCGGTGGGGGTGGTCGCGGACGTCGGCGGCGACCCGGGCGCGGCCGACCTGGTCGTCAGCGGCCCCGACACCCTCGATGCGGCGCGGGCCTGTTCCGGGGAGCGGGTGGCGCTGGCGCTGCGCCCGTTGGGCGGCCGGTTCCCGCAGCCGCCGGCGGGCTTCGCGGACTACGCGGTGGAAGTCCCGGGCCAGGGCGACCGGTTCGCCCCGTTCGTGCCGGTGGATCCGGGGGCGCCGGCGCTGGTCGTCGACGGCGAGGAGCTGACCGGTGCCGGGATCGGTCGGCGGGCGCTGGCCGACGCCGCGGCGGCCGGGTTGCCGGCGGCGCCCCGGGTGCTGTCGGGGCTGGCGTACGACACCTGGCGGGGGCTGTCGTTCGGGCTGTACGCGCCGCTGGCGGCGGGCGGCTCGGTGGTGCTCTGCCGGCACCCGGAGCGGGCGGCCGACGAGGCGCTGGCGGCCCGGGCGGCCACCGAGAAGGTGACCTTCACCGCGCCGCGTTCCTAAAAGGGCGGTCGGGCCGCCCGCTCCCCCGTCCGGCGCAGGCGGATTCCCGCCGGGCGGGCCGGTCCGCCCGGCGGGGGCCATGCTCGGTGTACGTACGCGCCGTGCGTGCGTCACTCCCCGGCGCGGGGTCCGGCGGTCTCCTCCCCGACGGTGCCCGGCGCGGAGCGCCCCGCCGACTTCCGCGAGGGAGACGCCCACGTGACCGAGAGCCCCGACATCCCGCCCGAACGCGGTCGCCGTCGCGGGCGCGGGGCACCGGGCGCCGGGCGGCCGGCGCAGTTCCCCGGGTGGCCCGCGCGGCCCGTCGGCCGCCTGGCGTCCGACCGGCCGGGGCCGCCGCGCACCCCACCACCGCGGCATCACCGTTGGCTGCGGGCCGCGGCGCTGGCGCTGATCGTCGCGGTGCTCGCCTCGGCCGGGCTGGGCTGGGCGATCTGGGCCCGGCTCAACGGCAACATCCGGGCCGACAGCGCGACCGAACGGGAGTTGGAGAAGTACGAGTCGGAGCGGCCGCCGGCGGGCCCGAAGAACGCGCAGAACATCCTGCTGATCGGCTCCGACAACCGGGGCGGCGGGAACGGCGCGTACGGGGAGGACACCGGCACCCAGCGCTCGGACACCACGATCCTGCTGCACCTGGCGGCGAACCGGCGCAGCGCCACCGCGGTGAGCATCCCGCGCGACCTGATGGCCCAGGTGCCGCACTGCCGGCGGTCCGACGGGTCGGAGTCGGCGCCCCAAGTGGTGCAGTTCAACTGGGCGTTCGCCTACGGCGGGGCGGCCTGCGCGATCCGCACGGTGGAGCGGATGACCTCGATCCGGATCGACCACCACATCATCGTGGACTTCATCGGCTTCAAGAACATGGTGGACGCGGTGCACGGCGTCCAGGTGTGCCTGGCGCGGCCCATCCGGGACGAGGAGGCGCACGTGTCGTTGCCGGCCGGTCGGCAGACGTTGGGCGGGGAGGCGGCGCTCGGTTATGTGCGGGCCCGCAAGAGCCTGGGCAACGGCAGCGACACCCAACGGATGGCGCGGCAACAGCAGTTCCTGGCCGCATTGGTGAAGAAAGTGCAGAGCAATGGCGTGCTGCTCAATCCGATGCGGCTGTATCCGGTGATGGATGCCGCGACGAGTTCGCTCACGACCGATGCCGGACTGGCTTCGCTTCGGGGGATGTACGAATTGGTCCGGAGCATGCGCTCCATTCCCACCTCGCGGGTGCAGTTTCTGACCGTGCCGCGCACCGCGTACCCCAGCGACCCGAATCGCGATCAACTGGTGCAGCCCGACGCGGACCGGTTGTTCGCGCAATTGCGCAAGGATCGACCGGTCGCGGTGGCGCCGGATCCCGCCCGCACCGCCGCGGACGACAAGCCGTCCGGGCGCGGCGGACGGCCGGCGCCGGGGGCGAGTTCGGTGCCGTCCTTTCCCGGAAGTACCGCGGAACGCGGCGGCTGCGAATAACCGCGCCGGCGGCGAAGGGAATGGGCGGATTGCCCAGTTGTAGGAACGTGGAATTTGTCACGCGCGTCGCCCGACGCCGAACTGGGCGGATAGTGTGAGCGATCCGGTCCGCCCGACCAGCTGACCGATGACCAAGTACCAAGTACCGAAAAGACCCAAGTACCGAACCACGTATCGCACGATCGACCGAGCGCCTTGAGGGGATGGCGCCGCGTGGTACCGACGGAGGACTCAAGGCACCGTGGACGCGCAAGGCCGTGGGCAGGCGGGCGACAACAACGTCGACCCCGCTGATCAGTGGGTGTTCGATCCGAACACCGGCAACTACGAGTTGCGGCTCGACCCGTCGGGTCGGGGCCCGGCTCGGCCCGTCGACCGCAAGGCGCCCGGCAGACGTGCCGAGGGGGATCCCGGCGCGGCGGACGGTGACACCGACACCCGTCCGCTACCGGTCCAACGGGCCGGCCAGAAGGCCGAGACGGACGGCGACGACGAGGCCCCGAAGGGCGGACGGGCGGCACGCCGGGCCGCGGCCCGGTCCGGGAGCGCGGCGGTGGCCGGCGCCGCCGCGGGCCGGCGGCGGCCCAAGCCGAAGAGGTCGGCGAAGCGGAAGGCGCTGTACTGGACGGCCGGGGTGGTGGGGTTCGTCCTCGTCGCCGGCTGCGGCACCGCGTACGTCCTCCTCCAGCAACTGGACGGCAACATCAAGAAGGTTGACGTCGGCGAGGAGAACTCGGCGGTCACCGACGGCCCGGTGAACCTCCTGGTCATCGGCACCGACGCGCGCACCGGCAAGGGCGACACCGGCTACGGCGACACCGGCAGCCTCGGGCACGCGGACACCACGATCCTGATCCACGTCTCCAAGGACCGTTCCAACGCCTCGGCGTTGAGCATCCCGCGCGACCTGATCACCGACATCCCGGACTGCCCGACGAAGCAGCCGGACGGCTCGACCAAGGTCATCCCCGGGCAGCAGCAGGTGCGGTTCAACACCAGCCTGGGCCAGGAGGGTCGGGACCCGGGCTGCACCTGGCGCACCGTGGAGAAGCTGACCGGGCTGAAGGTCAACCACTTCATGATGGCGGACTTCAACGCCGTCAAGGACCTCTCGGACGCGGTGGACGGCGTCGAGGTGTGCGCGGGCAAGGACATAAACGACCCCAAGTCGCACCTGAAGTTGACGGCCGGTCGGCACGTGGTCAAGGGCGAGCAGGCGCTGGCGTTCGTGCGGACCCGGCACGCGGTGGGCACCGGCAGCGACCTGAGCCGGATCGAGTTGCAGCAGCAGTTCGTCGGGTCGCTGATCCGGAAGCTGAAGTCGAGCACGTTCAGCAGCCCGGGGAAGCTGCTGGACGTGGCGCAGGCGGCGACCAAGGCGTTGACGGTGGACACCGGCATCGGCAGCGCGTCGAAGCTGCTGGGCTTCGGCAACGACCTGAAGCAGGTGGACCTGGAGAAGATCACCTTCGCCACCGTCCCGGTGCTGGACAACCCGCGGGACAAGGCGACCGTCGTGCTGGACACCGCCAAGGCCGATCCGCTGTTCAAGATGGTGCAGCAGGACCACCCGTTGGCCAAGGGGGCCGGGAAGGGCGGCGGCGCGAAGAAGGACGCGGCGCCGGTGAAGAAGGCACCGCCGGAGCTGGTGCGGGTCGATGTGTCCAACGGGGGCGGGCCGTTCGGCGCGGCCCAGGAGACCGTGGACTGGCTGCAGAACTCCAAGGCGGCGCGGCTGTCCACCAACGCCGGCAACGCGCCGGAGAAGTTGGCCGCGACGCGGCTGGAGTACGCGCCCAACCAGGCCGACCAGGCCGCCACGTTGGCCGAGTGGATGGGGCTGCCCAAGAGCGCGCTGAAGAAGACCGGCGCGGACGCCGGCGCGCGGGTCCCGATGAAGCTGGTGCTGGGCAAGGACTTCACCGCGCCGGGTTCACCGATCGAGGCGCCGGACGAAACCCCGGACGGGGTGCAGCACGTCAGCGCAGGTGACAAGAACATCTGCGCGAAGTAGCCGGGCGGCCCGCCGAGGCCCCCGGGCGCCGCGCTGGACGGCGCTCGCCCCGGGCCTGTTCCTGGCGGTGGGGGCCCGTCGTCGTCAACGACCGCGCTGCGCCTGGTGCGTCCTCTGACGCGAAGGGTGCGCGCCCTGTTGGGGCGCGCACCCTTCCCGCGGTCACCGCTCCGTCGTCGCTACTCCCCGGCCGTCACGGGCGCCTGGACGGCCGGCCGCCGGCTGGCGATGACCTTCTTGGCCAGCGCGCGCGGGCTGATGAGGAAGCCGGTGCCCCAGGACATGTGCATGGTCGCCAGGGCCAACGGGATCTGCGCCCGGGCCTTCAGCGACAGCCCCTTGCCGGCCGGCAGCGAACCGGCGGCGATCGCGGCCAGGTAGCCGGCCGGGACGACGAAGCCCCAGGGCGTGACGGCCACGCCGACCACCACGCCGGCCGCGATGGCGCAGACCGCGGTCGGCGGGGCGAGGTAGCGCAGGTTGATCGACCCGGAGTGGTAACGGGCCACGACGTGCCGCCACTTCCCGTAGTCCTTGTACTGCTTGGCCAGCGCCCTGACGCTCGGCCGCGGCCGGTACTGGACCTTCAACTCCGGCGAGAACCAGACCTTCCCGCCGGCCTCGCGGATCCGGAAGTTCAGCTCCCAGTCCTGGGCGCGGATGAACTCCTCGTTGTAGCCGCCCTGTTGCTCCAGCACCTCGCGCCGGAAGACGCCGAGGTAGACCGTCTCGGCGGGGCCGGCCGCGCCGCCGGTGTGGAAGGCGGCGTTGCCCACCCCGATCCGGGAGGTCATCGCGGCGGCCACCGCCTCCTCCCAGGCGTTCTCGCCCTCGGCGTGCATGATGCCGCCGACGTTGGCGGCGCCGGTCTCCTCCAACAACCGCACCGCGGTGGCGATGTAGTTCGGCGAGAGCATGCCGTGGCCGTCGACGCGGACGACGACGGGGTGCCGGGACGCCTTGATCGCGGCGTTCAGCGCGGCGGGGGTGCGGCCCGTGGGGTTGGGCACGGTGTGCACCCGGGGGTCCTCGGCGACCAGTTCCGCGGCGATCTCGTCGGTGCGGTCCGCGGACGGACCGAGGGCGATCACCACCTCCATCTCGCCGGCGTACTCCTGAGCCAGGATGTGCCGGACCGCATTGCGCAGGTGACGTTCCTCGTTGAGCACCGGCATGATCACGGAGACGGCCGGAAGCTGCTGCTGGGGCATGGTTCCTCGGGGGTACGGCCCGCGGTGAACCGCCGTGAAGAGGGCGGCGGCGCCCGCCGGGAGACTGCGGTATTCCGCTTCACGGTACCGCGAACGGGCGACCCGCTCGGACGGCAACCGGGTGGCCGCACGACGCCCGCCCGGTGTGTGGCGTTTTGCAGCAGATCGTACCGGCTTACGGTGGCCCGGCCCTGCTGCCCTCGTCCCCGTCCACCGCGGAGGTGGCCCGTGACCGCGCCGTCCCCCACCACCCGCACCGTGCCGGGCCGGCGTCCCCGGCGGCGGCGCGGGCGTCGGCGTTCCGCAGGCCGGCCCCGTTGGGGACTGCGGGTCAGCGCCGCGGCGACCGCGCTGCTGCTGTCCGCGAGCGGGGTGGGGCACGCCATGGTCACCGGGGTGGAGACCGGCATCGGCCGGGTCGACGCCTTCCAGGGGATGAGCGACCGGCCCGGCGCCGGCGCGGGGCTGACGTTCCTGGTCGTCGGCACCGACGGCCGGGACAAGCTGACCGACGAGGAGAAGCGGAAGTACCACCTGGGCGGCGACCCCTGCCACTGCACCGACACCCTGATGCTGGTGCACCTGGCCGCCGACCGGCGCCGCGCCAGCGTCGTCAGCCTCCCCCGCGACTCCTACGCCGAGGTGCCCGCCCACCAGGACGCCGAGGGGCGGCGCCACCCCCGGCACGCGCTCAAGCTGAACGCCGCCTACGCCGAGGGCGGCCCGAGCCTGACCGTGCGCACCGTCGAGCACATGACGGGGGTGCACATCGACCACTACCTGGAGGTCGACTTCACCAGCTTCATGCGGACCGTGGACGCGGTCGGCGGGGTGGACCTGTGCACCGTGCGCCCGCTGAAGGACCCGTACTCGGGGCTGGACCTGCCGGCCGGGACCTCGCGGCTCAACGGCGGCCAGGCGTTGCAGTACGTCCGCACCCGGCACGTCGACGCCTCGGCCGACCTGGGCCGGATGCAGCGCCAACAGCGCTTCCTGGCCGCGCTGTTGCACCGGATCGCCTCGTCCGGGGTGCTGATGAACCCGGTCCGCTTCAAGGAGGTCGCGGACGCCGTGCTGACGTCCGTACGGGCCGATGCGGGCTTCGGCGCGAGCGACCTGACCGACCTGGCGCAGGCGATGCGGGGCTTCGGTCCGGCGTCCTCGGAGTTCGCCTCGGTGCCGCTGCGCGGCGAGGCGGAGAACGTGCCGGGGCTGGGGTCGACGGTGCGCTGGGACCCGGTGCGGGCGCCGCGGCTGTTCCGGGCGCTGCGCGAGGACCGGCCGATCGCCGTCCATCAAGGCCGCGCGACGCCGGCCACCGTCGTGGACGTGCCGCCCGAGCGGGTCCGGGTGCGGGTCGACAACGGCACCGGGCGGCGCGGGCTGGCCGCCCGGGTCACCCGGGAGCTGCACGCCACCGGCTTCGCCACCGCCGACGCCCCCGCCGACTCCGCGCTCGGCGCCGCGCCGCGCACGGTGGTCTCCTACGACCCGCGCTGGGACCGCTCGGCGCGGTCGCTGGCGGCCGCGCTGCCGGGCGCCGAACTGCGCCCGGCGAGCGGGCAGGGGCCGGTGATGCGGGTGACCGTCGGGGCGGACTTCCGCGGGGTGCGGGCGGTGCGGGCCGAGGAGCCGACGCCGGCCCCCGGCACCCTCGGGGCGATCACCGGCGACCAGGCGGTGTGCCGATGACCGTGCCCGCCCCCCGTCGCACCGCCGCGGGGCCGTCGCCGGACGGGCCGGACCGGCGACGGCACCTGGCCCGGGCCGCCGCCGCGGCCGCGGTGCTGGCGCTGCTCGCGGCCACCGCGGCGGCGGCCCCGGCGGCGCCGGCCGAGCCGATCGGCTGCGGGGCGCTGGTCCGCGGCCGGCTGTGCCTGCGCGGCCCGGTCGGCACCACCGGCGTCTACACCGCCGTCTACCAGCGGGACGTCCCAGTACCCGGCGAGATCACCGTCCGGCTCGGCTACCAGCGCAAGAACGCCCAGATCACCGCGTTCCCCGGCTGGTTCGGCAGCGGGCGGACGCGGGGCGGGGCGCTGCGGCTGAGCGGGCGGGTGGAGATGCTCCCGGACGAGTGCATCCGCGGTGTCATGGAGCACACCGCGACGGTCTTCGTCACCAAGTGGAGCTGCGACTGACGCCGGCCGGTCCGGCGCCCGGAAAGGTGTGTGCGAACCATGTGGCAGGTCGTGCTGGCCGTCACCCCCACCACGGTGACGCTCTTCCTGCTCGGGGCGTTGGCCCTGGCCCTGGGGCTGGCGCTGTGGTCGGCGCGGGCTCCGCACCGGCGCACCCCGCGGACCGCGGCCCGCGCGCTGCTGGCGGCCTGGCTGCTGCTGATGCTGGTGGTCACGCTCGTCCCCACCCAGCCGGTCGGGACCGCCGACGCGACGTTCTGGTGGCGCCCCGGGGAGGGGATGTTCGAGCTGGGCGCCCAGTTGGAGCCGGGCGAGGTGGCGATGGTGGTGCGGCGGCAGATCGCCGGCACCGCGCTGTTCGTCCCGGTGCCGCTGCTGCTGCGGTTCGCCGCGCCCCGGTGGTCGGCGGCCGGCGCCTTCCTGTTCGGGGTGGGGCTGAGCCTCGTCATCGAGCTGGCGCAGTTGCTGATGCGGGCGGGCCGGGTGGCCGACATCGACGACGTGCTGTGCGCGGCGGCGGGGACGGTGGCCGGCGCGCTGCTGGCCCTGCTGGCGAAACTGACGGCGGCGGTGTGCCATCGGGCGCTGCCCCCGCGGGCGGTCGGTGCCCCGCCGGCGCCCGCGCCCGAGGAGGCGTAGGGCCGCCCCGGGCCGTGGCACCGGGATCGGTCAGGCGTCGTCGAGACCCTCGGCGGCGCGCCGCTCGCGCAGCTCCTTGATGGCGCGGCGGCGGGCCAGCCGGTGCGTCCGACGGATCTGGGCCTCCTGGTAGCGCCGCTTGTCGCGCTCGGTCTCGGGGAGCACCGGCGGCACCGGGCGGGGCTTGCCGTGCTCGTCGACGGCGGCGAAGACGAGGTAGGCGGAGCCGACCTGCTGGGCGGGGGTGGACTCGTTCCAGCGCTCGGCCAGGACCCGGACGCCGACCTCCATGGAGGACCGGCCGGTCCAGTTCACCTGGGCCTTCACATGAACGAGGTCGCCGACCCGCACCGGCTCCAGGAAGGCCATTTCGTCCATGGAGGCCGTCACCGCCGGGCCGCCGGAGTGCCGGCCCGCGACCGCGCCGGCGGCGTCGTCGACCAGTTTCATGATCACCCCGCCGTGCACCGTCCCCAGGAGGTTGGTGTCGGCCGCGGTCATGATGTGCGACAGCGTGGTGCGGGAGACGGAGGTGGGCTTGCCCGCAGGGCCGTCCTCCGGGCTGGTGGTGACGAGGTCGGTCATGGAGAACAGCGTAAGCCGGCGCCGTACGGGACCGTACGGCGCGGCGGTGGGGCGGGCCGACGGCGGCGTGACCCCGGTCTCACCGGCGGTGTGAGCGGGCTCTCCCCGACGGCGCCGGAAACTATCCGGAATGACTGATTCCGCTGGTCACGCCGGAATCGTCGAGCCCCGTGCGGTATGGCCCGGTAGCGCGCGGCCGCTTTGCATCAGCTCTGCAACAGCCCCGGCCCGATCCCGTACCCGCCCTATGGAGCGGACCCCACGGGGATGCACACTTCCCCCTATGAATGAGTGGCCCCAAGGACGGTCCGGCGAGCCGGGCGGCAACCGGTACGGCAGCGGCAGCGGCAGCGCCGAGCCGGAGGGTGCGCGCGCCATGCCCCACGTGCGGCGCGGCGCAGGCCCCGGCTACCCGCGGAACGAGCCCCCACTCCCGCCCTCGCTCTCGCCGCGCGGCCGCGCGGGCGTCCCGCCGCAGCAGTCCCAGGGCCAGCACGACTACGACGGCTACAACACCGGCCAGGTCTACGGCGGGGGCGGCGGCCGGGGCGGTGACGGGTACCGCGACGGGCAGGGCGCCCGGCCGCGCCCGCGCTGGGGCCGCCGCATCAAGTGGGCCCTGATCACCCTGGTCGTGGTGGTGCTGGCCACCTCGGTCGGCACCTACTTCTGGGCGGACGGCAAGCTGCGCCGCGAGGTCGACCTGAGCAAGGTCATCGACCGGCCCGCGACCGGCGACGGCACCAACTACCTCATCGTCGGAACGGACAGCCGCGAGGGCATGACCGACGAGATGAAGCAGAAGCTGCACACCGGCGGCCCCACCGACGGCGGGCGCACCGACTCGATGCTGATCCTGCACGACGGCAGCAACGGCCCGACGCTGATCTCCCTGCCGCGCGACTCCAACGTCGAGATCCCCGCGTACGTCGGCTCGACCTCCGGCAAGAAGTACCCGGCGACCGGACGGCACACCAAGCTGAACGCGACCTACGCCGAGGACGGTCCGGCCCTGCTGGTGCGCACCATCGAGTACAACACCCACCTGCACATCGACCACTACGTCGAGATCGGGTTCGCCGGCTTCGCCAACATCGTCGACGCGCTCGGCGGCGTGGAGATGGACATCCCCCAGGCGTTCAAGGACAAGGACTCCGGCGCCGACTTCAAGGCCGGCACCCAGACCCTCACCGGCGCGCAGGCGCTCGCCTTCGTCCGGACCCGGCACGCGTTCGCCTCCCAGGACCTCCAACGCACCAAGAACCAGCAGAAGTTCCTGGCCGCCGTCGCCAAGCAGGCCGCCACACCGGGCACCCTGCTCAACCCCTTCAAGTTCTACCCGACGCTCGGCGCCGGTCTGGACACCCTGAAGGTGGACAAGGACATGAGCCTGTGGGACCTGGGCCAGATGTTCTTCGCGATGAAGGGCGTCACCGGCGGCGACGGCAAGTCGATGAACATGCCGATCTCCGGCAGCGTGGGCGGCAACCTGGTCTGGGACCAGGCCAAGCTCAAGCAGCTCGTCCAGCAGCTCAACAACGACGAGCCGGTCACCGTCACCGGCAACTGACCGGACGGACGACGAAGACGGGCCCCGACCGCAACTGCGGCCGGGGCCCGTCCCGTTGGGCGGGAACGACTCCGCTACGGGAGGTTCCGCGCCATCACGATCCGCTGCACCTGGTTGGTGCCTTCATAAATCTGCGTGATCTTGGCGTCCCGCATCATCCGCTCCAGCGGGTAGTCGCGGGTGTAGCCGTAGCCGCCGAGCAACTGGACGGCGTCGGTGGTGATCTCCATGGCGGCGTCGGAGGCGTAGCACTTGGCGGCGGCGCCGAAGAACGTCAGGTCCTCGCCCTTGGCGCCGGCCGAGACGCGCTCGGAGCGGGCCGCCGCCGCGTAGGTGAGCTGCCGGGCCGCCTCCAGCTTCATCGCCATGTCGGCGAGCATGAACTGGACGCCCTGGAAGTCGCCGATCGGCTTGCCGAACTGCTTGCGCTCCTGGACGTAGCCCTTGGCGTAGTCCAGCGCGCCCTGGGCGATGCCGAGCGCCTGGGCCGCGATGGTGATGCGGGTGTGGTCCAGGGTCTTCATCGCGGTGGCGAAGCCGGTGCCCTCGTCGCCGATCATGCGGTCGGCGGGAATCCGGACGTTGTCGAGGTAGACCTCGCGGGTCGGGGAGCCCTTGATGCCCAGCTTCTTCTCCGGGGCGCCGAAGGAGACGCCCTCGTCGCCCTTCTCGACGACGAACGCCGATATGCCCTTGGACCGCTTCTCCGGGTCGGTCACCGCCATGACGGTGTAGAACTCCGACTCCCCGGCGTTGGTGATCCAGCGCTTGACGCCGTTGAGGACGTAGAAGTCGCCGTCCCGCACCGCCTTGGTCTTCATCCCCGCCGCGTCGGAACCGGCGTCCGGCTCGCTCAGGCAGTACGAGAACATCGCGTCGCCCTGGGCGAGCGGCGCCAGGTACTTCTTCTTCAACTCCTCGCCGCCGGAGAGGATCACCGGGAGCGAACCGAGCTTGTTGACGGCCGGGATCAACGACGAGGAGGCGCAGACCCGGGCGACCTCCTCGATGACGATCACGGTCGCCAGCGCGTCGGCACCGGCACCGCCGTACGCCTCCGGCACGTGCACCGCGTGCAGGTCATTGGCGACCAGCGCGTCCAGCGCCTCCTGCGGGAAGCGCGCCTCCTCGTCCACCGCGGCGGCGAACGGTGCGATCTTCGCCTCGGCGAGCGAGCGCACCGACTCGCGGAGCATGTCGTGCTCCTCGGACGGCCGGTACAGATCGAAATCAGCGGCTGCGTTCTTTCCCACTGACGCCAAGGTCTCTCACTCCCCTGTGAGCTGTCGGCAGCGCTAACTACCGTTAAGTAACCCTTACTGAGAAGGGATTCTAGGGCCGATGCCGGGCCGCGGATAGGTGAGGTTGCCGACAGTCGCCCCAGGTGCGCACGGCTGACGGGAAGGGGGCACGCGGTGCGCGGATATGCTCGGTCGGCAGCTCTTTCCGCCCGACGTCTGGAGCCCCACATGGCCCCCAAGATCACCGTGATCGGCACCGGCTACCTCGGCGCCACCCACGCCGCCGCCATGGCCGAGCTGGGCTTCGAGGTGCTCGGCCTGGACGTGCAGCCGGAGAAGATCGAGATGCTCCGCCGCGGCGAGGTCCCGATGTACGAGCCGGGCCTGGAAGAGCTGCTGCGCCGCCACGTCGCCGGCATCGAGGGCTCCACCGGCCGGCTGCGCTTCACCACCTCCTACGAGGAGGTCGGCGCCTTCGGCGACGTCCACTTCGTCTGCGTCAACACCCCACAGAAACACGGCGAGTACGCCTGCGACATGTCCTACGTCGAGGCCGCCTTCGACGCGCTGGCGCCGCAGTTGACCCGGCCCGCGCTGGTGGTCGGCAAGTCGACGGTGCCGGTGGGCAGCGCGGCCCGGCTCGCGCAGCGCCTGACGGCCGCCGCGCCCGCCGGCCCGGACGTCGAACTGGCCTGGAACCCGGAGTTCCTGCGCGAGGGCTTCGCCGTCCAGGACACCCTGCACCCCGACCGCATCGTCGCCGGCGTCACCAGCGAGCGCGCCGAGGCGCTGCTGCGCGAGGTCTACGCCACCCCGCTCGCCGAGGGCTCGCCCTTCGTCGTCGTGGACTACCCGACCGCCGAGCTGGTGAAGACCTCCGCCAACTCCTTCCTCGCCACCAAGATCTCGTTCATCAACGCGATGGCCGAGGTCTGCGAGGCGGCCGGCGGCGACGTGGTGAAGCTGGCCGAGGCCATCGGCCACGACGAGCGGATCGGCAAGAAGTTCCTGCGCGCCGGCATCGGCTTCGGCGGCGGCTGCCTGCCCAAGGACATCCGGGCCTTCATGGCCCGCGCCGGCGAGCTCGGCGCCGACCAGGCGCTGACCTTCCTCCGCGAGGTCGACTCGATCAACATGCGGCGCCGCGCCCACATGGTCGAGCTGGCCCGCGAAGCGGTCGGCGGCAGCTTCCTCGGCACCCGGGTCGCCGTCCTCGGCGCCACCTTCAAGCCCGACTCCGACGACGTCCGCGACTCCCCCGCGCTCAACGTCGCCGGCCAGATCCACCTCCAGGGCGGCCAGGTCACCGTCTACGACCCGAAGGGCATGACCAACGCGCAGCGGGTCTTCCCGACCCTCGGCTACGCGGACAGCGCCCTGGAAGCGGTGCGCGGCGCGCACGTCGTCCTCCACCTCACCGAGTGGCGCGAGTTCCGCGAGCTCGACCCCGCGGCGCTCGGCGAGGTCGTCGCCGAACGGAGCGTCCTGGACGGACGCAACGCCCTCGACCCGACGCTGTGGCGCAAGGCGGGGTGGACGTACCGGGCGCTTGGCCGCCCGTCCGCGTAGCGGATGTTTTTGCCTCCCACGTTTTTGGCTTTCCCGCC
Organism: Streptomyces sp. WZ-12; assembly: GCF_028898845.1. Classification (NCBI taxonomy): domain Bacteria; kingdom Bacillati; phylum Actinomycetota; class Actinomycetes; order Kitasatosporales; family Streptomycetaceae; genus Streptomyces; species Streptomyces sp. WZ-12. The sequence goes on along the minus strand of NZ_CP118574.1, from coordinate 5,470,061 downwards.
GCGCGGGTTGCTGTTCTTTGCGCCTTGCGGCGCGGGCCGATCCGCTTGCGCGGGGCGGGGCCGCTGCGCGGGGCGGGGCGAGTTGAGTTGTCCGCTGCGCGGGGCTTTCGGGGTGCGGTGACGGGCCTACGGGGCGGGGGTGCCAGACTGCTTCGCTTTACGTCTGGCACCCCCGCCCCTCCGGCCCGTCCCCTCCCGTTGGAGGGTGGGAAAGATGGTGGGTGCCACGTTCGCCCGGTGGGCCAACCCAGGCCGCTGGGTTGAGTGGTGACCGTCAGAGGACGGGGGCCTCAGCGACCGGGCGGTGACCGTCAGGGGACCACAGTGATCAGCCCCCGACCAGAGAAATCCACCCACCCAACGGGAGGGGACGGGCCGGAGGGGGTGGTATGCCAGACGTAAAGCGAAGCAGTCTGGCATACCACCCCCGGAGGCCCGTCACCGCAGCCGACAGCCCCGCGCAGCGGACACATCGGCTCGCCCCGCGCAGCGGACCGGCAGCGGAACGGCAGCGGACCAGACAACCCGACCCGCCCCGCGCAGCGGACCGGCAACCCCCGCGGGGGAAAGCCACCAACGAGGCTAAGAAATCGTCGCGTTGGACGGGGCCCCCGGGGCCTCCCGGGAAATATCCTCCGCGGCGCGGAGGACACGCACCGCGTTGCGCCACGTCAGCTTCGCCAGGTCGGCTGTCGACCACTTGCGATCGATCAGCTCGGCCACCAGCGTCGGGTAGCTGGCCACGTCGGCCAGATCCATCGGCGTGAAGGCCGTGCCGTCGTAGTCGCCGCCGATGCCGACGTGGTCGATGCCGGCGACCTCCCGCATGTGGTCGAGATGGTCGGCGACGATCGCCGCGGTGGCCGCGGGGCGCGGGTTGGCGGACTCGAAGGCGCGCTGGACCGCCATCCCGCGCTCGGTCGTGTCGAGGTGGTGCAGACCCTGCGCGCGCATGTTCGCGTCGGCGCGCTGGGTCCACTCGACGGCCGCGGGGAGCACGAACTTCGGGACGAAGGTGGCCATCGCAACGCCGCCGTTGGCGGGGAGTTGGGCCAGTACGTCGTCGGGGACGTTGCGCGGATGGTCGCAGACCGCGCGGGCCGAGGAGTGCGAGAAGATCACCGGGGCGGTGCTGACCCGGAGCGCGTCCCGCATGGTGTCGGGCGAGACGTGCGAGAGGTCGACCAGCATGCCGAGGCGGTTCATCTCGCGGACGACCTCCTCGCCGAAGGGCGACAGGCCGTGGTGGCGGGGCTCGTCGGTCGCCGAGTCCGCCCAGTCGTTGTTGTCGTTGTGGGTGAGCGTCATGTAGCGGACGCCCAGGGTGTGGAAGGCCCGCAGGGTGGCCAGCGAGTTGTTGATCGAGTGGCCGCCCTCGGCGCCCATGAGGGAGGCGATCCGGCCCTCGGCACGGGCCGCCTCCATGTCGTCGGCGGTGGTCGCCAGGCGTAGATCCGCTGCGTAACGGGTGGTCAACTGCCGTACGACGTCGATCTGTTCCAGGGTCGCGCTGACGGCGTGGTCGCCGGCGTAGTCGGAGCGTACGTACACCGACCAGAACTGTGCGCCGACCCCGCCGGCCCGGAGCCGGGGGATGTCGGTGTGCAGGCTGGCGCTCTGGTCGGTGGCGACGTCGCGCCGGTCGAGGTCGTAGCGGACCTGTTCGCGCAGGGCCCAGGGCAGGTCGTTGTGGCCGTCGACGATCGGCCACTGTGCGAGCAGCTCGCGGGCGGCGTCCAGGGCGGCCGTCACTTGCCGCTCCCGAAGCCGAAGCCCGCGGCGCCGGCGACCTTGTTGCGCAGCCGCTTGCCCTTCTCGGTGGCCTGGTGGTTGAGCTCCTGCTGGAACTCCCGCATCCGGGCGCGGAGTTCGGGGTCGTGGGCGGCGAGGATGCGGGCGGCGAGCAGCCCGGCGTTGCGGGCGCCGCCGACGGAGACGGTGGCGACCGGGACGCCGGCGGGCATCTGGACGATGGAGAGCAGGGAGTCCATGCCGTCGAGGTACTTGAGCGGGACGGGGACGCCGATGACCGGGAGGGGGGTGACGGAGGCGAGCATGCCCGGGAGGTGGGCGGCGCCCCCGGCGCCGGCGATGAGCGCCTTCAGCCCGCGGTCGGCGGCCCGCTCGCCGTACGCGATCATCTCGTGCGGCATGCGGTGGGCCGAGACCACGTCGACCTCGTAGCCGATCTCGAACTCGTCCAGGGCCTGGGCGGCGGCCTCCATGACGGGCCAGTCGGAGTCGGAGCCCATGACGATGCCGATGACGGGGGCGTCGTCGGCGGGGCGGGGGGCGGGGTGGCGGTCGGGGGCGGTGCTGGCCGTCATTCCGTGATCGTTCCTCGCAGGTAGCCGGCGGCGTGCGCGGCGCGCTCACGCACATCCGCCAGGTCGTCGCCGTAAGTGTTGACGTGCCCGACCTTGCGGCCCGGCTTCACGTCCTTTCCGTACATGTGAATCTTCAACTGCGGGTCGCGTGCCATGCAATGGAGGTACGCCGCATACATGTCCGGGTAGTCACCGCCGAGGACGTTGGCCATCACCGTCCAACGGGCGCGCGGGCGCGGGTCGCCGAGCGGGAGGTCGAGGACGGCGCGGACGTGGTTGGCGAACTGCGAGGTGATCGCCCCGTCCTGGGTCCAGTGACCGGAGTTGTGCGGCCGCATCGCCAGCTCGTTGACGAGCACGGCGGGGGTGCCGTCGGCGTCGCGGACCTCGAACAGCTCGACGGCGAGGTGGCCGACGACGCCGAGCTCGTCGGCGATCCGCAGGGCGAGCTGCTGGGCGTGCGTGGAGAGTTCGTCACAGAGATCGGGGGCCGGCGCGATCACGGTGTCGCAGACGCCGTCGACCTGGACGGACTCCACGACCGGGTAGGCCACGGCCTGGCCGTGCGGGGAGCGGACCACGTTGGCGGCCAACTCGCGGACGAAGGGGACCTTCTCCTCCGCCAGCACGGGCACGCCGGCGCGGAACGGCTCCTCGGCCTCCTTGGCCGATCGCACGATCCAGACGCCCTTGCCGTCGTAACCGCCGCGCACGGTCTTGAGGATCACGGGAAAGCCCTCGCCCTCGGCCGCGAAGCGCGCCACGTCGGCCGGGTCGGCGACGATGCGGTGGCGCGGGCAGGGCGCCCCGATGGCGTCCAACTTGGCCCGCATCACGCCCTTGTCCTGGGCGTGCACCAACGCGTCGGGGCCGGGCCGGACGGGGATGCCCTCGGCCTCCAACGCCCGCAGGTGCGCGGTGGGTACGTGCTCGTGGTCGAAGGTGAGCACATCGCAGCCGCGGGCGAAGGCCCGCAGGGTGTCCAGATCGCGGTAGTCGCCGATGACGACGTCGCTGACCACCTGGGCCGCCGAGTCCTGCGGGGTGTCACTGAGGAGCTTGAACTTGATGCCGAGGGGGATACCCGCCTCGTGGGTCATACGGGCGAGCTGACCGCCGCCGACCATGCCGACTACCGGGAACGTCACGCCCCCAGGGTATCCGGCCGGCCGTCGCACACCCGACCCGGGTTGGAGGATCATCCGAGGCTGGCGTTCGAGGGTGATCGTGAAGGTCCACAACAGCGGTGAGGTTCCGGACCGGGCGCGGAAGGGTTCCACCGGCCCCGGCCGGCGATAGGGGGAGGCCGCATGGAGAGCAGCGGCATAGCGAGGAACTCCCGGGCGCTGGTGACCGTCGTCGCCGTCGCCGCCCTGCTGATCGCCCTGTACACGGTGATCAGCCAACTGTCCGGACCGGCGGTGTACGGCCCCGACGACACCGAGATCACGGTGTCCGCCGGCGACCGCTTCACCATCGAGGTCCCCGACGCCCCCGACGACGCCTTCCACTGGATCGTCGCCGACCCGCGTCCGGATCCGGCCGTTCTGAAGGCGGGTGCCAACCGGCCCGCACCGGACGATCCGCCCGGCAGGCCGTCGTCGTCCGACCGCGCCTCGCGGGCGCTGGACTTCGAGGCCGTCCGCCCGGGCCGCGCCGACCTGCGGTTGCTGTACTGCCGGCGGTGCATGACGGGCGCGGCGGACGAGCCGGGGGCCCGCACCCTCAACTTCCGGATCATGGTCCGCTGATGGCCGGTCCTGACCGCTCTGGTGCACGGAGGGGCGGAGCGGGCCTCCCGGGCACCGGGGCACAGGGAGCGTGGTTAGCATGAGGGACCCCACCGGGCCCCCGGCCCGCCCACCCCCACGAACAGGGAGCTGAACGATCACCATGAGTGAACCGAGCGCGCTGCGGTCACGACTGGAGGCGCTCATCCGGGAGATCGTGAAGTTCGGCGCCGTCGGCGGCGCGGGGGTCGTGGTGAACTTCGCGGTCTTCAACCTCGTCCGGCACCTGACCGAACTCCCCGTCGTCCGGGCGAGCATCGTGGCCACGGTGGTGGCCACCGCCACCAACTACGTCGGCTACCGCTACTTCGCCTACCGGGACCGCGACAAGCAGGGCCGCACCCGCGAGTTGACGCTCTTCCTGCTGTTCAGCGTGGTCGGCCTGATCATCGAGAACGGCATCCTCTACGCCGCGACCTACGGGTTCGGCTGGGACGACCCGCTGCAGAGCAACATCTTCAAGTTCCTCGGCATCGGGATCGCCACGCTCTTCCGCTTCTGGTCGTACCGCACCTGGGTCTTCCGCGGGCTGCCCGCCCGGAAGGCGGTGGAGACCGCCGAGTCGTTCCTGGCGGACGGCTCCCGGGTGCCGAGCGGCGCCTCCCGGAAGTAACCGTCCGCGGCTCACTCCTCGGTGAGCTCGCTCTCCCGGGCCAGGAACAGCGCGAAGACCGGCGGGTGTTGCTGGAGGAGTTCCAGGCGCCCGCCGTCGGCCTCGGCCAGGTCGCGGGCGACGGCCAACCCCAGGCCGGTGGAGTTGCGGCCGGAAACGGTCCGCTCGAAGACCCGCGAGCCGAGGTCCGGGGGGACGCCGCGGCCGGCGTCGGTGACCTCGACCACGGCCTGATTGCCGGTGACGCGGGTGCGCAGCGCGACCGTACCGGCGCCGTGCATCAGGGAGTTCTCGATCAGGGTGGCGAGCACCTGGGCGACCGCTCCGGGGGTGCCGACGGCCCGCAGCCCCTTCTTCCCGGAGCGGACGATGGCCCGTCCGGCGCTGCGGTAGGCCGGGCGCCACTCCTCGATCTGCTGCTTGACCACCTCGTCGAGGTCGAAGGCGACGGCCGAGCCGGTGCGCGGGTCACGGGAGTTGGTCAGCAGCCGCTGCACCACGTCCGTCAGCCGCTCCACCTGGGCCAGCGCGATGGTGGCCTCTTCCTTGACGGTGTCCGGGTCGTCGGTGAGGGTGATCTCCTCCAGCCGCATGGACAGCGCGGTCAGCGGGGTGCGCAGTTGGTGGGAGGCGTCCGCGGCCAGCCGCCGCTCGGCGGTGAGCATCCGGGCGATCCGCTCGGCGCTGGCGTCGAGGACGTCGGCGACCCGGTCCAACTCCTGGACGCCGTAACGGCGGTGGCGGGGCCGGGGGTCGCCGGAGCCGAGCCGCTCGGCGGTCTCGGCGAGGTCGGTGAGCGGGGCGGTGAGCCGGCGGGCCTGCCGGATGGCGAGCACCACGGCCGCCAGGATCGCCAACAGGGCGACGGCCAGGATGACCAGCAGGGTCCGGCCGATCTCGGCGCTGACCGTGGCGCGGGACTCCTGGACCGTCACGGCCTCGCCGCGGTCACCGCGCACCTTGGACTCGATCACGTCACCGGCCGGGCGCGGACCGATCTCGATCTCCGGCTTGCCGGGCACCTTGATGACGGCGTAGCGGTGGGCGGTGATCTGCTCCGAGAGGATCTCCGGGGTGATCTTCTCGCCGCTGCCCAGCCGGCTCTCCACTATCCCGACCAGCCGGACGGCCTCCGACGACACGCTCTCCTGCGCGCCGGCCTGGATCGTGCGGGTCTCGACGATCACCAGGGAGACGCCGAAGACGGCGATGACGACGAGCACCACGGCCAGCGTGGAGTTGATCAGTCGGCGGCGCACGGGCCCCTAGCTCTTTTCGAAGCGGAAGCCGACCCCGCGGACCGTGGCGATGTACCGCGGGTTGGCGGCGTCGTCGCCCAGCTTCTTGCGGAGCCAGGAGATGTGCATGTCCAGCGTCTTGGTGGAGGACCACCAGGTGGTGTCCCAGACCTCGCGCATCAACTGGTCGCGGGTGACGACCCGGCCGGCGTCCCGCACCAGGACTCGCAGCAGGTCGAACTCCTTCGCCGTGAGCTGGAGTTCCTCGTCGCCCATCCAGGCGCGGTGCGACTCGACGTCGATCCGCACGCCGTGGGTGGCCGGCGGCTGCTGGGGCTCGGCGGTGGAGCCGCGCCGGAGCAGGGCCCGGACCCGGGCGAGCAACTCGGCCAGCCGGAAGGGCTTGGTGACGTAGTCGTCCGCGCCGGCGTCGAGGCCGACGACGGTATCCACCTCGTCGGCGCGGGCGGTCAGCACCAGGATCGGGAAGGAGTGGCCTTCGTTGCGCAGCCGGCGGCAGACCTCCAGACCGTCCATACCGGGCAGTCCCAGATCCAGGACCACGAGGTCGATGTTGCCCTGGAGACCGGCGTCGAGCGCCGTCGGGCCGTCCTCACGCACTTCGACGTCGTAACCCTCGCGGCGCAGGGCGCGGGCGAGCGGCTCCGAGATGGACGCGTCATCCTCGGCGAGCAGTACACGGGTCATGCGCCGATGGTAGTCCGATGTACCGACAGCCTGGGGCGGACCAGCACGGATGGGCGACAGCCGGCCCGTTCCGCGCCCGCTCGCGCGCCCCGGAACACGGGCGCGCGGGTGTGTATGTGGTCGACTCCACAGGCGCAAACGGTTCCGAAAGCGAGTGTGAGCGTTCTCTCACCCCTTCAATCGACCCGCCCGGCGGACGTATGGTGGCCCGAACGTCCAACGCACAACCCCGGGACCATGGCGATCAACTGACGTCATCGGTCCCTGTTGTGTGCGGGTCTGGCACCTCCAGTCCCTTACACAGTGAAAGACCTGTCGACCGGGTCCGCCGGCCGCTGTTGCGGCACGGGGGCGTGGATCCCGGTGTCCGGCCTCCCGTCGGTCCCCCTGCGTGGGGTGCCGAACCTCCCGGGCGTGAGGGCGGGCGGGACGGCTCCGGTGCCGGTCATCCCCCACCCGGGCGCACACCGAGTTCTCTCGGACGCGTCCCGAGAAGCATAGGAACCCACCATGGCGTCCAGCCTGACGAAGGGCGCGGCCGAGCAGGGAACCCCTGCCGACGGCGGCAAGACCTTCTTCGGCCACCCACGCGGCCTGGCCACTCTCTTCATGACCGAGATGTGGGAGCGCTTCAGCTTCTACGGCATGCGTGCCCTGCTCGTCCTGTATCTGATCTCCGGTGGCACGGACGCCAAGGTGGGCTCCCAGGGCGGTGGTCTGGCCATGACGGCCGCCTCCGCCACCGCGATCTACGCGGTCTACATGGCCCTGGTCTACCTGCTCGCCATGCCCGGCGGTTGGTTCGGCGACCGGGTCTGGGGCCCGCGCAAGACGGTGATCGTCGGTGCGTCCATCGTCATCGCCGGCCACGTCGTGCTGGCGATACCGGGCCAGACCTTCTTCGTCGGCCTGGCGATGGTGGCGTGCGGCTCCGGCCTGTTGAAGTCCAACATCTCCACGATGGTCGGACACCTCTACAACGGCCCGCAGGACCCGCGCCGGGACGGTGGTTTCACCGTCTTCTACATGAGCATCAACCTCGGGTCCATGGCCGCGCCGATCATCGTCGGCGGCATCGGTCAGAGCATCAACTGGCACCTGGGCTTCGCGACCGCGGCGCTGGGCATGGCGCTGGGTCTGCTCCAGTTCCTGATCGGCACCCGGCACCTGAACCCCAAGAGCCACCAGGTGCCGACCCCGCTGACGGTGCAGGAGCGCAACGGCTGGCTGCGCAAGGGCCTGATCTGGGTCGTCATCGCCGCGGTCTTCTACGGGATCGTCGCGGGCACCGGCCACTTCACCCTCAACTGGGCGCTGCTCCCGCTGGCCATCATCGGCATCTGCGTGCCGTGCTTCGTGCTGCTGCGGATCAAGCGGGACAAGGAACTGTCCGAGACCGAGCAGGCCAAGGTCAGTGGCTACCTGTGGTTCTTCGTCGCCGCCGCGGTCTTCTGGATGATCTTCGACCAGGCCGGTTCGACGCTGAACGTCTTCGCCGAGAAGAACACCGCGGAGTCCGTCTTCGGCCTGGCCTTCCCGTCCTCCTGGCTCCAGTCGGTCAACCCGGTGTGGGTGCTCGCGCTGGCCCCGATCTTCGCCTCGATGTGGCTGGCACTGGCCCGCCGCAACAAGGAACCCAGCACGCCGGTGAAGTTCGCCATGGCGATGGTGCTGATCGGCGCCTCCTACTTCTTCTTCCTGCTGCCGATCGCGATGTCCTCCGACGGCACCAAGGTCAGCCCGATGTGGCTGATCACCGTCTACGGCCTCCAGACGATGGGCGAGCTGTGCCTCTCCCCCGTCGGCCTGTCGGTGACGACGAAGCTGGCCCCGCAGAAGTACGCCAGCCAGATGATGGGCGTCTGGTTCCTCGCGGTCACCGCGGGCGACAGCGTCATCTCCCTGGTGTCCATCGCCGGTGCGGACCTCAGCGGCACGGGGGTGTTGATCACCGAGGCCGCCCTGGCCACGTTGGCCGGCTTCGCGGTCTTCATGTACCGCAAGAAGATCAGTCCCCTTATGGGGGACGTGCATTGAGCCGCCCCAGCTGACGGAATCGGACCCGGCACGGACGCCCCGTGCCGGGTCTTTTCCTTCCCCTGGGGCCGCCGCGTTTGGCTTGCTGCCCACGTTGTTGGCTTTCCCGCCGCGCGGGTTGCCGGTCCGCTGCCGGTCCGCTTGCGCGGGGCGGGGGCGAGTTGTGTTGTCCGCTGCGCGGGGCTGTCGGGGTGCGGTGACGGGCCTCCGGGGCGGGCATGCCAGACTGCTTCGCTTTACGTCTGGCACACCCACCCCTCCGGCCCGTCCCCTCCCGTTGGAGGGTGGGAAAGAACGGTGGGTGCCACGTCCGCCCGGTGGGCCAACTCGGGCCGCTGGGTTGAGTGGTGACCGTCAGAGGACGAGTACGCATGAGCTTGAGCGGTGACCGGAATGAGGACAGGTGGCCCAAGCAACCGGGCGGTGACCGTCAGGGGACCACAGTGGCCAGCCCCATCCCAGAGAAATCCACCCACCCAACGGGAGGGGACGGGCCGGAGGGGGCGGTGTGCCAGACGTAAAGCGAAGCAGTCTGGCACACCGCCCCCGGAGGCCCGTCACCGCACCCAACAGCCCCGCGCAGCGGACCGGCCCCGCGCAGCGGACACATCGGCTCGCCCCGCGCAGCGGACCGGCAGCGGACAACAGGCCCGCGCCGCAAGGCGCAAAGACAGCAACCCCCCGCGGCGGGGAAGCCAAAAACGTGGGAAGCAAGCCAAGCGCAGCGGACCGGTAGGTCATTCCGCCCCCCTCCCCCGAGGCCACGGCGTCGTGTCCGGGGCGAACCACGGCAGGGCAGTGGTGCCGTCGGGGAGGTCGGTGGGGCCGCCCGGTGGGGCGGTGGTCGGCGGGCGCGCGGGGCGGAGGCGGTTGACGACGGCCATCCCGCCGCGGAAGAGCAGCGTGGGTACGACCACGCACAGCAGGAGCCAGAAGAGGGTCATGCCCCAGGGCCGGCCGACCTCCCAGGGTTGTTCGACGAGGAGGCGGTCGCCGTACTTGAGGGAGATCAGGTAGTCGCCGTGGGCCCCGGCGGCCAGTTCCACCGGGAGTTTGACCTCGGCCTTGCGGCCGGCGGGGACCGTGCCGTGCCACTGCTGGTTCTCCCACTTGGGCGCGAAGACGCCGTGTGAGGTGCCGACCTTGAAGGCCGGGTCCTTGGCCGGCGCCGAGCCCAAGTTGCCGAGCGTGACGGTCAGTTCACGCTGCGGCGGGGCGCCGAACCAGGTGAGCAACCCGCTGCTACCGGTCAGCCGGGGCTGCGCCAGGACGGCCAGCCGGCCGGCGCTGACGTCCTGCGGCAGCGGCGCCACCGGGTGCCCGGCGACCTTGAACGCGGCGTCCGCGGTGGCCGCCTGGCCGGTCACGGTCGCCACGTGCACCACGCAGGGGCAGGGCTTGGGCGGCTCGGCCACCGGGAGCGGCGCCCGGAACGCGCCGTGGTCGTCGGTGGTGGCGGTCCGACCGTCGCCGTTGGCGCAGGAGTTGGTGCCGCCGATCATGTTCTGGCCGCAGATCAGCAGCGTCAGCAGGGTGTGCGGGCGCCAGCCCTGTCCGTTGACGGTGATGCTGCCGCCGACGCCCGCCTCGTTGGGGGAGACGGCCGCGGACGGCTGGTCGGCGGACGGGGCGGCGCTCGCGGTCGGCGGGGACAGTCCGGGCAGCAGGACCGGGAGCAGGGCGAGGGCGAGCGCCGCGCGCAGGGCGGGCCGGCGCCGCCGCCCCCGGCCGGTCCGCGGGCGCCGTCCCGTCGTGCCGCAAGGTGCGGCCGCCGCCGTCCCGTTGAGGCCCTTCTCGCCGTTCACGCGCGCACCTCTGATCCCGTCGTCGCGGCCTTCGTGGTGTGGGTCGTGGTCGAGGTGTTCGCCGTGGTGTCCGAAGTGGTGTTCGTTGCGTCGCGGGGGGCGCCGGTCGTGGGGTGCGGGCCGGGCGGGCTGCCGGTGCGGTGTCGGTGGCGGTGGCGCCACCCCAGCGCAGCGCCGCCGGCCGCCAGGAGGACCAGCGCGGCGGGCACGCCCCAGGGGACGGCGGTGTAGCGGGCGGTGGCGGTGTCCCGCGCGCCGCCCGCCGCGGTCGCGGTGAGCGTGACGTCCGCCGCGTCCAGGGTGGGCGGATCGGGCCAGGTCTCGGTCCGTTCGACGCGGGCGCCGGGCGGGAGCGCGTCCGGCAGGGTGCGGGCGGGGCGGCGCAGCAGCGGCCCGAAGAGGCCGTCGGCGCGGACCGCCAACCGCGGCCGGAGCGCGGTGTTACCGCGGTTGACGAGGGCGTAGCGGAGCACCGCGGCATCGCCCCGCCGGGTCACCGTGAGGTGCTCGACGGTGAGTGCCGACAGCGCGGGCCCGGTCACCCGCAGCCGGAGCGGGATCCGGCTGCGGGCGGTGGGGGCGCCGCCGGTGACGGTGAGCGCGCCGGTGTGGCCGCCGGGGGCGGCGTCGCGCGGTACCGCCACGGTGAACGGCACACTCGCCTGGGTCCGCGGCGGAACCGTCACCTCCGGCTGCGCGGGGGCGAGCCACGCCCCGACGCCGTCCCCGCCCTCGCCGGCCAGGTGTACGGTGACCGGCCGGCCGGACGGGTTGCGGACGGCCAGTCGGTCGGTGAGGGCGGTGCCCGGCGGGCCCTCCAGGTAGAAGGACGTCCGGGCGGGGCCGGTCGGCGCGGCGGACCAGCCCCCCGCGGCGGCGGGCGGCCGGGCCCCGGCCGCCGCGGGCCACAGCAGGACCGCGGCGACCCCGAGGGCCGCGCCGGCGGCCGCGGTGCGGGGACGGGACGGCATCGGCGGCTCCCGGTGGGTGTCAGGCCCGTTGGTGACGGCGGGTCAGCCAGAGCACGCCGGCCGCGCCGGCCAACAGGACGGTGCCGCCGAGGGTGCCCAGCGCGAGGGCGGAGTCGGCCGGTCCGGTCTGCGGCAGTTGGCCGCCGGTCGAGCCACCGGTCGAACCGCCGGTCGTGGTGGAGCCGCTGGCGCCGCCGGAACCGCCGCCGGTACCACCGGTGGTGCCCCCGGAACTGCCGCTCGTGCCGCCGCTGGTGCCGCCCGAGCCGCCGCTGCCCTTGACGTCCAGGGTGAGCGAGGGCTTGGGGTGGTTGCTCGGCGTGCAGGTCGTGGTGGTTCCCAGGGCCTTGATGGTGAGCGTGGAGGCGGTGAAGGTCACCTTGCCGCTGGCCTTCGGGGTGTACGTCCCGCTCAAGTCGCTGATCTTGATGGGGGTGTTGGCCGGTATCGCCTGGTCGTTGGGCGGCCCGGAGACCGGTACGGTGCCGTGTTCCGCGCCGCCGAGTTGGATCAGGGCGCTGGGTTTCATGGCGCCCTTGCCCAGTTCGACGGGGCTGGAGGAGACGCCCTTCTGGAACGACATCACCAGCTTGTAGGCGCTGCCGCTGGGCGTCCCCTTGATGTCGATGGGCGAGACCGCCCCTTTGTTGCCGATCGGCGTTTTGCACTGGTAGTTGACGTCGACGACCTCGGCGTGCGCGACGGGCGCGGTGAACAGCACCGCGGAGCCGGCCGCCGTTGCCGCGGCCGCGAGCAGCCCGGCCGCCCGCCGCGGCCGCCTGCCGTGCTGTGCGTGGAAGCGGGCCACCTTGAGTTCCCCTTCTCCCGGGAGAGCGCGCCGCCCCACTTTGCTGACGGCACATCAGATTGGCCGTCAAGGTACGCCCGAGAGGTTGCCGAGGGAAGGCACCGCACAGCCCCGATGCGCGGCACCGGTCGAATCGGCCCGGAAGCCGGGCGCCCCGCGGTGGCCGTCGGACATGACGGAGCGCGGGCCTCCCGGCCCGCGCTCAACGCCCCTGGCTGCGCCGCGTCTTCAAGACGGGGCGGCCAGCTCCGCCCAGACGGTCTTGCCCGCCCCGTCGGCGTTGCGCACCACGCCCCAGTCCAGGCAGAGCCGTTGGACGATGAACATGCCGTGGCCCCCGGGGCGTCCGGGGCGGTGTGGGCTGCGCGGGGACGGCGAGCCGGTGCCCAGGTCGCTGACCTCCAGGCGGAGTACCTTGGCCGCGCAGCGCAGCCGCAGCTCCTCCGGGCCCTCGGCGTGCAGGCAGGCGTTGGTGACGAGTTCGGAGACGACGAGCAGCACGTCCTCGGCCGCGGCCCGTTGGTCGGCGGTGGCGGCCGGGAGCCAGCCCCAGTCCTGCAACGCCTCCCGGGCGAAGTCGCGGGCCCGCGCCACGGCGCCCCGGGTGCCCGCCAGGCGCAGCCGGCGGATCTGGCCTGCCGGGACGGCGGCGGCAGGGCCGGCGACGCCCGGCTCCGGGCCGAGGTCGCCCGGCGGGTACGGCCGGGTGGTGCTCATCAGCGCTTCACCTCACCGATTCGCCTGTTCACGACAACAGTTAACTGATCTGATTCAACGGATTCAGGTGTCTCCTGCCCGACCGGACCGCGAGAACACCCACTTGTTGGGTACGGAAGTTGTGACACTGACTACGCGTCCGGAACGCATCGTTCCGGACTTCGCGGCCGGTCAGTCGGTCAGGGCCGCGTCGACGGAGTCGTGCACCGTGAAGACGGCGTCCGCGCCGGTGATCTCGAAGACCCGGGCCACCACCGGTTGCATCCCGGCGAGATGGACGCCGCCCCCCGCGGCCTCCGCCTTCAGCCGGGCGCCGAGCAGGACGTTCAGACCGGTGGAGTCCATGAAGTCCAAGGGTGAGCAGTCCACTACGAGGCGTGCGTATCCGTCGTCCACGCAACCCTCCAGCGATTCGCGCAACAGATCCGCCGTGTGGTGATCCAACTCGCCCGCGACGGTCACGACCGCGCTGGCGCCGTGATGGCGGATCCCGACGTGAAGCCGACCCCGGCTTGCACTGCCGACCGTCCCGCGGTCCATGCGAGCGCACCCCTTTTGCTGCCTAGACGACTGTTGTGGTGACGACCTTGCTCTGCGACTGCGCCTGTCGAACCCTACGCCTTCCTGACGCCGGCCGGTAGCCGTAGAAGGGGCATAGTTCCACAATGCGGACAACTCGCACTTGCCTTCTTCCGTCGAACCCAGGTAGGCGTAGAAGGACACATTCGAAACGGCCGGCTTTGGAGGCGCCGCACACCGCAGTTCCACGCAGAGGCTTCGGCAGCCATATGCCGAGAACGATGGAGGAGACACATGTCACCCCGGCTCGACGAATTGCGTATCGAGGACGCGCACATCCCCGCATCGTCGACACCCCGGTCGGAAACGGCCGGACGTATTCCTTCCCAGTCGCACGCCGCGGCCGAAGAACGGCTGAGCCTGCCCGAACTCGACGGCCTGCCCGAGATCCCACCGTTTGACGAAGTGGGTCCGGTGGATGCCAGGGCGCTGTCGAAAACGCTCTTCGAGCGCCTGGAATCGCTGGAAGAGGGCACGCACGAATACGCCTACGTCCGTAACACCCTGGTCGAACTGAACCTCGCGCTGGTGAAGTTCGCGGCCTCCCGGTTCCGCTCCCGCAGCGAACCCATGGAGGACATCGTCCAGGTCGGCACGATCGGTCTGATCAAGGCGATCGACCGTTTCGAACTCACCCGCGGCGTCGAATTCCCGACCTTCGCGATGCCGACCATCGTCGGCGAGATCAAGCGTTTCTTCCGCGACACGAGCTGGTCGGTGCGGGTTCCCCGACGGCTTCAGGAACTCCGCTTGGACCTGGCCAAGGCCGGCGACGAACTGGCGCAGAAGCTGGACCGTGCGCCCACGGTCGGCGAACTCGCCGAACGCCTCGACCTCACCAAGGACGAGGTCATCGAGGGCATGGCCGCGAGCAACGCGTACACCGCGAGCTCGCTGGACGCCCAACCCGAGGAGGACGACAGCGAAGGCGCGCTGGCGGACCGGATCGGCTACGAGGACCACGGCCTCGAAGGCATCGAGTACGTCGAGTCCCTGAAGCCGCTGATCGCCGAACTCCCCTCCCGGGACCGGAAGATCCTCTCGCTGCGCTTCGTGGCCAATATGACGCAGTCCGAGATCGGCGAGGAGCTGGGCATTTCGCAGATGCACGTCTCCCGACTGCTCTCGCGCACCCTCGTCCGGCTCCGCAAGGGCCTGATGATCGACGAATAGCCCGCGGTCGGGGCCGACCGGCGAGGTCGGCCGACGCCCGTGCACGCGAGGGCCCGCCCCGGAAACGTCCGGGACGGGCCCTCAGTGCGTTTCGGGGACGGCCCCGGGACGGCCGCCCTCAGAGGCGAACGCCGTTGTGCCAGACGTCCGTTACCAGCGGCACGCCGGGCCGGTAGGCGAGGTGCACGTGGGAGGGCGCGTCCAGCAGGACCAGGTCGGCGCGGGCGCCGGGGGCGATCCGGCCGACATCGGTGCGGCGCAGCGCCCGGGCGCCGCCGGCGGTGGCCGACCACACCGCCTCGTCCGGTGTCATCCCCATGTCGCGCACGGCGAGCGCGATGCAGAACGCCATGGAACTGGTGAAGGACGAGCCGGGGTTGCAGTCGGTGGACAGCGCCACGGTGGCGCCGGCGTCCAACAGCGGGCGGGCGTTCGGCCATTGGGCACGGGTGGAGAACTCGGCGCCCGGGAGGAGCGTGGCGACGGTGTCGGACTGGGCCAGCGCGTCGACGTCGGCGGGGGTGAGGTGGGTGCAGTGGTCGGCGGAGGCGGCGTCCAACTCGACCGCGAGCTGCACGCCGGGGCCGTGGCCGAGCTGGTTTGCGTGCACCCGGGGCGTGAGGCCCTTGGCCCGGCCGGCGGTGAGGACGGCGCGGGCCTGGTCGCCGTCGAAGGCGCCGCGCTCGCAGAAGACGTCCACCCAACGGGCGTGCGGGGCACAGGCGTCGAGCATCGGCCCGGTGACCAGCTCGACGTAGCCGGCCGGGTCGTCGGCGTAGTCCGGCGAGACGATGTGGGCGCCCAGGAAGGTCACCTCGTCGGTGTGGGCGGCGGCGATCCGCACCGCCCGCGCCTCGTCCTCGACGGTCAGGCCGTAGCCGGACTTGATCTCCTGGGTGGTGGTGCCCTGGCGGAGGCCCTCGGCGAGGTAGCGGGCGACGTTGGCGTGCAGCGCGTCGTCGGCGGCGGCGCGGGTGGCGGCGACGGTGGTGCGGATGCCGCCGGCGGAGTAAGGCCGCCCGGACATCCGGGCGTTGAACTCCTCGGTGCGGTCGCCGGCGAAGACCAGGTGGGAGTGGGAGTCGACGAAGCCGGGCAGGCCGGCCCGGCCGGCGGCGTCGACGGCGTTGTCAGTGGCGGGTGCTTTGCTGGAGGGACCGACCCAGGCGATGCGGTCGCCGTCGATGACGACCGCGGCGTCCTGGAGCAGACCGAGGGGGCCTTCACCGAGGGAGGGGTCGTTGGTGACGAGCTGGGTGATGTGGGTGATCGCGGTGGTCGGCGCGGAAGTCGTCGTCATCGCGGGGGTGTTCTCCTTCGTCCGCGGGCGGCGCGGGCCTGGGGGTGGCTGGGGGCGGATGCGGGTCAGCCGCGCACGGCGGCGATGGCGTCGGCGAGGGCGGTGGGCACGTCGGGCACGCCGGTGTGCCGCCCGTCGCGGACGGTCCACCGGCCGCCCACGAGGGTGTGCCGCACATCGGCTGCGGTGGCGGCGAATACGGCCGTCTCGCCGCCCAGTCGGGGCGGTGGCCCGGCGGTGCGCACGGAGTCCAGCGCGATCGTGGTGAGGTCGGCGAGCGCGCCGGTGGCGAGGGCGCCCGCGTCGTCCCAGCCGAGCGCGGCGTGCCCGTCGGCGGTGGCGGCGCGCAGCAGGGCCGCGGCGGTCCAGTGGCCCCGGGTGCGGGTGCGCAGCCGCTCGTTGAGCTCCATGGCGCGGGCCTCTTCGAGCAGGTCGATGACGGCGTGGCTGTCGCTGCCGAGGGAGAGCGGGCTGCCCTGTTCCTGGAGCGCCGCGGCCGGGCCGATGCCGTCGGCGAGGTCCCGCTCGGTGGTCGGACACATGCACACGCCGGTGCCGCTGCCGCCGAGCAGGGCGATGTCGCCGTCGGTGAGGTGGGTGGCGTGCACGGCCGTGGTGCGCGGGCCCAGCACGCCGTGTTCGGCGAGCAGTTGGGCCGGGGTGCGGCCGTGGGCGGCGCGGCAGGCGTCGTTCTCGGCGGTCTGCTCGGAGAGGTGGACGTGCAGCGGCGCCCGCCGCCGCTCGGCCCACGCCGCGACGGTGCCCAACTCCCCGGCGGGCACGGCGCGCACGGAGTGGACGGCGGCGCCGATCTTGGCGTGCTCGCCGCCCTTGAGCGCGTCGGCGCGCTCGGCCCAGGCGTCCGCGGTGCCGTCGGAGAAGCGCAGTTGGTGGCGGCTGGGCGGGTCGCCGAAGCCGGCGGAGAGGTAGGCGGTGTCGAGGAGGGTGATCCGAATGCCGGCGTCGGCGGCGGCCGCGAGCAGCGCTCGGCCCATCGCGTTGGGGTCGTCGTAGCGGGTGCCGCCGGGCGCGTGGTGGAGGTAGTGGAATTCGCCGACGCAGGTGATGCCGGCGAGCGCCATCTCGGCGTAGGCGGCGCGGGCCAGAGCGTAGTAGCTGTCCGGGGTGAGCCGGTCGGCGACGTCGTACATCACCTCGCGCCAGGTCCAGAAGGTGCCGGCGCCCACCTGGACGGTGCCGCGCAGCGCGCGGTGGAAGGCGTGGCTGTGCGCGTTGGCCAGGCCCGGGAGGGTCAGCCCGTAGAGCGCCTCGGCGCCCGGCGGGGGTGTCGGGGTCCCCGGGCGGACGGCCGTGATCCGCCCGTCCGCCACCTCCACGGTCACGCCCGGCTCGACGTGCGCGCCGAGCCAGGCGTGTTCGAGCCAGTACGTCGTCGGTGTTGCCTGCGGCGTCAGCGGCACGCCAGCCCCTCCAGTACGTCGGCGAGTGCGGTGACCCCGGCGACGCAGTCGTCCTCCGTGGCGGCCTCGGCGGGCGAGTGCGAGACGCCGGTGGGGTTGCGGACGAACAGCATGGCCGTGGGTACGGTCGCGGACAAAATACCCGCGTCGTGTCCGGCGCCGGTGCCCAGCACCGGCACCGGCCGGTCGCCCTGTGTGCCGAGCAGCGCGCCCAGTTCGTCCCGCAGGGCGTGCCGGAACGTGACGACCGGGGTGAAGGACTCGCGGACGACGTCCAGGTCGATGCCGTCGCGGGCGGCCCGCTCGGCGGCGGCCCGCTCGATCCCGGTGACCACGGTGTCCAGGCTGTCCTGGCCGGCGGCGCGGGCGTCCAGCCAGCCGCGGACCAGCGACGGGATGGCGTTGACGCCGTTCGGTTCGACGCTGACCTTCCCGAAGGTGGCCAGGGCGCCGGCCAGTCGGGCCTGTTCGCGGGCGGCGAGCACGGTCGCGGCGTAGGTGAGCATCGGGTCGCGGCGGTCCGCGAGGCGCGTGGTGCCGGCGTGGTTGGCCTCCCCGCGGAAGTCGAACCGCCAGCGGCCGTGCGGCCAGATGGCGGAGGCGATGCCGACCGGGTCCCCGGACAGGTCGAGCGCGCGGCCCTGTTCGACGTGGAGCTCGACGAACGCGCCGATGGCGGCGAGCCGTTCCGGGTCCGGGCCGATCGCCTCCGGGTCGTATCCGGCGCGCTCCATGGCCTGCGGGAGGGTGACGCCGTCCCCGTCGCGGAGCCGGTGCGCGGCCTCGGGCGTCAGCGCGCCGGCGGAGAGCCGGGAGCCGACGCAGGCGAGGCCGAAGCGGGCGCCCTCCTCGTCGCCGAAGTTGACGATCGCCAGCGGCTTGGCGAACTGAGCGCCCCGCGCCCGGAGTTCGTCGAGCGCGGCGAACGAGGAGACCACGCCGAGGGGGCCGTCGAAGGCGCCGCCGTCCGGGACGGAGTCCAGGTGCGAGCCGGTGACGACGGCCTCGCCGGGGGCCACGTCCCGGTAGTCGGAGGCGCCGAGCCAGGCCCATTGGTTGCCGTTGCGGTCCAGTTCGTAGGCGAGCCCGCGGGCCTCGGCCTGGGCGCGGAACCACGCGCGGCAGTCGGCGTCCGCGCCGGTCCAGGCG
Organism: Streptomyces sp. WZ-12; assembly: GCF_028898845.1. NCBI lineage: Bacteria > Bacillati > Actinomycetota > Actinomycetes > Kitasatosporales > Streptomycetaceae > Streptomyces > Streptomyces sp. WZ-12. The sequence goes on along the minus strand of NZ_CP118574.1, from coordinate 5,451,425 downwards.
AAGCGGCGGTAGCCGCCGGAGGCCGCGTCGCGGCCCAGCGGCCGCAACTCCCCCCACATGTCCAGGAAGGAGGAGGTCACGCGCCCTCGCCCTCGCGCATCGGGATGCGGACGCCGCGCTCGGCGGCGACCTCCTCGGCGCGCTCGTAGCCGGCGTCGACGTGCCGGATGACGCCCATGCCGGGGTCGTTGGTGAGCACCCGGCGGATCTTCTCGCCGGCCAGCGGGGTGCCGTCGGCGACGGTGACCTGCCCGGCGTGGATCGAGCGGCCCATGCCGACGCCGCCGCCGTGGTGCAGGGAGACCCAGGAGGCGCCGGAGGCGACGTTGACCATGGCGTTGAGCAGCGGCCAGTCGGCGATCGCGTCCGAGCCGTCCTTCATCGCCTCGGTCTCGCGGTAGGGCGAGGCGACGGAGCCGCAGTCGAGGTGGTCGCGGCCGATGGCCAGCGGTGCCTTCAGGGTGCCGTCGGCGACCATCTCGTTGAACCGCTCGCCGGCCTTGTCGCGTTCGCCGTAGCCGAGCCAGCAGATCCGGGCGGGCAGGCCCTGGAAGTGGACGCGCTCGCCGGCCAGCTTGATCCAACGGGCCAGCGACTCGTTCTCGGGGAAGAGGTCGAGGATGGCGCGGTCGGTGGCCGCGATGTCGGCCGGGTCGCCGGAGAGCGCCGCCCAGCGGAACGGGCCCTTGCCCTCGGCGAAGAGCGGCCGGATGTAGGCGGGGACGAAGCCGGGGAAGGCGAACGCCCTCTTGTAGCCGGCGAGTTGCGCCTCGCCCCGGATGGAGTTTCCGTAGTCGAAGACCTCGGCGCCGGCGTCCATGAAGCCGACCATGGCCTCGACGTGCTGGGCCATCGACGCGCGGGCGCGCTGCGTGAAGTCGGCCGGCTTCTCGGCCGCGTAGGCCGCCATGTCGGCGAAGTCGACGCCCAGCGGCAGGTAGGCGAGCGGGTCGTGGGCGCTGGTCTGGTCGGTGACGATGTCGATCGGGGCGCCCTCGGCGAGCAGTTGCGGCAGGAGTTCCGCGGCGTTGCCGAGCAGCCCGATGGAGAGCGGCCGGCGCTTGTCGCGGGCCTCGACGGCCAGGTGGAGGGCGTGCCGGACGTCGTCGGCCTTGACGTCGAGGTAGCGGTGCGCGATGCGCCGCTCGATGGCGCGCGGGTCGCAGTCGACGCAGATCGCGACGCCGTCGTTCATGGTGACGGCGAGCGGCTGGGCGCCGCCCATGCCGCCGAGGCCGGCGGTGAGGGTGATGGTGCCGGCGAGCGTGCCGCCGAACCTCTTCGCCGCGACGGCCGCGAAGGTCTCGTAGGTGCCCTGGAGGATGCCCTGGGTACCGATGTAGATCCACGAACCGGCCGTCATCTGGCCGTACATGGTCAGGCCGAGCGCCTCCAGGCGGCGGAACTCCTCCCAGTTGGCCCAGTCGCCGACGAGGTTGGAGTTGGCGATCAGCACCCGCGGCGCCCACTCGTGGGTCTGGAGCACGCCGACCGGCTTGCCGGACTGGACGAGCATCGTCTCGTCCTGCTTGAGCGTGGTCAGGGTGCGCACCATGGCGTCGAAGGAGCGCCAGTCGCGGGCGGCCTTGCCGGTGCCGCCGTAGACGACGAGCTGGTCGGGGTGCTCGGCGACCTCCGGGTCGAGGTTGTTCTGGAGCATGCGCAGGGCGGCCTCCTGCTGCCATCCCCGTGCGCTCAGTTCCGTTCCGCGCGGCGCCCGCACGGGTCGCGGTCCCGACATGGGCCGTGCCTCCCTGACCTCGATTGGATTGACCTATTCGCAGTCTGGAGGCACTGAATATCGCTAGTCAACAGGGCACGGCGGCATCTTTCCCCAGGCGCGGGATGTGACTTGCCCGGCAGGAAAGTCGGTGTTAGCTTTCCTGATAGGAAAGTTAGACGGGGGTCGCCGCCGGCGCTCCCCGTGCCGTCCGAACACGGACCGTCCAGCACGTCTACGGGGAGGCGAGGGACATGACGACACCGGTGGATGCCGAGCGCGCCTGGCAGGACCTTCAGCGCATCCGGGTCCCGCAGGAGCGGGTGTACGACGAGGTCGAGCGCTGCGCCACCGGCGACCGACGCTCGACGTACCTGATGGCCGCCATCATGTGGATCTACCTCGCCAGCATGGGCTTCGACCTCCCGGTGTGGGGCGTCTTCCTGGCCCTCGCCGCGTATCTGGCCCTCCTGACGACCCTGATCGTCATCCACAGCCGCCGGCCCCGGGTGAAGCTGCACCGCTCGCGGTACAGCTGGCGCAGCATCGCCACCTTCTTCGCCGGCGGACTGATCAGCGGCGGCACGATCGTGCTCACCGACCTCCTGGCCCGCTGGCTGGCGCTGCCCTACGGCAGCCTGATCCAGGCCACGATCTCCGCCGGCGCCTTCGTGCTCTTCGTCGGGCCGGCCAACCGCTGGGCGGTCAGCCCGCTGCGCGGCCGCGCCCTCCGTGACCGCCCCCTGCACCCCCGCCCTAAGGAGTTGGGCCGATGAGCACCCCCTCCGGTTTTGACGAACTGATCCATCCGTCCACCCGGTTGTCCGTGGTGGCCCTGCTCGCCGCCACCGAATGGGCCGACTTCCCGTTCATCCGCGACAGCCTCTCGCTCAGCGACTCCGCGCTCTCCAAGCAACTGCACACGCTGGAGGAGGCCGGCTATCTGGAGATCCGCAAGGAGGGCGGCGGCCGCAAGCGGCGCACCAGGGTGCGGCTGACGGGCCGCGGCCGCACCGCCTTCGAGGGCCATGTGGCCGCCCTCCGCGCCATCGTCGAGGGCGCGGGCACCGCCGCCGCGACCGCCCCGGCGCCCCCGCAGCACGCGGAGGCCGGCCGATGACCACCACCGCACGCCCGGAGAGCAGCACGATGACCACCCCCACCGCCCCCGCCAGCGCCCCGCCGGTCGTCGAGGTCCGCGCCCTGCGGATGTCCTACGGCAGCACCGACGTCCTGCGGGGCGTCGACCTGGACATCCGGCGCGGCGAGATCCTCGCCCTGCTCGGGCCGAACGGCGCGGGGAAGACCACCACCGTCGAGATCCTGGAGGGCTTCCGGCAGCGGTCCGCCGGCGAGGTCCGCGTCCTCGGCTCCGACCCGGAGCGCGCCGACGACGCCTGGCGCGGCCGGATCGGGCTGGTCCTGCAGTCCTGGCGCGACCACCGCCGCTGGCAGGTCGCCGAGTTGCTGACGCACTTCGCGACGTACTACCCGGACCCCCGCGATCCGGCCGCACTGCTGGAGCTGGTCGGGCTCACCGGGCAGGCCCGGCAGCGCGTCGACCGGCTCTCCGGCGGCCAGCGCCGGCGCCTGGACGTGGCGCTCGGCATCGTCGGCCGCCCTGAGCTGCTGTTCCTGGACGAGCCCACCACCGGCTTCGACCCCGAGGCGCGCCGCGACTTCCACGACCTGGTCGAGCGGCTGGCCCGCGAGGAGGGCGTCACGATCCTGCTGACCACCCATGACCTCGCCGAGGCCGAGCGGTTGGCCGACCGGATAGCGATGCTGGTCGACGGCCGGATCCGGGCCTGCGGCACCCCGGTCGAGCTCGCCCGGCGGGCCGCCGCGCAGGCCGAGGTCCGCTGGACGGCGCCCGACGGCACACCGCGCCGCGAGCGCACCGCGGACCCGTCCCGTCTGGTGTGGGAACTGCACCGCGAGGTGGCCGGACCGATCGCGGACCTGGAGGTGCGTCGGCCGACGCTGGAGGACACCTACCTCCACATGGTCCACGGGCAGGACGACGGTCGGGGCGAGGACGACGAGCACGACGCCGGCACGGTGGCCGGCGGCGACACGGGGGAGGCGGCAGCAGCATGAGGGGGATGGACATGACGACGACGGCCACGCCGGCAGCCACGACAACGACGGACGCGCCGACGGACGCCGGCCGGGGCGGCCCGGGCCGGGGCTCGGGAGCCGCCGGTGGGGCCCGTCCCGCGCGACTGCGCCCCTGGCGAGCGGGGCTGCGGCGCGGCGGCATCGAGGTGCGCCATCTGCTGCGCAACCGCAAGGAGTTGAGCGGCTACCTCTCCAACGTGGTGGTGGCCCTGCTGCTCGCCGGCTTCATCAACGACGACGTGCCCGGCACCAAGGTCCCGATGGCGCATCTGACGCTGGCCGGCTTCTCCGCCTATCTGCTGTTCCAGATCGGGCTGCTCAACCTCCCGCAGATCCTGGTGACCGAGCGCGAGGAGGGCACCCTGCTGCGGCTGCGGGCCACTCCCGGCGGCATACCGGCCTATCTGATCGCCAAGTCGCTGCTGATCGTGACCATGGCGGTGAGCACCCTGGTGGTCCTGCTGGGCGTCGGCGCGGTGCTGGTGGACGGCCCGCTGCCGCACGGCCCCGGTGGCTGGTTGACGCTGGTGTGGGTCACCGCGCTCGGGCTGCTCGCCGTGGTCCCGTTGGGGGCGGCGATCGGGGCGGTGCTCCCCAACCCGCGCGAGGCGCTGGCGTTGATCATGCTGCCGTCGATGGCCCTGCTGATCACCTCGGGCGCGATGTTCCCGATATCCAAGATGCCGGCGCTGGTGCAGAACATCGCGTCGGTCTTCCCGCTCCGGTGGATGGCGCAGGGCCTGCGCGCGGCCCTGCTGCCGGACGCCGCGCGTGCCGCGGAGCCGGCCGGCTCCTGGCAACTGCCGACGGTGGCGCTGGTCCTGGCCGCCTGGGCGGTCCTGGGATTCCTCCTGGCGGTCCCGCTGCTGCGCCGCGCGGCCCGCCGCGAGTCCGGCTCCCGGCTGACCGCCCGCCAGGACAAGGCCCAGCTCAGCGGCGCCCCGGCGGCGTAGCGGGGCGGTCGGCGGGGCCCGGTTCGGGACGGACACCAGGCGCCCCCGGGCCCTCCACCACCCCTTCACTCCGCAGGGCCCGTTCGCCGTGGCGCGGGGCCCCCGCCGAATGATGAAGTTGACCCATGACCTTCACGGACCGAGACCGCGCCGTACAGGCAGCCATCGCCCAGGGGCTGGTCGGCCCCGACCAGCCCGTGGTCGGCCTGCTCGACGTCGCCGGCATCCGCCGGTCGGCGGCCGAACTCCGCGCCGCCTTCGCGGAGTTCACCGCCCCGGGCACCCAGGTGCTGCACGCGTTCGCGGTCAAGGCGGCCTCGCTGGTGCCCGTGTTGCGGTTGCTGGCCCAGGAGGGGATCGGCTGTGAGGTGGCGAGCCCCGGCGAGTTGGCGCTGGCCCGGGCCGCCGGGGTCCCGGCCCGGCACACCGTCCTGGACTCCCCCGCCAAGACCCTCCCCGAGCTCCGTGAGGCGCTGGCCCTGGGCATCGCGGTCAACGTCGACAACCACGAGGAACTCTCCCGGATCGACCGGATGATGGCCTCCGCCCCGTCCACCGCGCCGATAGGGCTGCGGGTCAATCCGCAGCTCGGCGGCGGCGCCATCGGCGCGATGAGCACCGCCACCGACACCTCCAAGTTCGGCGTCCCGCTGCGCGATCCGGGCGCCCGCGAGTGGATCGTCCGGGCCTGCCTGGACCGCCCGTGGCTGACCAGGCTGCACGCCCATGTCGGCTCGCAGGGCATGCCGTTGGAACGGATGGCGGAGGGCGTCCGGGCGCTGTACGACCTCGCCGAGGAGATCAACGAGCAGGCCGGCAGCCCCCGGATCACCACCCTCGACATCGGCGGCGGCCTGCCCGTCAACTTCTCCTCCGACGCCGTCACCCCGACCTACCGCGAGTACGCGGCCCTCCTCCGCTCGGCGGTGCCCGGCCTGTTCTCCGGGCGCTACGGCCTGGTCACCGAGTTCGGGCGGTCGTTGCTGGCCAAGCACGGCACGGTGCTGGCCCGGGTGGAGTACGCGAAGTGGGCCGGCGGCCGGCCGATCGCCGTCACCCACGCCGGGGCCCAGGTCGCCACCCGCACGGTCTTCGCCCCCGCGTCGTGGCCGATCCGGGTGGCGGCGTACGACGCCAAGGGCCGCCCGAAGAACGGCGCGCCGGTCCCGCAGGACATCGCCGGCCCGTGCTGCTTCGCCGGCGACCTGGTCGCCGAGAACCGCCCGCTCCCCCTCCTGGAATCCGGCGACCACGCCGCCCTCCTGGACACCGGCGCCTACTACTTCTCCACCCACTTCGCCTACAACGCCCTCCCCCGCCCCGGCATCTACGGCTACGCCCCCGGCCCCGACGGCACCCACCGCTTCGCCACCGTCCGCACCCCCCAGACCCTGGACGACATCACCGCCGAAGGCGGCGCCGAACACGCCAACGAGCTACGGCAGTTGGCACTGGGGTAACAGCGCGTCGCCCCGGGCTCCCAGCTCCCAGCTCCCAGCTCCCAGCTCCCAGCTCCCAGGGCAGGGTCGGCCGCCCCACGGCGCCCCGGCCATCGGTGCGCGGGACGCAGCCCGCGAGCTCAGACGGGGACGCCGAACGCGGAGCACGGGACGCGGAGCACGGGACGCGGGACGCGGGACGCGGGACGCGGGACGCGGGACGCGGGACGCGGGACGCTGACCGGAGTCTCGGGGCCGGGGCCCGGCGGGCGAAGGCCGGGAGCCCAAGGGACCGGAGCGGCATCCGGCACCCCGGAGCCAACGGCCGCCACTGCCCCGGGCCGCTGCCCCGGCGGGGGGAAGCCCCGGGCCGGTGACCCAAAGCGGGAGGCTCCAGGGGCCCAACGCCCGGCGTCGGCAGGCGGAGCCGTGCGACCGGACCGCGCACAACCGCGTGCGCCCACGCCGCTCGCGGCGGGACGGAGCACCGAAGCGGGCACCAGGAAGGAACGCCGGCAAGGGGTACCGGCAACGGGTACCGGCAAGGGGTACCGGCAACGGGTACCGATCGCGCGCCGGGGCGCGGGACCTCACTCCACGAACAGGCCGCGCTCCGCCGCCTTGGTGTCGAATTCCTCCAGGCGGGCCTGGGCATCCGGGAGGTCGTCGCACATCGCCTCCAACAGGACGCGGCCCAGGAGCATCGGGGCGCAGGCGGTGTCGAAGGCCAGGCCGGTGCCGACCGGGGCCGGGAGGAGCAGGTCGGTGTGGCGGGCGACCGGGGCGAACGCGCTGTCGGCGACGGTGACGACGGTGAGCCCGGCGGCGCCGGCGTAGGCGAGGGCGTCGATGACCTCGCGGGGGTGGCGGGGCAGCGCGAAGCAGAGGAGGGCGCTGGCGCCGGCGTGCACCGCGGCGTCGATGCGGTCGGTGAGCATGGTGCCGCCCTCGTCGAGCAGCCGGACGTCGGGGTGGACCTTCCGCGCGAAGTACGCGAAGCCGGCGGCCTGGGCGGTGGCGGCCCGCAGGCCGAGCACCGGGAGCGGGCGGGAGGCGGCGAGCAGCCGGCCGGCCTCGGTCACCGGCGTCGGGTCGGCGAGGGCGTCGGCCAGGTGCCGGAGGTTGTCGATCTCCGCCTGGACGGCCTGCTGGTACTCGTTGTGCGCGCCGGGCGCGGCGGACTTCTCGGCGGGCGCGACATCACGCAGGTGACGGCGGAGCGCGGGGTAGCCGTCGAAGCCGAGCGCGACCGCGAAGCGGGTGACGGACGGCTGGCTGACGCCGGCGAGTTCGGCCAGTTCGACGCTGGAGAGGAAGGGTGCGTCGGCGGCCCGCCGGACCATGCAGTGGGCGATCCGGCGCTGGGTGGGGGTCAGCCGGTGCCCCTCGAAGAGCCGTTGGAGACGGGCGGCGGTACCGGTGACGCTGGTACCGGCAGTGGCGGTGCCGGCGGCGTCGCCGCCCGCCGCCGCGGGTCCCGCCGCGTCCGTCCGCCCCGGCTGCGTCCCGTCCCTGCGGACGCCGTTGTCCCCGTCCCCGCTCATCGCCTCTTCTTCCCGGCCCGGTCCGGGGCCTTGACGTCGGTCCACCGACTGTACGGAATTCCCGACCCCCCGCGGTCCCGGGTGCCGGGTGGCAGGGACGTGGCGGGTCGGAGGGCGACGGACGCCCCGCCAGGCCGCCGCCCGACGGGCGTGCCCAGACGCTACCGGAGCGCCGACCACCGGTCCGCCCCTCCGCCGACCGCCCCGAGGCCGCGCCCCTGAAGCGAGCGGACCCCGAAACGAGCGGACCCCACGAAGGCCCCGGACGGGACGAACGCCGCGAGGCCCGCCGAGACGGCCGGGTCGCCGACGGCCCCCAACAGCCGATCCCCGCCCACCTATTGACCTCCCATTCACCGCCCCTGATCCTGCATGAACCCATACACCCCACCCGCGGGAACCCCCCAGCACCCCCACCCCCCGACCCGAGCGAAGAGGCGGCCCCATGGCAGGCGTGATCGAACGGCGCTCGATCGACGTCGTCCCGGACGACGAGCGGCACGGCAGCGCGGTCAGCCAGTTCACCCTCTGGCTCGGCGCCAACCTCCAGATCACCGCCGTCGTCACCGGCGCGCTGGCCGTGGTCTTCGGGGCCGGCGCCCTCTGGGCGCTGATCGGACTGCTGCTGGGCAACCTCACGGGCGGGGCGGTGATGGCGCTGCACTCCGCGCAGGGGCCGCGGCTCGGGCTGCCGCAGATGATCACCTCGCGGGCGCAGTTCGGGGTGCGCGGGGCGGTGGTCCCGCTGGCCCTGGTCATCGTGATGTACATCGGGTTCTTCGCCAGCGGCAGCGTGCTCGCCGGGCAGGCGGTGGGCGAGCTGACGCACCTCGGCCCGGCGGCCGGGATCGTGCTGTTCGCCGCGGTCACCGCGGTCGCCGCGGCGGTCGGCTACCGCCTGATCCACCTGCTCGGCAAGGTCGCCGGCCTGGTCTGCGCGCTGGCCTTCGTCTACCTCGGCGTCCGGCTGTGGCAGCGCGCCGACCTCGCCGCGCTGCTGCACGACCACCGCTTCGGGCTGCCGGTGTTCCTGCTGGCGATCTCGCTCTCGGCGTCCTGGCAACTGGCGTTCGGCCCGTACGTGGCGGACTACTCCCGCTATCTGCCGCGCCACACCTCGACCCGGGCGACGTTCTGGTGGACGCTGGGCGGCTCCGTCCTGGGCGCGCAGTGGTCGATGACGTTCGGGGCGCTGGCGGCCGCCGCGGCGCCGGCGGCGTTCGTCGGCCACGAGGTCGGCTATCTCGTCGGGTTGGGCGGCACCGGGCTGATCGCCTCGGCGCTCTACTTCGTCATCGCCCTCGGCAAGCTCACCATCAACATCCTCAACACCTACGGCGGTTTCATGTCGTTGGTGACCAGCATCAGCGGCTTCCGCGGCCAGCGGACCCTCACGGCGCGCGGCCGGTCCGCGTACATCGCCGGGATCATGGTGGCCGGCACCGCCGTCGCCCTGGTGGGCAGGGACTCCTTCCTCACCTCCTTCAAGGACTTCCTGCTCTTCCTGCTGACGTTCTTCACGCCCTGGTCGGCGATCAACCTGGTCGACTACTACCTGCTCTCCAAGGAGCGCTACGACATCCCGGCGCTGCATGACCCCGACGGCCGCTACGGCGCCTGGAACGTCGGCGCGCTGACCGTCTACGTCCTCGGCGTGCTGGCCCAACTCCCGTTCCTGGCCACGAACTTCTACACCGGCCCGCTGGTCGGTCCGCTCGGCGGCGCCGACGTCTCCTGGCTGGTCGGCCTCGCGGTGCCCGCCGTCCTGTACTGGCTCACCGCCCGCCGCGACACCGCGCGGCTCGTCGACCCCGGGGCGGCCGGGGAGCGGACGGCCCCCGCCGGATTGGGGGGCTAGCCCTACCGCGCCGGCGCCGGCCCGCCCGTAATCTCGGCGGTATGGCGACACACGACCCCGAGCTGAGAAAAGAACTCGACGCGACCCTCCAGACGCGCAAGGAGCTGGGGCCGGAGTACGAGTCGGAGCTGCTGGAGTCCTTCCTGGAGAAGCTGGACCAGACTGTCGACCGGCGGGTGCGGCGGCAGTCGGCCGAGCAGCAGATGCAGGTGGCCCGCGGTACGCAGCCACCGCGCCGGGCGGACGCCGGCACCGAGTTCTGGCAGCGGTTCGCGGTCGCCGTGGTCTCCCTGGTGCTGGCCATCCCGCTGTCCGCGATCGCGGTGGTCAACGCGGGGCTGGTCGGCCTGGTGGTGTGCTGGGCGGGCGTCGTCGGCGTCAACGCCGTGCACAGCCTGGGGCTGCGGGCGGTGCTGCTGCACCGGATCGGGCAGCGCGACGAGCACGCGAACTGACCCCGCGCGGACGGGTGTTGACGCGGGTCGACGCGCGGACCGGCCGGCGGGAAGGACCCGCAAGGGCCGGCGGGAGGAAGCCGGCGAAGAAGATCGCGGGGACCGCCGCCCCCCGGCCGGAGCCGGGGGCGGGACGGCGGCGGTCCCCGCACGAGACGCGATCCGGGTTCAGGGCCGGTCCTCGCATCCTGGCGATCGTGGAGGTCCGGGAGCCGCTCCGGAGGTCCGCATCGCCTGCACATCAATGTGCCGCAGAAGTGTTAAGCGCGTGCTGCCAGGACGTGACGCATACGTACATCTTGCGGCGACGGGACGTTTCCTGACGGACGCTTGACGCCGGGACGGCTTCACCGCCCCGGCGCCCGCGGCTACTTGCCGGCGCCGCGCGCCAGGAAGGCCAGCAGGTCCTGCCGGCTCACCACGCCCTTGGGCTTGCCCTCGACGAGGACGATCGCCGCGTCGGCGTTCTCCAGCACCGCCATCAGGTCGGCGACCGGCTCGCCCGAGCCGACCTGCGGCAGCGGCGGGCACATGTGCTTCTCCAGCGGGTCGGTCAGCGAGGCGCGCTGGGCGAACAGCGCGTCCAGCAGCTCCCGTTCGACGACCGAGCCGACGACCTCGGCGGCCATCACGTCGGGGTGCCCGGCACCCGGCTTGACGATCGGCATCTGCGAGACGCCGTACTCGCGCAGCACCTCGATGGCCTCGCCGACGGTCTCCTCGGGGTGCATGTGTACCAGGGAGGGCAGCTCGCCCTCCTTGTGCTGGAGGACCTCGCCGACCCGGGCGGCGGTGCCGCCCTCCTCCAGGAAGCCGTAGTCGGCCATCCACTCGTCGTTGAAGATCTTCGAGAGGTAACCGCGACCGCTGTCCGGGAGCAGGATGACGACCACGTCGTCCGGCCCGAGCCGCTCGGCGACCCGCAGGCCGGCCACCACGGCCATTCCGCAGGAGCCGCCGACCAGCAGGCCCTCCTCCTTGGCCAGCCGCCGGGTCATCTGGAAGGCGTCCTTGTCCGAGACCGCCACGATCTCGTCGGCGACCGTGCGGTCGTAGGCGGTCGGCCAGAAGTCCTCGCCGACGCCCTCGATCAGGTACGGCCGGCCGGAGCCGCCGCTGTAGACGGAGCCCTCCGGGTCGGCGCCGATGACCTTGACCCCGCCGTCACTGACGTCCTTCAGGTAGCGGCCGGTGCCGCTGATGGTGCCGCCGGTGCCGACGCCGGCCACGAAGTGGGTGATCCGCCCGTCGGTCTGCTCCCACAGCTCCGGCCCGGTGCTCTCGTAGTGCGAGCGCGGGTTGTTGGGGTTGCTGTACTGGTCGGGCTTCCACGCACCGGGCGTCTCGCGCACCAGCCGGTCGGAGACGTTGTAGTACGAGTCGGGGTGCTCGGGGTCGACCGCCGTCGGGCAGACCACCACCTCGGCGCCGTAGGCCCGCAGCACATTGATCTTGTCCGTCGAGACCTTGTCCGGGCAGACGAAGATGCACTTGTAGCCCTTCTGTTGGGCCACGATCGCCAGCCCCACGCCCGTGTTGCCGGAAGTCGGCTCCACGATGGTGCCGCCCGGCTGCAACTCACCGGACTCCTCGGCCGCCTCAATCATCCGCAGGGCGATCCGGTCCTTGACCGATCCCCCGGGGTTGAAGTACTCGACCTTCACCAGGACGGTCGCCTGGATCCCTTGAGTAACGTTGTTGAGCCGCACGAGCGGGGTGTTGCCGACGAGCTCAATCATCGAATCGTAAAACTGCACGGTGGTCTCCGCGGTCGGGGGCACGCTCTCCTGCGCCGCGCCCGTACAGCCAGCCTATTGCCCTAGTGGACCTTGGGCCCACGGGTGCGTACCGCGGGCTCCATCGGGGGCCCGGAGCGTTGCGCGGCGGCCCGGAACGGGCACCAACGGTGTGAAGGAGTTCTTGCCTCATCCGAGCGCGTCCGGCCCCCACGCCGCGGCGCGCCCGCGCTGCACGGGGAGGTACCGGCCGATGGCGACGACGGTGATGACGGGGTCCAGGGCGAGGGTGGCGCGGCGGATCGCCACCGCGGCCGCGTTCGGCGGCGGCGGGATCGGGCTGCTGGGTGTGGCCGCCGTCGGGCTGCTGCTGACCGAGGTCCGGCTCGCCCGCCGCACGGTCGGCGGCTCCAGCGACGTCCCGCCGTGCGCCGACGGCCGCTACGGCGCCGCGTTCAGCCACCGCACCGACCGGCCGCCGCTGCGCCTGGGCTTCCTCGGCGACTCCACCGCGGCCGGCCAGGGCGTCCACCGCCGCTCCCAGACCCCCGGCGCGCTGCTCGCCTCCGGCCTCGCCGCGCTCGCCGAACTCCCCGTCGACCTGCGCAACGTCGCGCTGCCCGGCGCCCGTTCCGACGACCTGCCCCGCCAGGTGGAGCTGCTGTTGGCGGACGGCGAGGAGACCCCCGACGTCTGTGTCGTCATGATCGGCGCCAATGACGTCACCCGCCGGCTGCCGCCGGCCGACTCGGTGCGGCACCTGTCCGAGGCGGTGCGGACGCTGCGCACGGCGGGCTGCGAGGTCGTCGTCGGCACCTGCCCCGACCTGGGCACCATCGAGCCGGTCAACCAGCCGCTGCGCTGGGTGGCGCGCCGGCTCTCCCGGCAGTTGGCGGCCGCGCAGACCATCGGCGTGGTGGAGAACGGCGGTCGGACGGTCTCGCTCGGCGCGCTGCTGGGCCCGGAGTTCGAGGCGCGCCCCAGGGAGCTGTTCGGCCCGGACAACTACCACCCCTCGGCCGAGGGTTACGCCACCGCCGCGATGGCCGTGTTCCCGACGGTGTGCGCGGCGCTCGGGCTGTGGCCCGAGGAGGAGCGGCCGGAGCCGGCCCGGCAGGAGGGCATCCTCCCGGTCGAGCAGGCCGCCGCCCGGGCCGCCTCCGAGGGCGGCACCGAGGTCACCGCCTCCCGCGCCCCCTGGGCCCTGCTCAAGCACCGCCGGCGCCGTCAACTCCCGGCGCCGGAGGAGGCCGCGGAGGAACGGCCGTCCGTCACGCCCTAGCGGAGGGGCGCGGCGTCCGGGCCCAGGGGGAATAGCCCGACCACCCCCGCCGTTCCCATAAGCGCCCGCTTAGAAAAGAGGCCCGCATCACAGCGCGCACCCCGTGACCTCTCGCACTACGTGCAGGTAACTTCCCAGAGGGTCCGCCCTGTTCGCGCCCCGTCGCCGACCGCCGCCGCGGGACGGGGCACCGGACGCCGCACCTACTCACCCCTTGGAGCCGTGATGCCCGAAGCCGTGATCGTCTCAGCCGCCCGCTCCCCGATCGGCCGCGCCTTCAAGGGCTCCCTCAAGGACCTGCGCCCGGACGACCTCACCGCCGCGGTCATCCAGGCCGCCCTCGCCAAGGTCCCCGAGCTCGACCCGACCGACATCGACGACCTGATGCTCGGCTGCGGTCTGCCCGGCGGCGAGCAGGGCCACAACCTCGGCCGCATCGTGGCCGTCCAGATGGGGATGGACCACCTCCCGGGCTGCACCATCACCCGTTACTGCTCCTCCTCGCTCCAGACGACGCGGATGGCGCTGCACGCCATCAAGGCCGGCGAGGGCGACGTCTTCCTCTCGGCGGGCGTCGAGACCGTCTCGCGCAGCGTCAAGGGCAGTTCCGACGGTCAACCCGACACCCACAACCCGCTCTTCGCGGACGCCGAGGCGCGGACCGCCGCCCGCGCCGAGCAGGAGGGCACCGACTGGCACGACCCGCGCGAGGACGGCCTGATCCCGGACGCGTACATCGCGATGGGCCAGACCGCGGAGAACCTCGCCCGCCTCAAGGGCATCACCCGCCAGGAGATGGACGAGTTCGGCGTCCGGTCGCAGAACCTCGCCGAGCAGGCGATCAAGGACGGTTTCTGGGCGCGGGAGATCACCCCGGTCACGCTCCCCGACGGCACGGTCGTGGCCAAGGACGACGGTCCGCGGGCCGGCGTCACCATGGAGGGCGTGCAGGGCCTGAAGCCGGTGTTCCGCCCCGACGGCCTGATCACCGCCGGCAACTGCTGCCCGCTGAACGACGGCGCCGCGGCGCTGGTGATCATGTCCGACACCAAGGCCCGCGAGCTGGGCCTGACCCCGCTGGCCCGGATCGTCTCCACCGGCGTCTCCGCGCTCTCCCCCGAGATCATGGGCTACGGCCCGGTGGAGGCCAGCAAGCAGGCCCTGCAGCGCGCCGGCCTGTCGGTCTCCGACATCGACCTGGTGGAGATGAACGAGGCGTTCGCCGCCCAGGTGATCCCCTCCTACCGCGACCTGGGCATCGACCAGGACCGGCTGAACGTCAACGGCGGCGCGATCGCCGTCGGCCACCCCTTCGGCATGACCGGCGCCCGGATCACCACCACCCTCATCAACTCCCTCCAGTGGCACGACAAGCAGTTCGGCCTGGAGACCATGTGCGTCGGCGGCGGCCAGGGCATGGCGATGGTGATCGAGCGGCTGAGCTGAGCCGTAGCGCGGCGCAGGCGAAGCGCGGCGCGACCGCGGGCACGGGCGGCTGAGCCGGACCGCGGCAACGGAGGCACGCGCACCGAAGGGTGCGCGGGAAACGGACCAACTCCCGTTCCCCGCGCACCCTTCGCGCTCGCCCGGACACCCTCCGCGACAGCGCGTGACCCGGGTCACTCGGTGACAAGATCGCGACCCAATCACCCCCAGGATTGTGACCAACATCCCGACGGAACCGCGTTCTTGCAGCTCAGCCGGGGGGCACCACACCTCACGAGCCCCTAACTGCGCACCATTTCAGGACATACCACCCTGCGAACTGTCGCCGACCTAGGTCACGCTGTTGTAGGAAGTCGGAGAACAATCTGCTATCGGGAGTACGCCGGTGACCGGTCCGCGAGAGTGTGTGCGTATGCCCGGAAGTGAGCGAACACCGAAAGGTGCGCGCCTCGCGAGTGCGGGGCTTGAGCGAAGCGAGGTTTCGGCATGACTGTCACCACCCTCGTCCTGCTGCTGGCCGCGGCGGTCGGCGTGGTGCTGGGCGCCGCCGCCCTGCACACCGCCCGGGCGCTGCGCCGCCAGCTCACCGCGCTGCACGCCGAGCTCGTCGCCGTGCGCGCGGAGGCCACCGGCGCGACCGCCGCGACGGTCCCGGCGGCCCGCGGTGTGCCGGCCGTCGAGACCCCGCTCGCGGACATACGCGCCGCCGTCGCGGACGCGCTGGCCGAGGAGCGGGAGCGGGAACTGGCCGAGGCGCGCGCCTTCTGGGCCGCCCAGGAGGCCCGGGACGCCGCGGACGCGCCGTCGCTGTCCGGCCCGCTGCCCAGCTTCGACGACGGCCCGCTCGACGGCCGCGAGGGCCGCCGGGAGCACACCGAGCGGCTGGACCTGGACGGCGAGGGCGGCCATCCGTTCGTGCCGCGCCAGGCCGATCTGGCCGGGCTGGAGTCGCTGCTGGGCCCGGAGGTCCTGGAGCCGCTGCCCGCGCTGGAGCCCGTCGAGGCGCTGGAATCGGTGGAGTCGCTGGAGGCGTTGGAGTCCGTCGAGGCCCTGGAGGCCCTGGAGGCGCCGGAGTTCGAGCTGGCCGAGGAGACCGAGTCCGCCGAGCTGGCCGCCGCCCGCCGGCGCCACCCCTCGCACCCGGACTTCTCCCCCGTCCCCGCCATCGGCGACCACGAGCGCACCGTCGCGCGCCTTGCCGAACTGGCCGACGAGGGCACCCCGCTCTCCGACGTCCGCCCCGGCCCGCTGGGCACCCTGGACGTCTACGTCTTCGCCGACGGCACCACGCTCTGCCTGACCCCCGGACACCGCGAGACCGCCGAGAGCGTCGCCGAGGCGCTGCGCGACGGCCACGCCCCGGTGTTGCTCGGCGGCTCGGGCATCTCCGGCGCCTACGCGCTGACGTTCTCGTGGGGCGAGCGCCGCGACGAGAACGTCTACATCCTCGCCGACCGGGTCATCGCCTCGCTCTGAGCGACCTCCCGCACCCGCCGCACAGCCCCCGCCAACTCCTCGGCGGGGGCCGGATTCGCGTCAGCTTCCCCGCCCGCCGCGGCGGCCCGCAGCGCCTCGACGAGGTCGTGTCCGGCCACCGCCAACTGGTCGCCGACCGCGAACATCCCGGCGTCCGGGAGTTCCCCGGGCCGCTGTCCGGGGCGTTCGATACGCTGCGCGCGGTTCGCCAACTCCCGCGCCAGCGCGAGCCCTTCGGCCGCGGCACCGCGGCGCAGGGCGCTCTGCGGCAGCGCCCGGAGGCGGTCGGCGAGCGCGTCCACGGCGGTCTGCAAAGGCGTCACGTCAAGCACGTCGTGAGCCTAAGCGCAACTCACGGGTGGTTGCCAACGCCCGAACCCTCAGGCACGGTGAGCGGAAGAACCAGCATCGACCGCGTCCGGAGGCGCCGATGTCTCAGTCCTTCTCCGAAGAAACCCACCGGAACATGCTCTCCCGTATCCCGCACTGCACCGGCAGGGATATCTCAGAATGGCTCCGCACCGTCGACGAAGGCCCCGCCCTCATCCGCTTCGACGAAAAGGTGAGCTGGCTGCGCGGCGCGCACGACCTCTCCTACGGCCATGCCAAGGCGATCGTCCATGAGCACGATCTCCGGCGCGCCGCCCGCAAGTTCTGACCGTAGCGACGCACCGCGACCACAACGCGCGAGGGGCCCGCGGGCAGTTGCCCACGGGCCCCTCGTCCGTCTCGTGCGGTGGGGCGGTGATCCGCGTCAGTCGCCGCGCAGGATCGAGATCAGCCGCAGCATCTCCCAGTAGATCCACACCAGGGTCAGGGTCAGGCCGAACGCGGCCAGCCAGGACTCCTCGCGCGGCGCGCCGTAGGCGATGCCGTCCTCGACCTGCTTGAAGTCCATGGCGAGGAAGGCCGCGCCGAGGCAGATGCCGACGACGCCGAAGAGGATGCCCAGGCCGCCGCTGCGGAAGCCGAGGCCGTCACCCCCGCCGAACACCATGAACAGCAGGTTCACCAGCGACAGCAGCACGAAGCCCAGCGCGGCGATCATCACGAAGCGGGTGAACCGCTCGGTGACCCGGACGATCCGGGTCTTGTAGGCGATCAGCATGGCGACGAAGACCGCCATCGTGCCCAGCACCGCCTGCATCGGCGCGCCGCTGAGCTTCGGCAGGCTGTTGAGGTAGCCGCTGAGCGCGCCCAGGAAGACGCCCTCCAGCGCCGCGTAACCCAGGATCAGCGCCGGGACCGGCTTGCGCTTGAAGGACTGGATGAAGCCCAGCACCGTCGCGGCCAGGCCGGCCCCGATCGCGAAGCCGAGCTGCCCGGTGAGGAAGAGCCAGCCGACGGTGGCGCCGACGACGACCGTGCCGAGCGTCAGGCCGGTGCGGGTGACGACGTCGTCCATCGTCATCGGGCGGGTCTGCGGGGTGTGCTGCGGCGCGTACTGCGGCGCCTCGGTGGCGTACGGGTTGGTCCCCGCGTACGGGTTGGCTCCGGCGTAGGGGTTGGCGGCGGGGCCCCCGGCCTGCGGCGGCGCGTTGAAGCCCGCGTAGCCGGTGCCTCGGCTGAACCCCCGTCGCGAGAAGACCGGGTTGCTGCTCCTCATCTCACTCCTCCATGGCCGCCCTGCGCGGCCTTGCCCGCAAGCGTAATGGCTTGGCAAAGACACGTCTCTCGTCCTTGGGCAGGATCTTCCCCCGCGCCGCGGCTGACACGTCTTCTTCCTAGAGGACGCTCAACGGCGTACGGAGGTGCCCGTCTTCACGCACTTCCTACGCGGCGGCGTCGCCTTCGTCACTCCGCCCGCCCGCCTGTCGCTGTGTCATGTGCCACTCCGGGGCGGCCGGGCGGGCCGGCCGGCCCGCCGGATCGTCCGGACAAAATCCGGGTAATCGATCTTTTCCCCTCGCCCTCGAACGACATTTCCCCACCCCGTCAACTCCGAGAGGTCGGGGTCACCGGCATGATCGGAATCCGATAAAGAGTCCGACCGCACCCACTGACGTGCAACCGATTGACCGTCGTTGCCGTCATACCTGCTAGCCGGAACCTGCCCTTCCTCGGGCGGCACTCCGTCACCACGTGTAGCAGTCCGGGTGCGGGCGGTCGTAAACCCCGTGTGTAGATGGGGCTATTCTGGCCGGAAACAGCAGCGGAAAGAGGGTTGAGGTGCCTGTGCCTGACGTCTCCGTAGTCGTCATTGTCTACAACGACGCCGACCGGTTGCCGACCGCGGTCCAGTCCGTACTGGACCAGACGCTCCGGGACGTCGAGGTGGTGATCGTCGACGACTGCAGCACCGACCGTTCTTTCGACGTCGCGCAGGAGCTCGCGGCCGCCCACCCCGGCCGCGTCAGAGCCTTCCAACTGCCGGAGAACAGCGGCGCCGGCGGCGAGCCGCGGAACGCCGGCATCCAGCACACGCGCGGACAGTACGTCATGTTCCTGGACAGCGACGACGTCCTGGAGCACAACGCCTGTCGCAATTTGCTGGCGGCCGCCGAGGAAACCGAGGCGGACATCGTCTCCGGCCTCTGCGTGCGCATCCACCGGGACACCCGGAACCAGAAGCGCGACGAGTGGTACGCCTGGCTGTATTCCACGACCCGAACCCTGGAGTCGGTCACGGAATTGCCGGACCTTTTTGTGTGGGACACCCTCTCCACCAACAAGTGCTACCGCCGCGAATTCCTCATCGAGAACGACCTCCGCTTCCCCAAGGGGATGTTCTACGAGGACCTGATGTTTATCGCCGACGCTTACCTCGCGGCGAACCGCATCACGCTGATTCCCAATCAGGTCTACTTCTGGAACGTCTTCGAGAAGGCCGCCGTGAAGTCGGTGACGAACCGACGGCACGAGATGACCAATTACATCCACCGGCTGGAGGTCCACCGGCGGATCGACGCCGCGCTGGTGGAGCGCGGGCTCACCGAGATGAAGCTCGCCAAGGACGTCAAGTTCCTCAAGCACGACCTGGTGCTGCACCTGCGGGACCTGCCCTTCCGGGACGAGGCGTACCGCCGGGAGTTCGCCGAGCTCTCCCGGGAGTACCTCGCCGGCATCGCCCCGGAGGCGTACGAGCGGGTCCTGCCGATACAGGCCATCTGCGCCTACCTGCTCCAGAAGGGCGACTGGGACAACCTCATCCCGGCGGTCGACACCCTCATCAACCGCGACAAGCTCTCCTCGCCGCTCGCCCAGCACGACGGCCGGATCTACTGGTGCGACGGGCACTTCGACGACGCGTTCGGCCGCGAGGTGCTGGACGTGACCGAGATCGGCTACCACGAGAAGCCGGTCAACCAGCTTTTCCTGCGCAACCAGTTGACCCGGTTCGCCGAGTCCGGCAGCACCGTCTCGCTGGCCGGCCGGATCACCAACCCGCTCGGCGCGATCCCCGAGGGCGCCAAGCTCTCCGCCGAGTTGGAGTTCAGCGCCCGCCGCCGCAGCCTGCAGTCCTTCACCTTCCCGGTGCGCTCGGTGCGCCACGAGGGCGACGCGGTGGTCTGGGAGACCGACGCGGACGTCACCGGCACGCTGCGCCCGCTCGGCATCGTCGACTCCATCTGGGACGTCCGGCTGCGGCTGAAGGCGGACGGGGCGCTCACCACGTCCCGGCTCACCGTCGCCGACACCGAGCTGGCCGGCGGGCCGCTGCCGGTCCGCCCGCGGCTGACCCGGATGGTCGCCGACCACATCGAGCCGCACATCTCCTCCAAGGGCCACCTGGCGTTCCGCCTGATCAGCGAGAGCCAGAGCGCCGAGCGGGTGCAGGAGTTCATCGCCAAGGGCGTCCGCGGCAAGCCCGGGACGCTGGCCAAGGCCGGTTACCGCAAGGCCAAGGCACTGCGCAAGACGCTCACCTCCGGGGACACCAAGCTCCGGGCGTACCACGAGGTGTTCAGCCGGCTGCCGATCAAGAAGCGCACGGTGGTCTTCGAGAGCCACCTGGGCAAGCAGTACAGCGACAGCCCGCGCGCCATCTACGAGGAGATGCGCCGGCAGGGCCTGAAGTTCGAGGCGATCTGGGCGTACGCCGGGTCCCCCAAGGACTTCCCCAAGGACGCCACCCTGGTCAAGCGCTGGTCGCTGCCGTACCTCAAGGCGCTGGCCCAGGCCGAGTTCTGGGTGGACAACCAGAGCTACCCGCTGAAGCTGACCAAGCGCCCCGAGACCACCTACATCCAGACCTGGCACGGCTCGGCGCTGAAGAACATGGGCTTCGACCAGCCCTCGCTCAAGGCCCAGACCCGCCAGCAACAGGCCGAACAGCAGGGCTCGTTGGACCGCTTCGACCGGTTCCTGTGCCGCACCGAGCACGACGCGCGCACCCTGGCCAAGGCGTTCCGCCTGAAAGAGAAGACCCTGCTGCGGGTCGGCTACCCGCGCAACGACGCCCTGGTGCGGGCCCGGCTGGAGGAGGCCGAGTCCGGCCACCGCGAGCGCGGCCCGCTGGCGGCGGAGTTGGGCATTCCGGCCGACAAGAAGGTGCTGCTGTACGCGCCGACGTTCCGCAAGGCGGGCGGCCGGCACGGCCGGTTCGCGCTCCCCTTCGACGTGGAGCGCTTCGCCGACGAGTTCGGCGACCGCTACGTCCTGCTGGTGCGCTCGCACTACCTCAACCACGTGGTGCTGCCGCCGACCGTGCAGGGCCGGGTCATCGACGTCTCGGCGCGCCACGACATCACCCCGATCCTGGAGCTGGCCGACGGCCTGGTCACGGACTATTCGTCGGTGATGTTCGACTACGCGCTGCTCGACCGGCCGTTGGTGTTCTTCACCTACGACTACGACGAATACGTGCACGAGGGTCGCGGAACGTACTTCGATCTGCTGGAACACGCGCCGGGCCCGGTAGTGCGCACCGAGGACGATTTCTTCGAGACCATGCAGTCTTTCGAGTCCCAACAGCAGGAATACGCCAAGGACCGCAAGGAATTCGTCGCCAAGTTCGGGGAATACGACCAGGGCGACGCCGCACAGAGCATCGTCGACCAGTTCTTTGCGCAGTGGAGCCGTTGATGACCAAGTCGAACGCAGCCGAGCCGCGGGACATCTTCTTCGTCTCCAACAGCGTCAACGAGCTGGGCGGCATCACCAGTTGGTCGCACCAGATGGCGCGGCTGTTCGCGGAGCGGGGCCACCGGGTGCACGTCGTCGGGATCGTGCCGCCGCCCGAGGGCCGGGTCCACGAGCTCGGCCCGGACCTGCCGTACCGGACCACCACGCTCTACGACGTGCACCCGCCGAGCGTCCGCCCGGTGCGCGGCCTGAAGGACCGGCTGAACGTCGTCGAGCAGCGCCGCCGGGCCGCCCGCGAGGCCGGGATGCACGAGCAGGCCGCCAAGATGAGTGCGCTGTTCCGGACCGCGCGGCCGGGCGGCATGGTGATCGTCACCCAGGTGTGGGCGATGGAGTGGGTGGCGCTGGCGGACACCGCCGGACTGCCGGTCATCGGCATGAGCCACGAGTCCTTCGAGACCTGCCGCAAGTCGTCCCGGTTCGGCCGCGTCCAGCGGTTCTACCAGGACGTCGACCGGATGCTGCCGCTCACCCGGGAGGACGCCGACAAGTGGATCCGGCAGCGGATGGACAACGTCGGCTTCATGCCGAACCCGCTGCCGTTCTTCCCCGAGGTCCCCTCCCAGCGCACGCAGAAGGTCGTCTCCAGCATCGGCCGGCTGCACGAGGAGAAGGGCGTCGACCTGCTCCTGGAGGCGTGGGCGCGGGTCGCCCCGCAGCACCCGGACTGGACGCTGCGGATCTACGGCTCCGGTGAGGAGGCCGAGGCGCTGCGCAAGCTGTCCGCCGAGCTCGGGGTGGAGAGTTCGGTCGAGTGGATGGGGCGGACCAGCGATGTGGCCGGGGCGCTGCGGGAGAGCGCGGTCTTCGCGCTGAGCTCGCGCGGCGAGGGCTTCCCGCTCGCCCCCATGGAGGCGATGGCCACCGCGGTGCCGTGCGTGGCGTTCGACGTGGCGCCGGGCGTCCGCGAGATCATCGCCGACGGCACCGACGGCTTCCTGGCCCCTCCGGGCAACATCACCGAATTCGCCCGGCACTTGGACACCTTGATGTCGGACAAGGAGCTGCGGGACCGGATGGGCGTCGCGGCCCGGGAGAACATCCAGCGGTTCTCCACCGACGAGATCGTGGGCCGCTGGGAGGGCCTGTTCGCGCTCATCGAGCGCTAGGGCCCGCGGTGGCAGCCCGTGGGCGTTCCGTCCACCAAGGCCACTGACAACGCTCCCCAAGGGGTCGCCGGCACTCGCGCCGGCGGCCCCTTCGCGCTGTTCGCCGCCGGCCGGGCCCGGGGCGCGGTCCGGCTTACGAGCCGGACGTCAACCCTCGTGCGAGAGACGGGAGTTGGCCGGCGGGGCGTGCAGGATGGCGTCCAACAGGCCGGGGAACCGGCGCTCGAAGTCCCCCCGGCGCAGCCGGCTGGGGCGGGCGCTGCCGTCCAGCCGCGTCGAGACCAGACCGCTCTCCCGCAGGATCCGGATGTGGTGGGAGACCGTGGAGACCTTGACCGGCATCTCCAGGGCCGTGCAGGTCGACTCGTGGACGCCCGCGAGCCGCCGGACGATCTGCAGTCGCACCGGATCGGCGAGGGTCTGCAGCACCTGGCCGATGTCGATGTCGTCGAGGTTGGGCTCCGCCATCCAGGTCTCGTCCACGGCGCTCATCCCCACCTCGGTTCGTCGTCTGCCCGCACGATATCGGCCGGTCGCCGGCCGGCGGGACGGGCCGCCTCGGCGCTGGCGGCAGACCTGTCGCGCATGGTGCTCCCGTCGCAGTGGGTGGTCGAGGGGTGGCGATTCCGCCACCCCTCGGGGCTCCATTACGACGTACATCGTTCACTACGACGGTCATCGTAGTTTATGTTGGTGGCGTTCGTCGCGGTTCATGGCGCTCGAAATCCATCAACGTCCTTACGAGGGAGCCCTGTTGTGAGTCGATTCGCCCAACTGGCCTTCACCGAGAACGTCCGCAGGACCCAGGAGGAGCACGGGAGCGCGGGCGCGGCCGCCCGCCTGGTGACCGACGACGGCCCCGACCTGCTGACCTCCTCCGAGGCCGCGCACATCGAGTCCCGCGACGGCTTCTACCTGGCCAGCGTCGGCGAGGACGGCTGGCCCTACCTCCAGTACCGCGGCGGCCCGCCCGGCTTCGTCCACGTACTCGACGAGCGCACCCTGGCCTTCGCCGACGTCCGGGGGAACCGGCAGTACATCACCACCGGCAACGTCCGCGGCAACGACCGGGTGGCGCTGTTCTTCATGGACTATCCGCACCGCACCCGCCTCAAGCTGCTGGGCCACGCCACCGCCCTCGCCCCCGACGAACGGCCCGAACTGGCCGCCGAGCTGGAGTCCCGACGCACCGACGGGCGGGTGGAGCGGCTGCTGACCGTGCGGGTGGAGGGGGTCAACTGGAACTGCCCCCAACACATCACCCCCCGCTTCAGCGAGGACGAACTCCGCGGCGCGCTGCGCCCGTTCGAGGATCGGCTGGGCCAACTGGAGGAGGAGAACCGGCGGTTGCGCGCCGAACTGGCCGCCCGGGCGTGAACGCGGTTCCGGGCCGCCGGGCCGGCCGGCACCGCACGGTCCGGTCCGGCGGCCCGGAACCGCGCGATCCGATCGCCAGCCCGCCGGGCGCCCCCGGACACCGTTCACGACCTTGCGCAGAGCGCCCCTCAGGGTCGGCTCGTGGGCCGTGCCCCCGCGATCTGGTGGCGACCGCGCCCCGGGTCGCCTTCGTGGAGCCGCGCCCACACCCGGTGCCGCGCACCGCGACTGCGACATCGCCGTACTGGCCTGCGCCCTGCGCGACGCCCGGCTGGCCAAGCTCGCCGGCCGGCCTCCGGGCCACCGCGGACAGCGGCCGCGCGAGTTCGACCTCGGCGACCTGGCCGGCAAGAAGCAGTTCCTGCTGCGACTGGCCCGGGCCTACCGGGCGTCCACCTCCGGTATGGCCGACCCCAGCAGCTCGCCACGGCCCGTGGCGCCGTCGTCGAAAGCCGGGAGGATTTGCCCCTGGCCGTCCGGTCGTGCGCCGAGGACGAAGTGCCGGGCGGGCGCGGCCACTTCCGGCGGGGAGTTGCACACGTCGTTGCGACTTCACCTACCGGCGGATCGTTTCTATCGGAGAAAACGCCGGCGGGGTTCTCCGGCAGAAACGGCGCCCGGCCGTTTGGAAGACGCCTTCGGATGCGAAGTCCACAAGGCGCGGGGACGGCTTCGCGGAGGGCACCCGCGCCCCGCGGCCGGTCGTAAGGCGGAGGTTTCCCACCGCGTTCCCGACTTGTTCCCACATCCCCGTCACCGGGTCGCCCTCACCCCCTGTCTTTGCAGGTAGGAAGGGCCGTCGTAGGCAGTGCCCGGAGCCGGACTTGAACCGGCACGGCCCGAAGGCCAGCGAGGTTTAAGCTCGCCGTGTCTGCATTCCACCATCCGGGCAGGGATCCCCCATGCCGCCTCAGTTGGAGGCAGAACGAGCGTAGCCCGAGGGGCCCGAAGCGGATCGGCCGCTCAACCCGAGGTTGTCTTATTTTATTGGCAACTGAGGGGGCATCAGTGCCGGCCAGGGCCCCCGGCACATGCCTGAAGCCCATGTTCGCCGATGGCCGCGAGGACGAAATTCGACCCCGAATTGACGGAAACTCGATGCCTGTGCGGTGGGCCCCTCCGGTCCCTCCCGGCACCCGCACCGCAGCCCCTCCACCGCCCCGGACGGCGCCGACGGTCTCAGGGGGGAGCCTCATACCCAGGGATGACGGGGCGGGGTGAGCTAATCCCTGGGGGTGGTTCGAGGACGGTCACACGGGTTGACGTTCCGGGCGGGTGGGCTGCCGGACGATGGAAGCCGATGTTCCACCGTCGCCGCGGCCGTCGTGCCGGCGCGCGGCGGCCCACCCCTCGTTCGACAGGAGTCCCTTCCCGTGACCACCACCCACTCCGGCGTCTCCCTCGCCGACCGCAGCACCGCGGTGGCCGCCCGCGCCACGGATCTCACCAAGGTCTACGGACACGGCGAGACCCAGGTGGTCGCCCTGGACGCGGTCTCCGTCGACTTCCGGCAGGCCCAGTTCACCGCGATCATGGGCCCCTCCGGGTCCGGCAAGTCCACGCTGATGCACTGCATGGCCGGCCTGGACTCGATCTCCGGCGGCTCCGCGCGGATCGGCGACGTCGAGCTGACCGGGCTGAAGGACAAGAAGCTCACCCAACTCCGGCGCGACAAGATCGGCTTCATCTTCCAGGCGTTCAACCTCCTCCCGACGCTCACCGCCCTGGAGAACATCACCCTCCCCATCGACATCGCCGGCCGTAAGCCGGACCGTGCCTGGCTGGAGCGGGTCGTGGAGGCCGTCGGCCTCTCCGGGCGCCTCAAGCACCGCCCGAGCCAGCTCTCCGGCGGCCAGCAGCAGCGCGTGGCGGTGGCCCGCGCCCTGGCCTCCCGGCCCGAGATCATCTTCGCCGACGAGCCCACCGGCAACCTCGACTCCCGCTCCGGCGCCGAGGTCCTCGGCTTCCTGCGCAACTCCGTGCGCGAGCTGGGCCAGACCGTGGTGATGGTGACCCACGACGCCGTCGCGGCGTCCTACGCGGACCGCGTGATATTCCTCGCCGACGGCCGGATCGTCGACG
Organism: Streptomyces sp. WZ-12; assembly: GCF_028898845.1. Lineage (NCBI taxonomy): Bacteria > Bacillati > Actinomycetota > Actinomycetes > Kitasatosporales > Streptomycetaceae > Streptomyces > Streptomyces sp. WZ-12. Next base: position 5,425,742 of record NZ_CP118574.1, on the reverse strand, counting down.
ACATGCCCAACCCCACCGCCGACATGGTGCTGGAGCGCATGAAGGGCTTCGACGCCAAGGGCCGCACCAGCTGATCGTCAGCAGCCACCTCCGCCACCCCGGATCCCCCGGACCACTCCTGTAGGACTGACCCACCCATGTTCCGTACCGCCTTGCGCAATGTGCTCGCGCACAAGGCCCGGCTGCTGATGACCGTGCTCGCCGTCATGCTCGGCGTCGCCTTCGTCTCCGGCACCCTGGTCTTCACCTCCACCCTCTCCAACGCCCTCCAGAGCTCCGCCCGCAAGGGCTTCGACAACGTCGACGTGGCGATCCAGCGCGGCGCCCCCGACCCCGCCGACGAGGCCCCCGGGGCCCGTTCCGCGCTCGACCAGAAGCTGTTGGACAAGGCCGCCGGCCTGCCCGGCGTCGCCTCCGCCACCGGCACCGTCTCCGGCTTCACCGCCATCGCCGACAAGCACGGCACGATGATCGGCGACGGCTTCTCGACCACCGGCAGCAACTACTCCCCCGGCACCGACGGCACCGACGCGCGCTACCCGATGCGCACCGGCACCGCCCCCAAGGGCCCGCAGGAGTTCGCGCTGGACGCCCACACCGCCGACCGCGGCGGGTACAAGGTCGGCGACACCGTCCGGATATCCGTGGACGGCCCGGTCCGCGAGCAGAAGCTGTCCGGCATCTTCACCACCGACGACGCCCGGGTCGGCGCCGGCGGCAGCCTCGCGCTGTTCGACACCGCCACCGCCCAGAAGCTCTTCGCGACCCCCGGCCACTTCGGCGAGATCGACCTCAAGGCCGCCCCCGGCGCCTCCCAGACGGCGCTGAAGGACGCGGTGGAGAAGGTGCTGCCGCAGGGCGCCGAGGCCACCACCGGCCGTCAACTCGCCGACGAGCAGGCCAAGATGATCGCCCAGAGCATGGACGGGATGAAGACCGCCCTGCTCGGCTTCGCCGGCATCGCGCTCTTCGTCGGCATCTTCATCATCGCCAACACCTTCACCATGCTGGTCGCCCAGCGCACCAAGGAGCTGGCGTTGATGCGCGCGGTCGGCGCCAGCCGCCGCCAGATCACCCGCTCGGTGCTGACCGAGGCGTTCGTGGTGGGCGCGGTGGCCGCGGTCACCGGCCTGCTGACCGGCATCGGCATCGGCGCCGCCCTGCGCTCCCTGATGAGCCTCACCGGCGGCTCGGTGCCCGAGGGCCCGCTGGTGGTCTCGCCCAGCACGGTCCTGACCGCCCTGGCCGTCGGCATCATCGTCACGGTCCTGGCCGCCTGGCTGCCCGGCCGCCGGGCCGCGACGATCCCGCCGGTCGCCGCGATGAACAGCGTGCACGCCACCGCCACCACCAAGTCGCTGGTGATCCGCAACACCATCGGTGCGCTCTTCGCCGGCGCCGGCATCGCCGCGGTGCTGGTCGCCACCGGGATGTCCGACGGCAAGACCACCATGGGCGCGGGCGCCGCGCTGCTGGTGATCGGCGTGTTCGTGCTGACGCCGCTGCTGTCCCGCCCGCTGATCGCACTGGCCGCGCCGGTGCTGCGCCTCTTCGGGATATCGGGCGTCCTGGCCCGGCAGAACGCGGTCCGCAACCCGCGCCGCACGGCCGCCACCGCCTCCGCGCTGATGATCGGGCTGACCCTGATCACCGGCCTGACGGTGATCGCCGGCAGCGTCCAGCAGGGCATCGACAAGATGGCCACCTCCGCGCTGAAGGCCGACTACGTGGTCTCCATGGCGACCCACTCACCGCTCTCCCCCGACGTGGCGAAGAAGCTGGCGACCGCCGACGGGGTCACCGCCTCCAGCCCGCTGCGCAACGCCCCGGCCCGGATCGGCACCACCACCACGTCCCTCACCGGCGTCAACGGCAAGGAGTTCGACCAGCTCACCCGCCTCAACTTCACCGAGGGCGCGCTCGGCACGCTGCACGGCGACCGGGCCCTGGTCGACGACTTCCTCGCGAAGCAGAAGGGCTGGCACGCCGGCTCCCGCGTCCCGGTGACCTTCGAGGACGGCTCGAAGGGCAACCTGACCATCGGCGGCGTCTACGAGGGCAACCAGATCATCCGCGGCATCCTCCTGGACAACGACACCCTCGCCCGGCACCAGAAGCACGCCACCGACATGCAGGTGCTGGTCAAGACCGCGCACGGCGCCACCCCCGAGGCCAAGGACTCCCTGGTCAAGGCGCTCGGCAAGAACCCGGCGATCACCGTCGCGGACAAGAAGGACGTCTCGGGCGCCATCGCCCAGACCTTCACCCTGCTGCTGAACATGGTCTACGGCCTGCTGGCCATGGCGGTGATCGTCGCGGTGCTCGGCGTCGTCAACACCCTGGCGATGTCGGTCTTCGAGCGCTCCCAGGAGATCGGCATGCTACGCGCCATCGGCCTGGACCGCCGCGGCATCAAGCGGATGGTGCGGCTGGAGTCGCTGGTGATCTCGCTCTTCGGCGGGGTGCTGGGCATCGGCCTGGGCGTGTTCTTCGGCTGGGCGGCCGGCGAGCTGATCGGCGGCGCGCTGCCGACCTACGAACTGGTCATGCCCTGGGGCCGGATGGCCGTCTTCCTCGCGGTGGCCGCGCTGGTCGGCGTGCTGGCCGCGCTGTGGCCGGCGCGCCGGGCCGCGAAGCTCAACATGCTCCAGGCCATCAAGGCCGAGTAGCCCACGCGAGGGGCCGCCGCGACGGCCCCGAACGGCCCGAGGGCCCCGGTCCCCCGCAGCAGCGCGGGAGACCGGGGCCCTCGGTCGTGAGCGGCCCCGCCGGACCCTCAACGGCCGCGGGGCGCCCGCCGGTTCAGCGCCGCCAGTCGCGGGCCCGCAGCGGCATCCCGGCCGCGCCGGAGTCCGGCGTGCGGATCGCCAACACCTGGTTGACCCCTATCCGGTTGCGCTCGAACGACAGCGCCGAGGCGGCCATGTAGAGCCGCCAGACCCGGGCCCGGCCCGGGGAGGTCAGCCGCACCGCCTCCGCCCAGCGGGCCTCCAGATTGGCCACCCACCGACGCAACGTCAGCGCGTAGTGCTCCCGGATCGCCTCCACGTCCCGCACCTCGAAACCGGCCTCCTCCAACTGACCGACGGTCCGCCCGATCGGGGCCAACTCCCCGTCCGGGAAGACGTAGCGGTCGATGAACTCGTCGACCTGGTACGCCTCTTCGTCCGCCAGCGGACGCCGGGCGATCTGGTGGTTGAGCAGCCGCCCACCGGGCTTCAGCAGGGCGTGCAGCAGCCCCGCGTACTCCGCGTACTGGGCCCGGCCGACGTGCTCGGCCATCCCGATCGAGGAGATCGCGTCGAACGGCCCGTCGGCGACCTTGCGGTAGTCCTGCACCCGGATCTCGATCCGGTCGGTGAGGCCGGCGTCCGCGACCCGCTTGCGGGCGTAGGTGGCCTGCTCCTCGGAGAGCGTGATGCCGACCGCGTGGACGCCGTACTCACGGGCCGCGTGCAGCACCATCGAGCCCCAGCCGCAGCCCACGTCCAGCAGCCGCTGCCCCTCGCGGAGGCCCAGCTTCCGGCAGATCAGGTCCAGCTTGTCGCGCTGGGCGTCCTCCAACGTGCCGCCGGTGCCCTCGGTGGCTCCCCAGTAGGCGCACGAGTAGACCATCGACGGGCCGAGCACCAGCTCGTAGAAGTCGTTGCCGACGTCGTAGTGGTGGCTGATGGCCTGGCGGTCGCGGAGCAGCGAGTGCAGCGCCCCGCGGCGCGGGCGGGCCTCCTCGACGGGCGGCGCGGGCGGGACGGGGAGCCCGACCAGGGACAGCAACTCCTTGCCGGCGGCGCGGACCTCGGGACGGGCCAGGGCGCGCAGCGCGGCGGCGCGCGACGGCTTGGGGGCGGCGCTGTCGCGCTCCCAGATCATCCCGGCGAGCCGGTCCAGCGCCTCGTAGAGGTCACCGTCGACGTCGATGTCGCCGGCCACCCAGGCCCGGGCCAGGCCCAACTCCCCTGGTTTGAACAGCAGTCGACGCAGTGCCCGGCGATTGCGGACGACCAGCACCGGGGCTCCCGGCGGGCCGGACTCGCTTGCGTCCCAGGCGCGAATCCGCACCGGGAGCGGGCCTCCCAGCACCTCCTCGGCGAGCTTCGTGAGCCGTCCAGCGGCACCGGCCATGTCGCACACCTCCGTCATGACGAGTCGGGCGAAGAAGTTTCACCCACCACGTAAACGTCAAGTGGGTGCCCCACTAGTCCCGTTCGCCTGCTAGAGAACAGCACGCCGGTTGCTTTCGGCCACACCCCGGGCACGCCGAAGGGCGCCCGCCCCACGGATGGCGGACGCCCTTCGGGCTGGTCGGGGTACCCGACCGGAGACTCAGGAAGCCTTGGCCTTCGGCTTGTCCCCACCGGCCGCTGCGGCCGGGGCCGGGGCCGGCTTGGCGGCCTCGTAGAACTCCTCGCGGGGGTTCTCCATGGCGCCGAGCGAGACCACCTCGCGCTTGAGGAAGGTCGCCAGCGTCCAGTCGGCGAAGACCCGGATCTTGCGGTTGAACGTCGGCATCGCCATGCCGTGGTACGCGCGGTGCATGTACCAGGCGAGACGGCCCTTGAGCTTGATCTTCATCTTGCCCATGACGATCATCGCGACGCCCTTGTGCAGGCCCAGGCCCGCGACCGCGCCCTTGTTGGCGTGGCTGTACTCCTTCTGCGGGAAGCCCCGCATGCCGGAGACCACGTTGTCGCCGAGGACCTTGGCCTGCCGCAGCGCGTGCTGCGCGTTCGGCGGGCACCAGGCGTTCTCGTTGCCGTTCTTGCGGCCGACCATGTCCGGAACCTGGGCGTTGTCGCCCGCGGCCCAGATGTAGTCGGTGCCCTGCACCTGGAGGGTGGCGGCGGTGTCGATGTGACCGCGCGGGCCCAGCGGCAGGCCGAAGCGGGACAGCGCCGGGTTCGGCTTGACGCCGGCGGTCCACACGATGGTGTTGGAGAGCACCTCAAGGCCGTTGTTGAGGATCACGTGGCCGTCGACGCAGGAGTCCATGCCGGTCTTGAGGTAGACCTCGACCCCGCGGGACTCCAGGTGCTCCTTGCCGTAGGCGCCCAGCTTCGGGCCGACCTCGGGGAGGATCTTGTCGGCGACGTCGACGAGGAGGAAGCGCATGTCCTCGCGCTTGACGTTCTTGTAGTACTTCGCGGCGTCGCGGGCCATGTCCTCGACCTCGCCGACGGTCTCCGCACCGGCGAAGCCACCGCCGACGAAGACGAAGGTCAGCGCCTTGCGGCGGACCTCCTCGTCGGTCGTGGAGTCGGCCTTGTCGAGCTGCTCCAGAACGTGGTTGCGCAGGCCGATGGCCTCCTCCACGCCCTTCATGCCGATGCCGTTCTCGGCCAGGCCGGGGATCGGGAAGGTGCGGGAGACCGCGCCCATCGCGACGACCAGGTAGTCGAAGGGCAGCTCGTACGCATCGCCCACGAGCGGGGCGATGGTGGCGACCTTGCGGTCCTGGTCGATGGTGGTCACCCGACCGGTGAGGACCTCCGCCTTGGGCAGCACGCGCCGCAGCGGGACCACAACGTGACGGGGGGAGATGCTGCCGGCCGCAGCTTCAGGGAGGAAGGGCTGGTACGTCATGTACGAGCGCGGGTCGACGACCGTGACGGTCGCCTCGCCGTACCGCATCTTCTTCAGGATGCGACGCGCCGCGTACAGGCCTACGTACCCACCGCCTACAACGAGGATCCTGGGACGCTCCGTGGTGCTCATGCAATCGAGTATCCACCCCCACATGGGGGGTCGCTCGTGAGCCCCTTCACAAGAATGACGAAGGCATCTGCTACACTCCGCCGGCTTCGTGACCGACGCCATAGCGCGTTACGGGAACCACGGTATAACGCGACACGTTGGATACCCCTGTTGATCAGGGCTTGTCCCCCTCTGGGCGGCCGCACCACGCCCCTCGCGCGCGCTCCCGTAACACGGCGAACACCCCGTGAAGGGCCCGAGGTTCCCGGGCAGATGAGTCCTAGGACCTTCGAATGAGGGACGAACGGCGGGTTAGTTCGCCCGGGAGGCGGGTTTTTCATGTGAAGGATTTCACGAACCTTTTTTCCGGGGGCCCTCCCGGAGACCCTTATGCGCCCCTGAAAACCGCCCAGACAACACCCCGCCCGCTCAAAAACCCCGTCGCGGGCGGGGGTTGTCGCGCCGTGCGTCGACGGTGCGGCCGGGCGCCGTCAGGCGATGCTCCAGGCGATTCCGTCCAGAATGTCGTGTTCGCTGACCACGACCTCCTCGGCGCCGACCCGCTCCATGATCGACAGCAGCACGAGCGCACCGGCGGCGATGACGTCGATCCGGCCGGGGTGCAGCACCGGGATCGCCGCGCGCTCGGCGTGGGTGGAGGTCACCAGGCGCTCGGTCACCTCGCGGACCGTGGCCAGGGAGATCCGGGAGTGGTGGATCGCCGCGGAGTCGTAGTGGTCCAGGCCCAGCGCGATGGCGGCGACGGTGGTCACCGAGCCGGCGAGCCCGACCAGGGTGGCGGCCTCGGTCAGCGGGACGCTCTCCTCGGCCTGGTCCAGCGCCGCGGCGATGTCGGCCTTTATGGCGTCGATCTGGGCGGCGGTGGGCGGGTCGCTGAGCGGCGCGTCCGAACCGCCCGTCACGGCGTGGAGGTGGCGCTCGGTCATCCGGACGCAGCCGACGTCGACCGAGCGGGCCGCGCGGACCGCCTCACCGCCGAGCACGAACTCGGTGGAGCCGCCGCCGATGTCCACGACGAGATAAGGGAGTTGGAGGTGCGGGTGGCCGGTCAGCTCCTTGGTGGCACCGGTGAAGGAGAACTCGGCCTCCTGGTCGCCGGAGATCACCTCCGGCTCGACGCCGAGGATGTCCACGACCCCGCGGACGAAGTCCTCGCGGTTCTCCGCGTCCCGGGAGGCGGAGGTCGCCACGAACCGCAGCCGCTCCGCGCCCAGGCCCTTGATCACCGCGGCGTACTCGCGGCAGGCCGCGAAGGTGCGCTCCAGCGCCTCCGGCGCCAGCCGGCCGGTGCGGTCCACGCCCTGGCCGAGCCGGACGATCTGCATCCGGCGGTCCAGGTCCTTCAGTTCACCGGTCGTGGGGTCCAGGTCGGCGACCAGCAGCCGGATGGAGTTCGTACCGCAGTCGATGGCGGCGACCCGCGTCACTTGGCGTCTCCTTCGGGGGCTTCGGGGGCTTCGGCACTCTGCCCGCAAGAGGTCACGCAGGGGCCCTTGCGCCACCACTCGGGGAGCATCGCCAACGCCTCGTCGCCGAGCGGGTTGACGCCGGGGCCGGCGGCGAGCGAGTGGCCGACGAGGACGTGCAGGCACTTGACCCGGTCGGGCATCCCGCCCGCGCTCGGGAAGCCCTGGAGCACCTCGATGGCGTCCCGGCGCCGGATGTAGTCCTCGTGGGCCGCGCGGTAGGCGGCGGCCAACTCCGGGTCTTCGGCCAGGCGCTCGGTCATCTCCTTCATCACGCCGTTGGCCTCCAGCGTGCCGATCGCGGACGCGGCGCGCGGGCAGGTCAGGTAGTAGAGCGTGGGGAAGGGGGTGCCGTCCTCCAGCCGCGGCGCGGTCTCGACGACGTCCGGCTGCCCGCAGGGGCAGCGGTGCGCGATCGCGCGCAGGCCGCGCGGCGGGCGGCCGAGCTGTTCCTTGAAGGCGGCGATGTCCGCGGCGGTGGGCTCGGTGGGCTCGGTCTGGGGCGGGGGCGTGTCCATGTGCGCTTTCGGTGAGGGCCGGTGGTGGGTGGCGGGCGGCCGGGGCGGGCCCGCCCGTACAGTCTCGCCGGTCGCCGTCGGTGCGGGCTACCGCCCCGCGGCGACGTCGGTGCCGTCGGCGTCGTCCACGGCGTCCCAGAGCTTGTCGTACCAGGGGCGGTCGGCCGCCGCGGTGCCCTTGGGCGCGGCGCGGACGCCGGAGCCGTCCTGGACGACGTACCCGGTCTCGTCCGGCATGACGAAGTGGAGGTGGCGGCGGGCCTGTTGACGGACGTAGGCCGGGTCCTGCCAGCGGGACTTCTCGTCGCGGAGGCGGTTCAGCGCGGCGGACGCGTTCTGGGCCTTGCGGCGCTGGTCGGCGACGTCGGAGCGCTGGGAGATGTACTGCCGCATCGGGTACGCGAGGGCGACCACCAGCGAGCACATCACCAGCGCCAACAGCGCGGCGCGGCCGGTGAGGCGGTTGCGGCGGGGGCGCCGCTTGGTGCGGTAGACGCGGGCGGCGGCCTGTTCGCCGAGCGCCTTGAGCCGGGTCGCGGTGGAGAACCGGTCCGCGGGCACGTCGCCTCCCCTTCAACTTCCGTCCATCACACGCGTCACGGCGGTCGTCATGACGCACGTCGTCCCCGGCCACGGTACGGGACCGGGGACGGGGACGTGCGCGCTTCGCCCCGGCTTTGCCCGCAGGTCACATCGTGCGGAGCACCGCGGGGCGGTGGTGTGGTCGAACACCCGGAGGCGCGGGGCGGCGCCTCCGGGTCGACGCGGGCGTCAGCCCTTGAAACGGGGGAACGCGCTGCGACCCGCGTACACCGCGGCGTCGTCGAGGATCTCCTCGATGCGCAGGAGCTGGTTGTACTTGGCGACGCGCTCGGAGCGGGCCGGGGCGCCGGTCTTGATCTGGCCGCAGTTGGTGGCGACGGCGAGGTCGGCGATGGTGACGTCCTCGGTCTCGCCGGAGCGGTGCGACATCATGCACTTGAAGCCGTTGCGCTGGGCCAGCTCGACGGCGTCCAGGGTCTCGGTCAGCGAACCGATCTGGTTGACCTTCACCAGGAGGGCGTTGGCGGAGCCCTCCTCGATGCCGCGGGCCAGGCGCTCGGGGTTGGTGACGAACAGGTCGTCACCAACGAGCTGGACCTTGGTGCCGAGCTTGTCGGTGATGACCTTCCAGCCGGCCCAGTCGTCCTCGAACAGCGGGTCCTCGATGGAGACGAGCGGGTACGCGGAGACGAGCTCCTCGTAGTACTCGGTCATCTCGGCGGCCGAGCGCTCCTTGCCCTCGAACTGGTACTTGCCGTCCTTGTAGAACTCGGAGGCGGCGACGTCCAGGGCCAGCGCGATGTCCTGGCCGGGGGCGTAACCGGCCTCCTTGATGGCCTCCAGGATGAGGTCCAGGGCCTCGCGGTTGGAGCCGAGGTTCGGGGCGAAGCCGCCCTCGTCGCCCAGGCCGGTGGCCAGGCCCTTGCTCTTCAGGACCTTCTTGAGGGTGTGGTAGACCTCGGCGCCCCAGCGCAGCGCCTCGGAGAAGGACTCCGCGCCGATCGGGGCGATCATGAACTCCTGGATGTCCACGTTGGAGTCGGCGTGCGAGCCGCCGTTAAGGATGTTCATCATCGGCACGGGCAGGACGTGCGCGTTCGGGCCACCGAGGTAGCGGAACAGCGGCAGGTCGCTGGCCTCGGAGGCGGCGTGCGCGACGGCCAGGGAGACGCCGAGGATGGCGTTGGCGCCCAACGAGCCCTTGTTGTCGGTGGCGTCCAGGTCGAACATCGCCTGGTCGATCAGCCGCTGCTCGGTCGCGTCGTAGCCGACGAGCTCCGGGCCGATCTGCTCGATGACCGCGAGGACGGCCTTCTCCACGCCCTTGCCGAGGTAGCGGTTGGGGTCACCGTCCCGCAGCTCGACGGCCTCGAAGGCACCGGTCGAGGCGCCGGACGGGACGGCGGCACGGCCCGTGCTGCCGTCGTCGAGGCCGACCTCGACCTCGACCGTGGGATTACCTCGCGAGTCGAGAATTTCGCGGGCTACGACGACGTCGATGGACGGCACGTTGTCTCCTTCGGGGGTGTCTGGAGTTCTCGCCCTGAGCCTAACGGCCCCGGACGCATCCGCTTGCCCGTGGCCCGCTCCGTGGGACGAAAAAACCCAACAAGCAGGCCAAACTCCCAGTTCACGGGAGGTTTCCGGGCGTTGTTCGCTATGCGGGGAACGCCGCGCCGGGCCCTCTGACGGCACCGGAGACGGTGCACGTCAGCGGGGGGGGCTCGGGCGCGGTGCGGCACGGCGCAGGGGCGCCCGGACATAAGAAGCCCCGCCGCGGCGCGCTCGGGGGTACGCGCCGGGGCGGGGCAGCTTTCGCGGGCGGCTCAGATGCTGAGCTTCTGGCCCGGGAAGATCAGGTTGGGGTTGCCGCCGACGACGGACTTGTTGGCGGCGTAGAGCGCCTTCCAGTTGGTGCCGTGCGCCTTGGCGATCTTGGCGAGGGTGTCGCCCGACTTCACGGTGTAGGTGTCACCGGAGCGGTGCGGCTGCTGCGGGGCCGGCTGGGCCTTCTCGACCTTCTCGCGGACCGGGGCGGACTTCTTCTTGGTGGTGCCCTCGGTCTGCTTGCGGGTCTCGGAGGTGCCCTGGCTCTTCTTGACCGTGGCGCCACCGGAGGTGTCGACGTTGGCGGCCGGGCCACCGGCGGTCAGGTTGCCGGCGCCGGCGCAGGACCAGGCACCCGGGCCCTGGATGGCGAGCAGCTTCTCGGCGACGGCGATCTGCTGGGCCTTGGTGGCCAGGTCGGCGCGGGCCGCGTACTGGGTGCCACCGGCGGCGGCCCAGCTGGAGTTGGAGAACTGCAGGCCACCGTAGTAGCCGTTACCGGTGTTGATCGACCAGTTGCCACCGGACTCGCACTGGGCGACCTTGTCCCAGGTGGCGACCGAGGCGGCGGAAGCGGAGGTGGCGCCCATCAGCGGGACGGCGACGGCGGCGCCGGCGACACCGGCCAGGGTGGCGACGCGGACGGCCTTGGAGCTGCGGCGGTGCTTGCCCTTGTTGATCAGCATCGTGCGTTCGTTTCCTCACCGACGCCTACGAGGTGAGCTGTCGGGTTCGGGCCGTGTGAGCTGCCCGGCCGCGTGTGCTGCACACGCGACTTCACCCCAAGCCGGTTGACCCGCTTTCACGGGTGGGGCCGGCACTTACCTTGGGTCCCCCGCTCCTGCCTTCGGCGCTTGCGCGTCGTCGTCCTCCGACCGCCGGCAGGATTCGGCGTGCGATCGAAGAGCCCGCTTTGGCGAGCGGTCCTGACCGTAAGCAAATCCCTGTTGGTGTTCAAACCCCATCTTCTGAACCAAGTTGACCGTTTTTGATCATCAGGGGGGACATTTCCGCAGGTGGACCCCGGTATCGAAACGGGGGACGGGACCCACCCCGCCCCCCGCAACGAGAGCCATATCTCACTTTTACGAAACCGCCCCGAACCGGCGGTAACTACCCCTGCGCCCGCCCGAGATCGAGCAGTTGACCAGGAAGGATGAGGTCCGCGTCGGAGCCGATGACGCCGCGGTTGCGGTCGTAGAGCGCGGGCCAGCCGCCCGGCAGGTCATGGCGCTCGGCGATGGCTGACAGGTTGTCACCCGGGCGTACGCGGTAGTCGCCGACACCCGCCGGGGGCGTGCGGTGCGCCGCCCCGCCGCGCGAGGCGTGCCGACCGCTGCCGCCGTCCCGCTCGTCACCGGAGCCCGCACCGTCGCCCGGCACACCGCGGTGCTTGCCGGCGGCGGGCGGCGTACCGGGATCGACGGAGCCGGACGGGCCGGCCGGGTCGTCCGGCGCCGTGGACGGAGGCGAGGAGGGGGACGGGACCCCCGACGGCTCCCCGGTCGGCTCCCCGGTCGGCTTCTCGGACGACGAGGGGGACGGAGTGGCCGACGGAGAGCCGGAGGGCGATCCGGACGGCGATCCGGACGGCGACGCGGGGTCCGTGGGGCTTGTGGGGTTAGCGGTGCCCGTTGCGCCCGTGGGGTCCTGGCTCGCCGAAGGGGCGCCCGGGGTACCGGAGTCGGAGTCCGACCCGGGGGCGGCGTCGCTGCCGGACGGGGTGGGCGTCGTGGTGCCCGGGCCCGCGTGGCCCGACTCCCCCGTCGTGCCGGACGGGTCGCCGGTGGCCGGGTCGTCGGCCGAGGGGGCGTGCGTGGGGCGCGGGGTGGGTCGGCTGGTGCTGCCCGGGTCGACGCCCGGCTTACGGCCGCCCTTCGTCAGCCCGGCGTCCACCGCGCAGCTCGGGAAGGCGTCCGGGCCGCGGTCGTCGAGGATCGCCTGGGCCACGGCTATCTGCTGGGCGCGGCTGGCGAGGTCGGGGCGGGAGGCGTACGCGGAGCCGCCGTAGTGGTCCCACATCTCCTGGGTGAGCTGGAGGCCGCCGTAGAAGCCGTTGCCGGTGGCGGAGCTCCACATTCCGCCGCTCTCACACTGCGCGACGCGGTCCCAGGTCGCCGCGTCGGCGGCCTGCGCCCCACTGGCGCTGAGCAGTGGCAGGGCCAGCCCCGCGCCGGTCACTCCTGCCGTGACAAAGATGGCCGGTGCTTGTCGGGGGCGACGATGCCGGCCGTTCCCGGAACGCATGCGGTTGCCTTTCGCGCGGCGGTTGAGTTGTCGGATCGCGGCCGGGCGGGGGCGCCGTGACGGCGGCCCGCGACCAACCTCGATCGCCGGAGGAAAGGTAGCCGGGGTTACGGGCAGTCACAAGCCGGTGTAGCGGAGATCACGTAATGGTCACATGACTGACGGATCGTCAACTATGCGACTGTGCCTGGTCGGGACGGTTCCGACGGCGTCTCCGTCGCGCTCTCCGGTGTGAACTCCACCGGCAGGGTGCGCAGTCCGCGCATGATGAGCCCGCCGCGCCACCGCAAATCGTCCGGTTCCGCCGCAAGTCGGAGGTCCGGCAGGCGGGTCAGTAGGGTGGCGAGGGCGGTCTGCCCTTCGAGCCGGGCGAGCGGCGCGCCGAGGCAGTAGTGGATGCCGTGCCCGTAGCCGAGGTGGGGGTTGTCACGCCGCGCGAGGTCGAGCACGTCCGGCTCGTCGAAGCGGGCCGGGTCGCGGTCGGCGGCGGCCAGCACCACCAGCACCGGGTCCCCCTCGGCGATCCGCTGCCCGCCCAGCGTCAACTCCCGGGTCGCGTACCGCCAGGTCGCCAGCTCCACCGGCCCGTCGTAGCGCAGCAGTTCCTCGACGGCGGTGGCGAGCAGCTCGGCATCGCCGGCCGCGATCGACTTCTGGAGCAGCTCCCGCTGGGCGGGGTGGCGGAGCAGCGCGTAGGTGCCGTTGCCGATGAGGTTGACCGTGGTCTCGAAGCCGGCGAAGAGCAGCACGAAGCACATCGCGGCGGCCTCGTTCTCGGTGAGGTGCTCGCCGTGGTCGGAGGCCCGGATCAGGCCGGAGATCAGGTCGTCGCCGAGGTCGGCCCGCTTGCGGTGGATCAACTCGGCCAGATACGCCCGCATCTTCTTCACGGAACGGGCGACGCCGCCGCGCGGGCCCCCGCCGTGCCGGATCATCATGCCCGCCCAGTCGCGGAAGTCGTCCTGGTCCTCGGGCGGGACGCCGAGCAGGTCGCAGATCGCGTAGATCGGCAGCGGGAAGGCGAACTCGTGGATGAGGTCGGCGCTCCCGCGCTGCGCGAAACCGTCGATCAGTTGGTCGGTCAGCTCCTGTATGCGCGGCGCGAACGCGGCGACCCGGCGCGGGGTGAACGCCTTGGAGACCAGGCGGCGCAGCCGGGTGTGGTCCGGGGGGTCGATGTTGAGCAGGTGCGTCATGAGGTTGGCACCGCGCTCGCCCGGAATGCCCGTCTTGCCCTTTCCGTGCGCGGACTCGGAGTGGTGCACCGGGTTCTTCGACAGCCGGGCGTCGGCGAGCGCCTGCCGGGCGTCCGGGTAACGGGTGACCAACCACGCCTCGACGCCGCTGGGCAACCGGGTCCGGTGCACCGGCGCATGCTCGCGCAGCCAGGCGTACGCCGGGTACGGGTCCGCGGCGAACTGCCAGGAGAAGAGCGCGGGGGTCGGGCCGGGGGTGGGGGTGGCGGCGGGGGCGGCCGCGGGTCGCGGGGCAGCCGGTGGGGGCGGGCGTTCCGGTGGATCCGGCTGATTCAGTCGATCCGGTAGATCCGGCCGTTCCGGTCGATCCGATGGACGGGCAACCGGTCTCCGGGCCGGCAGCGGGGCCGGTCCCCGGGCGTTTCTCGGACCCGGTCTCCGTGCGGGCGTCGGTTCCGCTCTCCGGGCAGGCGTCGGGCTCGTGGTGCACACCTCGACCGTAACCGGTGCCGCACCCACCCCACGCGCCCGCGGCACCCCACCCCGTCCCACCAGGCAGAGCCCGCCCGTCCCCTTCCCCTCTATATGGGCCCGGCTATACGGGTCCGACCTCCCCTACCCCGTCTCCACCCCCAGCCCCGCCAGGAACGCCGCCGCGGCCGGCGACGTCCCCAGCCCGCTCCACACCACCCGCTCGGTCCGCTCCGGCGCCGGCCGCACCCGGACCGTCCGCAGCCCGCCGAGCCGGCGGGCGAACGCCTCCGGCACCATCCCGATCCCCAGCCCGGCCCGCACCAGCTCCGCCATGAACTCCACCGTCGTCACCTCGAACGGCACCTCCGCCGTCAACCCCGCCGCCCGGAACGCCTCGTCCCGCTGGCGACGGGCTGCCGACCCCGCCGTCCAGTCCACGAACGTCTCCCGGGCCACCCGCGCCAGCGTCGTCCACTCCCGTCCGGCCAACGGATGCTCCGGCGGCACCACCGCGACCAACTCCCCGCGCGCCAGCACCTTCTCCCGCACGCCGACCGTCCGCGCCCCGGGCGTCAGCCCCACGAACGCCACGTCCAAGGCGCCCTCGCGCACCGCGTCCAGCAGCGGATCGCTCATCTCCATCCGGAGGCTGATCCGCACCTCCGGGTACCGGGTGCGGAACTCCCCCAACTCCCGGGCGAGATCGACGGCGCTGACGGTCGAGATCGCCCCCACCGCCAGCCGCCCGCGCACCGCGCCGCTCACCGCTTCCACCTCCGCGCGCGCCCGCTCGGCCGCCTGGAGCGCCTGCCGGGCGACCGGAACGAAGGCTTCCCCCGCGGCGGTCAGCCGCACGCTCCGACTGGTCCGGTCAAAGAGCCGCGCCCCCAACTCCTTCTCCAGCCGGGCGATCTGATGGCTGAGCGCGGACTGCACCACATGGCAGCGCTCCGCGGCCCGGGTGAACCCACCGGTCTCGGCGACCGCGACGACGTACCGCATCTGCTGGAGCTCCATGCGCGCGATCGTAAGCGCGCCCAGCCCTCCTCGATCCATCACCCATCGCGATCGATGCAATGAAAACAATGCGTTGGACCGATCGATGCCCCGGGCCGGACGCTTGGCCCCATGAGAACCGCAGCAGCGCGAGCAGGGACCGGACCGGGTGAGAACCCCGGAGGCGACGCCGGCCCCACCGCCTCGGAAGCACCCGCCTCCCGCCTGGGGCGCGGCACCCTCCTCCTGATGTCCGTCGCCACCGGCCTCTCGGTCGCCGGCAACTACTTCGCCCAGCCGCTCCTCGACGTCATAGGCCGCGACCTCCACCTCTCCGCCGGCACCGCCGCCCTCGTCGTCACCGTCGCCCAGACCGGCTACGGCCTCGGCCTGCTGCTCCTGGTGCCCCTCGGCGACCTCCTCGAACGCCGCCGGCTCGCGGTCGTCCTCTGCGCCCTGACCGCCGTCTTCCTGACCGTGACGGCGAGCGCCCCGAACGGGGCGCTGCTGCTGATCGGCACCGCCCTGACCGGCCTCGCCTCCGTCGCCGCCCAGGTCGTCGTGCCGTTCGCGGCGACCCTGTCGGCGCCCGCCGAGCGCGGCCGGACCGTCGGCACCGTCATGACCGGTCTGCTACTGGGCATCCTGCTGGCCCGCACGGCGGCCGGCTTGCTCGCCGAACTCGGCGGCTGGCGCACGGTCTACTGGGTCGACGCGGCCCTGATGCTGCTGATGGCGCTCCTCCTCCGCCTCCGCCTGCCGACCCTGCGCACGACGGCCGGTCTGAGCTACCCCGCCCTGCTCCGCTCCACCCTGGCCCTGTTCTCCCACGAGCCGGTGCTGCGCTGGCGCGCCGCGCTCGGCGCCCTCACCTTCGCCGGCTTCAGCGTCCTGTGGACCGCGGTGGCCTTCCTGCTCTCCGGCCCCGCCTACGGCTGGCAGGAGTCGACGATCGGGCTGCTGGGCCTGGTCGGCGCGGCCGGCTCCCTGGCCGCCTCGATGGCCGGCCGGCTGGCGGACCGCGGCCTGGCCCACCGCGTCACCGGCACGGGTACGGTCCTGCTCCTCGCCTCCTGGGCCCTGTTGGCCGCCGGCGGCACGGGCGGCACCTGGTCGCTGGCGGCCCTGCTGATCGGCGTCATCGCCCTGGACCTCGCCGTCCAGGCCGTCCACGTCAGCAACCAGAACCTCATCTACGCCGTCCGCCCCGAAGCCCGCAACCGCCTCAACTCCGCCTACATGACCAGCTACTTCGCCGGCGGCGCGGCGGGCTCCGCCCTGACGTCGGTGGTCTGGGTCGCCGGCGGCTGGGGCGGGGTGTGCGCCCTGGGAGCGGTGCTCGCGGCGGGGGCGGTGGTGGTGTGGGCGCTGGATCGCCTCAGGCGGTCGGCTCCCCGAACTCCCCGCCCCTGACGGCGGATACGAACGCCGACCAGCTCACGGAGGGGAATATCAGCGCAGGCCCGGAGGGCCGCTTGCTGTCGCGCACGGGGATGTGGGCGTGGCCGCGGGCGACCTCCAGGCAGTTGCCTTGACCGCCGCCGCTGTAGCTGGACTTGTACCAGCCAGTGAGCATGGACGAGTCGGAGACGGTGTGCTCACTGCTGACCATCTGCGTGTTCCTTCGCTACGGCCTTGACAAGGGCCAGTGACTCCTGCTGCGACAGCGCGTCGCTCAGAGCTAGAGCGTAAGCGGTCTGGCTCGCGGCCACCAGCGCCGGATCATCCATCAAGTTGCCGGTGAGAAAGCCTTCGACGTAGGCCACAGGGGCGGACTCCGCGAAGCTCATGAGCGTGAGGTCGCTCTCCATGAGCGCGTGCGCCCCGGCGCCGTACGGAAGCACGTGCAGCCTCAGCCGCCCCGCCTCAGCCAGGCCACCGATCTTGTGCAATTGCTCGGCCATGACCTGGGGGCCGCCGACGTGACGCCGCAACACGGACTCGTCGAGCAGCGTCCAAATCACCGGCTTCAACGGCCCGTCGAGGACCCGGGCACGCCGCGTTCGGATGACAACCTCGTCGTCAAGTTCCTCGGGTGTGTGGTTGGGGCGGTATGCAGCGAACACCGCCCGCGCATAGCCCTCGGTTTGAAGCACGCCGGGCACCAGGGACAGCGCAAACTGCTGGACCAGCGCGGCTTGCGTCTCCAATTCCGCTGCTGCCGCGAAGTGGTCGGCGTACTTCGACTCCAGGTCCTCCAACCACCGGAGGAAGAAGCCATCCGTCTTCAACGCCTGGTCGATCCGCCGCGCGTCATCCGGCTTCGGGAGCCGCCTGCCCGCCTCGAAGTGGCTGATCAGCGTGGGCGAACACACCACGAGCTCACTCAGTTCTTCCTGCGTCAGGCCAGCAGCGATGCGACGGATCCTCAACTCCTCCCCGTACTTCTCCCTGGCCGTGCGTGGCTGGCGTTTTCCCTTCACGGGCTGAACTCCCCTCCTTGACAACTGCGTTGTCGGGCTCGACGTACTGGCAGCGTAGCCAGAAGAGGCCGAATCTGTGAGGGAACGGCCACACAGCGTGAAGAAGCGCGGACCCTCGCGACCGGCGTGCACCGGCCCGAGGGCGTGGCCACCAACCCCACGGAGGTCGACGGCATGACCGAGCCTAATCGAGGACTCCTGGACGCTGGGCGGCTTCTGCCCTGGTCCAGCCCGGAAGGGAAGCCCTGCTATCTCCTCACGGGCGACGGGACCGGATACGTCTCCCGTATGGCCGACCGGATCGAGGCGGAACAGCTCGCCTCGGCGGCCGAGCTCATCGAGGAGGCCGGCCACGTCCTTCGCGAACGGACCTGGACGCCCGGCGAAATCCACCTGCTCGCGGCCGACTTGGCCACGTCGCTCGCCAACGTCCGCCGGGTGGCCGTGAGTCGAGGCGCCCGCCTGCCCGCACCTCCGTACGACTCCCCTGACCGGGAAGACCCGGCGAGGGACGCAACGCGTCCCGCCTGAGCCCGTCGGCTCAGGCGGAACGCGCCGTAGGCGCCGCCCTGTTCGCAGCCTCCAGCGTCTGGGCCGCGCGCTCGTCGCCCCGGTCCACCGCGCGCCGGAGCCAGAGCACGGCCTCGGTGCGCCGGGCCGTCCGACGCCGATCTGCGGGCGTGGACGCTGCACTGATCCGCGTGCCGGGCCGGGGCGCCTCCCAACGGCCAGCTTTCCAGCGGGGCTTACCCGGCCCCGGGTCCGTCCCCGACGGAACTACCCCGCGCTCCGCTCCGCTGCCAGCACCGCGTCGCGGTAGGTGCGGGCGGCCGCGCGGAGGGACGCCTCCGGGTCGATGCCCTCGGATTCGGCGCGGACGGCCAGCGCCAGGAGTTCGTAGCCGATGCCCGGGCCGGTGGGCAGGGGCACCTCCAGGCCCGCCGTGCGGGCGCGGGAGGCCAGTTTGGCGGTGAGGGCGAGGCCGGGCTGGGCGAGGGGGACGCCCTCGGTGATGGAGGCGCGCTGCTTCTCCTCGGCCTTGGTGCGGAGCCAGTGGGCCTTGACGTCCTCGGGGGTCTCGGCGGTCTCGGCGCCGAAGACGTGGGGGTGGCGGTGGAGCAGCTTCTCGACGATCGTGCCGGCCACGTCGTCGACGGAGAACGGCTCGTCGGGGTCGTCCTGGGCGATCCGGGCGTGGAAGACGACCTGGAGGAGCACGTCGCCGAGCTCCTCGCGGAGCGCCTCGCGGTCGCCCTCCTCGATGGCCTCGACCAGCTCGTACGCCTCCTCGATGCCGTACTTGGCGAGGTCGCGGTGGGTGCGGATGCTGCTCCAGGGGCACGCGGTGCGGATCTGGTCCATGACCTGGACGAGGTCGAGCAGGCGGGCGCCGGGGAGGTCGTAGGAGCCGGGCAGCAGCTCCAGGTCGGGCATGGTCTCGCGGCCGGAGCCGGCCAGGCGGGCCAGGCCGTCGGTGAGGGCGCTCTCGCCGTCGGCGGAGGTGAGGACGACGGCGGTGCGGGCGGCCGGGACGCAGTAGTCCACCAGCTCGCGGGCGGTGGGGGCGGCGGTCTCCACCGCGATGCCGGCCTCGCGGAGGTAGGGCAGCTGTGGGTGGTCCGCGGTGGCGCACAGGACGCGGTCGGCGGTGCGCAGGGCCTGCCAGGCGGGCCAGGACAGCAGGCCGGGGGCGACCCGGTGGCTGGTCGTGAGCAGGACCAGGCGGCCGGTGCCCGGGGCCTCGGGGTGGGGCACGGCGGCGGGGGTGGCGTCTGCGGCGTCAGCGTTCACACCAACGAACGTAACGCACGGGACCGACAGTGCCCCGGGCGCCTGGACGCGAGGGCGGCGGCCGCCCCGCGCCCCCGAGGGGAACGGAACGGCCGCCGCCCTACCCCGGCCCTACGCCTGCTGCTGCCGCGGCGTCGACGGGACGATCCACGGTTCCTTGGTCTGGCCGAGGATCACCTGCTGGTCGTCCCACGTGCCGTAGCGCGGGTTGACGTCGACGCCCAGGGAGCGGGAGGTCTTCGCCAGGGCCTGAACGAGGGTGCGTTGGCCGGTGGGCGTGGCGCGGTCCACGTGCAGGTGCTTGGCGAGGCCGTCGAGGAGGAGTTGGTTGCGGACCACCGCGTCGATGCGGTCGGGGGCGATGCCCTGTTGGAGCCACATCTGCTTCAACCGGGCCGGGCCACCGGCCTGTTCCTCGGCCGCCGCGCGGCCCTTTTGGACGTCGGCGCGGGTGACCGTGACCCCGGCGTCGGCGGCGCTGCGGGCCAGCACCTCGTCGAAGATCATGCCGTTGAGGGTGGAGAGGCCGAGTCGGCCGGTGTTGGCGATCAGTTGGTTGCCCTCGGGGGACGCGGCCTGGGCGGCGCGGACGTCCTTCACCCGGGTCTGGAGCTGGGCGACGGTGATCCGCTTGCCGTCCACGATGGCGGCGGCGCCCGGGTGGGCCTCGGAGCCGCAGGCGGTGAGCAACGGGGTCGCGGCCAGCAGAGCGGCGGCGGCGGAAACGGAGAGCGCTGTCCTACGGCGGAACACATGGCCTCCCGGCGGATGCAGATCGTGCAACGGAACTGACAACGACCGACCTAGTTACGACCTTGAGTGATCGATGCTAGGGAGTCGGCGTGGCGCGGGCCACTGCTTCGGCCAACGAGCCGCGAGGAGGTCGGTTGCTTGGGGGTGGTTCCTTCGGGCCGTCGGCTCGCCCCGGTACCTGCCACAGCTGCCCCGGGCCCGGATCCGCGCCACCGCGGTCCGGGCCCGGGGCCTCTCGCGCCCGTGCGGCGCTACTTCGCCGTGAAGCGCTCCGGCGCCTGCGTCGGGTTCCCGCCACCCGGCAGCCCCTGCCGCGGGCAGGAGTTGAGGACCTTCGCCATCGCGGCCTTCTCCTCGCGGGTCACCCACAGCTCGTACTTCTTCTTCACCGCCACCTGCCGCGCGACGTAGGTACAGCGGTAACCGGCGTACGGCGGCAGCCAGTCCGCCGCGTCCCCGTCGCTCTTGCGGCGGTTGGCCGACGCCTCCACCGCGATCAGGTTCAGCGGATCGTTGGCCAGTGCCACCCGCTTGCGGCCGTCCCAACTCCGCGCGCCCGTCTGCCAGGCGTCCGACAGCGCCACCACGTGGTCGATGTCGATCGTGCTGCGCCCCCGCTCGTACTGCAACGCCTTCCCGGTGTACGGGTCCTTGGGGAGCGAGCCGGACACCACCACGCACTGTTTCGCGTCCCGGAACTTGGTGCCCCGCAGATCCCGCTTGAGTATGTCGTCGCGGGTGCCGCAGCCGTTGCCGTCGGTGTCCGCCCAGGCCGTCCCGAAGCGGTTCCGGGCGTAACCGGACTTCGTCCCCACCCGCTTGACGGCCAGTGAGTCCAACGCGCGCAGCGCGCTGCCCGGCTCCCCCTGCTTCCCGCCGGCGTCCCCGGGAACCGACGCACCGTTCCCGGCATCTGAGGAGCCGCCACCGTGCCCGGAGCAGCCGGTGACCGTCAACAACGCGGCCAGAGTGGCAACGGCGAAGGCGCGGGGAGTACGGGAGTGGGCGGCGGAACGGCGGGCGATCGACTTCACGTCGGACATCCAATCCATGAGCGTGGCAACAGGGTTGCGGGACAGGTGAACAGGGGCGGGGCTCGGCCGACGGACGCCGGACCGGCCCGCATCCCGGTCGTATATCTTTTCGGAAAATCGAGAGTGAGGACGCCGCTCATGGACACGGCCGCAGCGACGGCGGCGGACGGCCGCGCCGGGCCCACCCCGCACCCCGCCGCACCGCACCGGCCGACCGCCCCCCAACCCCCGCCCCGGCACGCCGCGCTCCGCGCCCCGCGCCTGGACCCGTACTGGATCGCCGGCTTCTTCTTCCTCGCCTACGCCGCGCTGTCCTTCTGGCGCTACCGCACCTTCTCCACCGTCTCCTGGGACCTGGGCATCTTCGAACAGGCCGTCCGCGGCTACGCCCACCTCCGGGCCCCCCTCGTCGACCTCAAGGGCCCCGGCACCAACATCCTCGGCGACCACTTCAGCCCCATCCTGATCCTGCTCGCCCCCTTCTACCGGCTCCTCCCCTCCCCCCTGACCCTGCTCACCGCGCAGGCCGCGCTGTTCGCGCTCTCCGCGATACCCGTCACCCGCGCCGCCGCCCGCCACCTGGGCCGCCTGCGCGGGCTCGCCCTCGGCCTCGCCTACGGCCTGTCCTGGGGCGCCCAGAAGGCGGTTGACTTCGACTTCCACGAAATAGCCTTCGCGGTACCGCTGATCGCCTTTGCCCTGGACGCGGCACTGCGCGGCCGCTGGAACACCGCCGTCTACTGGGCCGCCCCCCTCGTGCTGGTCAAGGAGGACCTCGGCGTCACGGCCGCCGCCATCGGGGCGCTCGCCCTGCTCCGCGCCCGCCGCCCCGCCCCCCTCCCGCTCGCCCTCGTCGCGTTCGGCCTGACGGCCACCGCCGTCACCCTCACCCTGCTCATACCCGCCTTCAACGGCTCGGGTTCATACGATTACTGGACCAAGCTCGGCGACCACGGCGGGGCCGCCATCCCCCTCGGCGTCGCGCTCCGCACCCTGCTGTGGGTACTGCTCCCCACCACCGGCCTGCTCGCCCTGCGCTCCCCCCTCCTCCTCGTCGCCGCGCCCACCCTCGGCTGGCGCTTCCTCTCCCACGAACCGCACTACTGGGGCACCGACTGGCACTACAGCGCCGTCCTGATGCCGGTCGTCTTCCTCGCCCTGGTCGACGCCCTCCCGCGCGCCCACGCCTCCGCGCGCCCCTGGCTACGCTCCTACGCCCACCACCTGCCCGCCGCCGTCCTCGCCGCGGCCCTCGCGCTCACCACGACGCTGCCGTTGGCGCGGTTGGGCGAGGCCGCGACGTACCGCACACCGCCGCCGGCGGTCGCGGCCGAGCGGCTGCTCGACCGGATTCCCGACGGGGCGACGGTCGAGTCCGACGTCCGCCCACTGAGCCACCTCACGGGGCGGACGCACGTCTACTGGGCCGGCAATACGGGTGCGTTGACGCCCGCTTACGTCGCCGTGCAGGCGCATGACGCCCAGGAGGCGGAGCGGGCGCTGACGGACGCGGAGGCCAGGCATCCGCGCTCGACGTATGTGGTGGTGGGGGCGGCGGGAGACGTGGTTCTCCTCCGCCGCGCGTAACCCCTGCGGGGCTCGGCGTTGGGGGGTGTTTGTGGGGTGGGGCCGGCGGCGCCGGGTGGGCAGCCCCAACCCACGCCTCTGGTCCCGGGGTTACCACGACGGCCCTTGAAACCCTCACCCACCACCGGGCGGGCGCCTCCGGCCCACCCCCGCCACCACGCACAGACCGCGGCGCCCCCGCCCAACAACCACCACCACCAACGGCGAGCAACCCCCACCGCGGGCAAGCCCAAAACGCGCGGGTCAGCTCAGAATGGTCGTGAGGAACTCCCCGACCCACGCCAGCAACTCACGCCCCACCACCGGCTTCCCCCCGATCCGCCCCGTCGTGGGCCGCGGCACCAGCACGTGCCGCGTCGCCGGCTTCAGGACCGTACGGGGATGCAGCCGCTTCAGGCGGAGTTCCTGGGACTCACGCAACTCCACCGGGCCGAAGCGGATGTTGGAGCCCTGGAGGGTGATGTCGGTGACGCCGCAGGAGCGGGCCAGCATCCGCAGACCGGCGACCAGGAGGAGGTTCTCCACCGGCTCCGGCAGCTTGCCGTAGCGGTCGGTGAGCTCCTCGCGGACCGCCGCGACGTCCTCCTCGGAGTTGGCCGAGGCGATCGCCCGGTACGCCTGGAGGCGCAGCCGCTCGCCCGGCGCGTAGTCGTGCGGAACGTGCGCGTCCACCGG